>NZ_JBVIIM010000015.1:0-92104 GCF_055569765.1 Streptomyces sp. NPDC031365 | reverse complement strand
GCCTGACGGCACTGCGCGCCTGACGGCACTGCGCGCCTGACGGCACTGCGCGCCTGACGGCACTGCGCGCCTGACGGCACTGCGCGCCTGACGGCACTGCGCGCCTGACGGCACGCCGGGCCGTTGTGGGTGGCTACTTCTCGTCCGCCGCCCGGTACACGCCGAACATCGCGCCCTGGGGATCCCGGAGCACCGCGATGCGCGGACCCTCCGGGTGCGAGACGGGCTCCATCAGCACCGTGCCCTCCACCGCGGTGGCCGTCACCACGGCGGCGTCCACGTCGTCGACGGCGAAGTACGGCAGCCAGTGTGTCGGCACCTCGTGCGGGAACTTGTCGTCCATCGTCACCATGCCCCCGAAGTCGGCGCCGTCGATGCCCCACTGGGGGTAACGGAGCGACGGCTCCACGCTCCAGCCGAACACGGTGGTGTAAAAGGCCACGGCCTGCCGGGGCGCGCGGGTCAGCAGCTCGACCCAGCCCAGTGACCCTGGCACGTTGAACGCTCCTGCGCCCCGGAAGGTGCCCGCCTGCCACAGCTGGAACACGGCGCCGGTGGGATCGGCGGCCACCGCGAAACGGCCCATGTCGAACACGTCCATGGAGCCGAGCAGCGGCTGCCCGCCCGCCGCGCGCACCGCGCGAAGGGTGGCGTCGGAGTCGGTCACCGCGAACGACACGTTCCAGGCCACCGGCTGCGACTCCTGGTACAGCGGCGCCAGCGCGGCCACCGGCGCCTCATCGAGGTACGCGACCGTGTAGCCGCCCGCCTCCCGGCGCTGATCCGTTTCGGGGCGCCAGCCGAACAGCCGCGTGTAGAACCGTTTCGCGGACTGCAGGTCGGTGGTCCCCAGCTCGGCCCAGCAGGGCCCCCCGGTCACCGGCGCGGACAGTCTCATGACACTCCTTCCGTCCTCCAGCACGCTAAGCCCGGCGCCCGGCCCCGGCCATCCGGCGCGAAAGCGGCTGGCGCGGACCTGAAGCCGGGCCGTACCCTCGCTCCGTACCGCACCGCGTGGCGGCCACCGGCTCCTTCACCCCGCCTGGAGGTACCCCGTGCCCGCACTCGCCGTACGTCCCTTCCGCCGCACCGACCGCGATCAGCTCACCGATCTGGTCAACGCGCATGTCGCGGCCGTCGTCCCCGGCGTCTCCGTCTCCGTGAACACCGTCCTGGCCGACCTGGAGCGTCAACCCGACGAGTTCATCACGGACCCGTGGGTGGCCGAGCGGGCGACGCTCGTCGCCGAGCGGCGCGGACACGTCGTCGCCGGCGCCCATATGCTGCGCTATCGCGCCGATTCCGAGGTCGGCGAACACTACCGGAACGCGGGCGGGATCGACTGGTTCGTCTGCCGGCCGCCGACGTCGTTCCTCCCGGACGTCGTGGACGCCGGGCACACCCTGATGCGGGCGTGCCTGGCCCTGCTCACTCGTTGGAACGTCCGCATCCGCTACGCCGACGGATCCCTGCCCGCCCCCGTCGTGTACGGCCTGCCCCGGAACTGGCCGCACATCCGCGCGGTCTACGAGGCCGCCGGCTTCCGGCACGTCGGGGACACGGAGGTGGTCCTCCTGGCCCGGGTGGCCGACCTGCCGCGCGACGAGCCGGGCGAGGACATCACCGTCGAGCGCACCCTGGGGGAGTGTGGTACACGCTTCACGGTGTACGCGGACCGAAACGCCCACGGCTTCATCGAGATCGACACGGCACTGGCCCGCCCCGAACGCCTCGCGCGGGCCGCCGGCCTGGCGGACATCGGCAATCTGCACCTCGACCCCGTCGCCCACGACACCGGTCTCGAGCACCGTCTGCTCGCGCACGCCGCCGACTGGCTCCGTCTGTGTCGCGTCGACCGCCTGGTCGCCTGTGAGCCGGAGACCGACCGGACCGCGCTCGGCCGTCTCACCCGGCGCCGGCTTCCGCGAGCTGACCCGCACCGACCGGGGCTGGGAGCACCGCCCGGACTGACCGCCGCCCTCAGATTCCCGGCCGGTACCGCAGCGGATGGCCGCCCGGGACCTCGACCAGGACGATCGGTGTCCCGTCCGGATCCTCGATCCACATCTCGATCAGACCCCATGGCTCCTCCACCGGAGGACGGACGACCCCGACCCCCTCGGCCACCAGTTCCTCGTGCACCGCCGTGACGTTCTCGACCTGGAGCCACAGCCGCACATCCGGGGAGGCCGGCGAGGAGGCGTCCGAGCGTCCGGAGAGTTCCAGGAAGCCGCCGCCGAGGAAGTAGACGGTGCCGCGCTCCGGGCCCGTACCGAACTCGCGGTGGACGGCGAGGCCCAGCTGTTCGCCGTAGAACGCGCGGGAGCGGTCGGGGTCGGTGGGGCGGAGCAGGACACGGCTGCTCAGTACATGCACCATGCGGCCGAGCGTAGTGGCCGGGTTAGTCTCGTCCCCGTCCTGGCCACGCCGAAAGCGACGCACACGAATCAGGGGACCAGCCCATGGAATCCGCCACCGACACCGAACCGACCTTCCGCGACGCCACCGACGCCGATGTGGACGCGCTCGTCGCGCTGATCGAGTCGGCGTACCGGGGAGACGCCAGCCGGGCCGGGTGGACCACCGAGGCGGACATCCTCCAGGGGCAGCGGACCGACCCGGAAGGGGTGCTGGAGATCATCAAGTCGCCGGACAGCCGGCTGCTGACGGTGGAGCGCGAGGGCCGGATCGTCGCCTGCTGCCAGCTCGAACACCGTGGCGCCCACGCCTACTTCGGCATGTTCGCCGTCAGCCCCGCCGTCCAGGGCGCGGGGCTCGGCAGAACGATCATCATGGAGGCGGAGCGTCAGGTCCGCGAGACCTGGGGTGTGGACGAGATGCACATGACGGTGATCTCGGTACGCGAGGACCTGATCGCCTGGTACGAGCGGCGAGGCTACCGCCGTACGGGACGGATGACGCCCTTCCCGTACGGCGACGAACGCTTCGGTATCCCCCAGCGTGACGATCTGCAGTTCGAGCTGTTGGTCAAGGAACTGGCCCGACCGTCGTCAGGCACCGGGCCGGTCACGCGGTGAAGCGGCCGGTGCGTTTGATCTCCGGGTAGTCGGTGGTCGCCCCGTCGAGCCCCAGGGCGCGGACCAGCCTGAGGTGGTCCTGGGTGTTGACCACCCAGCCGTAGACGGCCAGGTCGGCCTTCCGTGCCCGCTCCACGATCTCCAGGGTGAGCCGGCGGATGTTGAGGCAGACGGTCGAGGCGCCGGCCGTGACGGCTCGGTCCACGACATCGGTGCCGTAACGGCTGGCGACGAGGGCCGTGCGCACGCCGGGCACCAGCCGGGCGATCTCGATGACCGCATCGTCGTGGAACGACGAGACCTGGACCCGGCCGGCCAGTCCCCGTTCGTTCATCACCTCGGCCAGTGCCCTGGCTGCCCGTACGTCCTTGATCTCGGCCTGGAGCGGGGCCCGGACGGCGTCCAGGACCTCGTCGAAGAGGGGCACGCGCTCGCCGCGCCCCGCGTCCAGGGCACGCAGTTCGGCAAGTGTCTTGTCCGCGATGGCGCCCGTGCCGTCCGTCGTGCGGTCCACTTCGGTGTCGTGCATGACGACGAGCGCGCCGTCCTTGCTCAGATGCAGATCGAGCTCGATGACGTCGAGGCCCGCATCCTGGGCGGCGGCGAAGGACCGGAGGGTGTTCTCGGGCTCGACACCCATGACTCCGCGGTGACCGATGGTGAGGAAGTTCAAGAGACGACTCGCTTCCGTCGACGGCGGCGGGGGGCCGCGTCCCTACGGCCCTCCTGGACCGTATCGCCTGTGCCCGCCGCGTCCAGAGGCTGAACATCGATTGCACACAGCGTCGGCCAGTGGGGTGTCACACAGGAAATAATGCGGTGAGGTTGGGGGCGAGGCAGGATGATTTGCGGAGGTGCCCCTTGCTGGGAGAAACCGCCTATGTATACGGTCTTCTCACGTGAGGTTCTCCTGTGAAGGATGGGAAATGACGGAAATTCTTGTGCAGGTGGGTACGGAGGGGCGGGTTCCTTCGGTGACCAGGGTGATCGAGCACCCGGCATGGCCCGTGCTCAAGGATGCCGTGGAGCGGATCCGGCCCTGGCAGTCCAAGGACGGGTCGATCGACTTCGAGGCCGACGGCGCCCCGGACCGCGCCGATGCCGAGAGTGCGGTGCGGACCGTGGTCGGCGCCGTCGAGGAGCTCTCCGCGCTGCTCCCGCACGACAGTGCCTACCACGAGGCGCTGGCCAAGGACCTGGGCCGCTGGGCCGAGGGCGGTTTCGAGGTGCCCGACTTCCTCGACTCGCTGCTGGCGTTCCAGCCCGCCGCGGCCCGTGAGGACGGCCTCCAGCACCTGGTCGTCTTCCCGATGTACACGCAGAACGGCAACCCCGACCGCAACCTCGAGGCGGTCGTGCTGCGCATGGTCTGGCCCGACTGGCTGGCCGAGCTGGAGCGCACCCGCTACGACAACCCGCTGTTCTGCGGCATCACCTTCGAGGACTTCACCGCGGGATACGACACCAACTCCGCGGTCCTCTTCCCCGAGACCATCGCCGTGCGGGAGGCCCCCGAGCGCTTCACCTGGGGCGGCATCTTCTGCGACCGCGAGGCCGCGCGCTTCCGCCGCGTCACCGAGGCCGCCGTCGACATCCTGGGTCTCAGGCTGCCCGAGGACGTCGCCGCCATGGTGCACGACCAGAAGCGCTGCGAAGAGGCGTTCGTGCTGTGGGACATGGTTCACGACCGCACCCACAGCCACGGCGACCTGCCGTTCGACCCGTTCATGATCAAGCAGCGCCAGCCGTTCTGGATGTACGGCCTGGAGGAGCTGCGCTGCGACCTCACCGCCTTCAAGGAGGCCGTGAAGCTCGCTGACGACGGCATCCCGCAGGCCCGTGACGTGCAGGTCGCGGTGCTGTTCGACAGGATGTTCCGCTTCCCGGTCACCGGTGAGCGGATGCGCAACTACGACGGTCTCGGCGGCCAGCTGCTGTTCGCCTACCTGCACAAGCACGATGTCGTCCGCTGGACCGACAACCAGCTCACCATCGACTGGGAGCGCGCCCCGCAGGTCACCAACCAGCTGTGCGCCGAGATCGAGAGGCTGTACCGCGACGGCATCGACCGCCCCAAGCTCGTCCACTGGTTCGCCGGGTACGAGCTCGTCTCCACCTATCTCTCCCCGCACCCGGGCTCCAAGTGGGCCAAGGGTCCCGACGCCCTCGACCTGACGCTGCCGCCGCGGAAACTCGTGGATGACGTGCTTCCGGACGAGTTTCCGCTGAGCATGTTCTATGAGGCACTGTCCAAGAAGCTGAAGAACGTGATCGCCGCGACCAGGGGCATCACGGCGGACGGCGCCGAGCGGGTCGCCGCGTGAGCGATCCCGTTCACAACACTGCTCAGGAGGCGAGGATCATGGGGAACGGGGCGCTCGACGGTGCGGTGATCGCGGTGGCCGGCGCGGGAGGACCCGCGGGACGTGCGGCGCTGCTCAGGCTGGCCGAGGCCGGCGCGGTCGTCATCGGTTCGGACAACGACCCGGAGCGGCTGGCGGAGGCGGTCGACGCGGCGCGTTACGCGCACGGCGGCGCGACCGTCACCGGTGAGACGGTGGACCTGCTCGACCTGGGCTCCACACGCGAGTGGGCCGCCCGGGTCGAGAAGGAGTTCGGCCGGGTCGACGGCCTGGTCCACCTTGTCGGCGGCTGGCGCGGCAGCGAGACCTTCACCAAGACCAGCCTGGACGACTGGGACTTCCTGGAACTGCTGCTGGTGCGTACCGTGCAGCACACCACCCTCGCCTTCCACGAGGCGCTCCAGCGCAGCGACCGCGGCCGGTACCTGCTGATCAGCGCGGCCGGCGCGAGCAAACCCACCGCGGGTAACGCCGCGTACGCCTCCGCCAAGGCCGCCGCCGAGGCGTGGACGCTGGCCATGGGCGACTACTTCCGCAAGGCCGGGGGCGAGCAGGGGCCCACATCGGCGGCTGCGATCCTGGTGGTGAAGGCGTTGGTGCACGACGCGATGCGCGCCGACCGCCCCAACGCGAAGTTCGCGGGCTTCACGGACGTCAAGGACCTGGCCGAGGCCATCGTCGGAGTCTGGGACAAGCCCGCCGCGGAAGTGAACGGAAACCGTCTGTGGCTGACCGAGAAGCCGTGAACCCACCCAGGACCGACGCGCGTCGTCATCACGACCCGGACGTCCGGGGTTTCGCCAGCGACAACTACGCCGGGGCCCACCCGGAGGTGCTCGCCGCCCTGGCGGTGGCCAACGGCGGGCACCAGGTCGCGTACGGCGAGGACGCGTACACGGAGAACCTGCAGCAGGTGATCCGCAGCCACTTCGGCCCCACGGCCGAGGCGTTCCCGGTGTTCAACGGCACCGGCGCCAACGTCGTCGCGCTCCAGGCGGTCGTCGACCGCTGGGGCGCGGTGATCTGCGCCGAGAGCGCCCACATCAACGTGGACGAGGGCGGCGCACCGGAGCGGGTCGGCGGCCTCAAGCTGCTCACCGTTCCCACCCCGGACGGAAAGCTCACCCCCGAGCTGATCGACCGGCAGGCGTACGGCTGGGACGACGAGCACCGGGCGATGCCGCAGGTGGTCTCCATAGCCCAGACCACCGAGCTGGGCACGGTCTACACGCCGGACGAGATCCGCGCCATCTGCGACCATGCCCACGCGCACGGCATGAAGGTGCACGTCGACGGCTCCCGGCTGGCCAACGCCGCCGCCACGCTGAACGTGCCGCTGCGCACCTTCACCAACGCGGTCGGGGTCGACCTCCTCTCACTGGGCGGAACCAAGAACGGGGCCCTGTTCGGCGAGGCGGTCGTGGTGCTGAACCCGGACGGCATCCGGCACATGAAGCACCTGCGCAAGCTGTCCATGCAGCTGGCGTCGAAGATGCGCTTCGTGTCCGTGCAGCTGGAGGCACTGCTGTCCCGGGACCTGTGGCTGCGCAACGCCCGGCACGCGAACGAGATGGCCCAGCGCCTGGCCGAGGGCGTACGCGCCGTCCACGGCGTGGAGACCCTCTACCCGGTGCAGTCCAACGCCGTCTTCGCGCGGCTGCCGCACGAGGTGAGCGAGCGTCTGCAGAAGCGGTTCCGCTTCTACTTCTGGGACGAGGCAGCGGGCGACGTCCGCTGGATGTGCGCCTTCGACACCACCGAGGACGACGTGGACACCTTCGTGGCGGCGCTCAAGGAGGAGATGGCCCGCTAGCAGGGTGTGCATAGGTATGCGGTCAATCGGAAATTCATTGACTGTCGGTCGGCCGCTTACCTATGCTGTGACGTCATGCAGATGATCCAGGAAACCCCGGACCTCTCCGCGTATCTGGCCGCCGACGAGGCGATCGACCATCACCATCCGCTGGTCCGCGAGACAGCCGCGCGGCTCGCCGCAGGTGTGGCCAACTCGTATGAGTATGCGCGGGTGGCCTTCGAGTATGTGCGTGACGCCGTCCCGCATTCACAGGACTCCGGTGATCTCCGTGTCACCTGGCGCGCCTCCGACGTCCTGGAACGGCGCACCGGCATCTGCTATGCCAAGGCCCACGCGCTGGCCGCGCTGCTGCGTGCCGAGGACATCCCGACCGCGCTCTGCTACCAGAACCTCGGAGTCGTCCACGGTCTGGTCGCCGTGCGGTTCCATGGCGCCTGGCACCGCCAGGACCCCCGCGGCAACAAACCCGGAGTGGACGCCCGGTTCTCGCTGGAGGGTGAGCGGCTGGCCTTCACGCCCGATCAGGGGTCCGGCGAAATGGACTATCCAGTCCTGTATGCACGACCTCATCCCGCCGTGCTGGGCGCCCTCCAGGCCGCTTGTGACCGACCCCATCTGTGGCGCACCCTGCCCACCGCGCTCTGAGGACACGGCGGACCGTGTTCTCCGCACCCGGCCGTGTCACGGCGAGGTGTGCCCTCGCGCCCTGTTTCACCCACGGCACTTGGTGGCCCGGTGCGCGTTCCACACGGCGTTCGGCTCCCAGCCGCTCCGCACCCGCGACTCGTCCGAGGCGCTCGCCGGATTCTCTCGACGCGTTGCCGGCAAACGGAGCCGGCGTGCGAATACGCCGGCTCGCCGTCACGGGCAGGACCCCGGTCGACAGCGCGTGGCACCGGGGGCGACGGGTGTCAGTGTGCCTCGGCCCGGCGGACCTGCTCCGGGGTCGGGGCCGTACCGCCGAGGTGGGCCGGCATCCACCACGTGTCGTCCGGGCCCTTGGGCCGCACCGGGTACGCGCGCTGCGCCGCTTCCAGCAACTCCTGCACGCGCTCGCGCAGCTGACGGGTGATCGCTCCCGCGTACTTGTCCTTGGATGCTTCGATCGCCTCACCCACGCGGATGGTGATGGGGATGTGGCTGCGCTTGAAGTTGCGCGGTTGGCCCTTGGTCCACAACCGCTGCGTACCCCACACCGCCATCGGGATCAGCGGCACGCCCGCTTCCTGCGCCATACGCGCGGCACCCGACTTGAAGCTCTTCAGCGTGAACGACTGCGAGATCGTCGCCTCCGGGAAGACACCCACGATTTCACCCGACCGCAGGGACCGCAGCGCGTGCTCGTACGCCGCCTCGCCCTGCTTGCGGTCCACCGGGATGTGCTTCATGCCGCGCATCAGCGGACCGGAGACACGGTGACGGAAGACCGACTCCTTCGCCATGAAGCGCACCAGGCGCTTCTGGGGAAGCGCCGCCAGCCCGTCGAAGACGAAGTCCAGATAGCTGATGTGATTGCTCACCAGCACGGCGCCGCCCGAGCGCGGGATGTTCTCCGAACCCTGGCAGTCGATCTTGAGGTCCCACGCCTTGAACAGGGTGCGGGCGAAGCCGACGACGGGCCGGTAGACAAGTTCTGCCATGGGCGGGTAGGAACCCTTCCTTCTCTGCCTGGGGTGGGAGGCTCCCAGTCGAAGTTACGCAGCCGTAGGTTTTACGGCTTGTCGCAGATGGTGCCCCAAGAACGGCTGGTGAACCAGCCCTGGTGCCCGTCGGCGGCGAGATTCTCGTCACGTCCACCCCTTGATCCACCTGGTCTTTGTGCGACGCCCGGGAATGTTCGAGGCGCTGGGGACGCTGGTGACGGTTGACAGTGGGCTTATGGCGGGGGAGGGCGAGTGCGAGGCCGGGACGACGAGGGAGGGCTCCGGGTGGACGCGGAGACCTGGGCGGCGCTGGGAATCAGGCCGGGGGAGCGCGCCACCCTTGTGCAGTTCTCCAGCGCCTTCTGCGCGCCCTGCCGGGCGACCCGGCGGGTGCTCGGCGAGGTCGCCGATCTGGTCCCGGGCGTGGCGCATGTGGAGATCGACGCCGAGGCCCATCTGGACCTCGTGCGCCGGCTGGAGATCGTGAAGACCCCGACGGTGCTGGTCCTCGATGCGGGAGGCCGGATCGTGCGGCGAGCGACCGGACAGCCGCGCAAGGCGGATGTGGTCGCGGCGCTCGGGGAGGCGGTGTGAGGGCCTTCGGGACCACGGTGAGGCATCTCCCACATCACGGGACCGACTTGACTGTGCATGCCACACGTCGTCAGCCTGGCTCCATGCCTTCGGAACTCCTTCGCCCCCGACGGGTACCCGGCCGTCCGGCGGCCGCCCGCGCCGCGCAGGTGCGCCGACCGGGCCGGTGAGCAGCCGCGAACCCGCTCGCCACCTCTCGCAGAAGGACAGTTTCATGACGGCCACGTCCGGCCTCGGTACCGCCCGGCCCGCCTCGCCCGACCTGTTGCGCTCCGTCTTCCGCAGGCACGCGGCGGGCGTCGCCGTGATCACTGCGAGCGGCCGTCGCGGCCCGGTCGGCTTCACCGCCACGTCGCTCGCCTCCGTCTCCGCCGAGCCGCCGATGCTGTCCTTCGGGGTCGGCGCGGGGAGCTCCAGTTGGCCCGTGATCGCGACGAGCGACCACGTCGGCGTGCACGTCCTCGGGGAGCACCAGCAGGAGCTGGCGGCGACCTTCGCGCGCAGGGGCGCCGACCGCTTCGGTCCCGCCACCGCCTGGCGGGAAGGGCCCGAGGGCGTCCCCGTGCTGGACGACGTGCCGGCCTGGATGGTGTGCAAGGTGGTGGCGCGGGTGCCCGCCGGCGACCACCGGATCGTGGTCGCCGAGGTGCTGCTGGGCGATCCCTCGGGCCACGGCCGTCCGCTCCTCTACCACCAGGGGCGTTTCAACGGACTGCGTGACTGAGGCGGGGTCGCTCCTGGTCGCGGACCCGTCGAGTTCCGGTTACGCTGCGTTGCGAAGGTCACAGTTCAAAGCGCTTGCTTAGCGGGAAGGAACTGGGTGTACTGACGAGTAATATTTCGTTCGGAGCGCGGGTCGCCCCGACCGGGATCGCCCCCTTCAGGCGCCTATGCTGCCTGCAGGCAGGCAGCCAGAAATGACGATGCAGTAGGAGAGCCGGCGTGAGCTTGAGGATCGTTGTCACTGTGAAGTACGTGCCCGACGCCACTGGCGACCGGCACTTCGCCGATGACCTGACCGTCGACCGTGACGATGTGGACGGTCTGCTCTCCGAACTGGACGAGTACGCGGTCGAGCAGGCGCTGCAGATCTCGGAGAACTCCGACGACGACGTGGAGATCACCGTTTTGACGGTGGGCCCGGAGGACGCCAAGGACGCGCTGCGCAAGGCGCTGTCCATGGGCGCCGACAAGGCGATCCACGTCGAGGACGACGACCTGCACGGCACCGACGCCATCGGCACCTCCCTGGTCCTGGCCAAGGCCGTCGAGAAGGCCGGCTACGACCTGGTCATCTCCGGCATGGCCTCCACGGACGGCACCATGGGCGTCGTACCGGCGCTGCTCGCCGAGCGCCTGGGCGTGCCGCAGGTGACCCTGCTGTCCGAGGTGTCCGTCGAGGACGGCACGGTCAAGGGCCGCCGTGACGGCGACGCCGCCTCCGAGCAGCTCGAGGCCTCCCTCCCCGCGGTCGTGTCGGTCACCGACCAGTCGGGCGAGGCTCGTTACCCGTCCTTCAAGGGCATCATGGCGGCCAAGAAGAAGCCGGTTCAGTCCTGGGACCTCTCCGACCTCGACATCGACGAGGACGAGGTCGGCCTGGAGAACGCCTACACCACGGTCGACGCCGCGGCCGAGCGTCCGGCCCGCACCGCGGGCACGATCGTCAAGGACGAGGGCGAGGGCGGCAAGCAGCTCGCCGAGTTCCTCGCGAGCCAGAAGTTCATCTGAGCCAAGAGGCTCGACCGGCGTCCCGCCCCCTCACACTTCGCAAGCAGGAGAGAAGAAGTCCCATGGCTGAAGTTCTCGTCTACGTCGACCACGTGGACGGTGCCGTCCGCAAGCCGACCCTGGAGCTGCTGACCCTGGCCCGCCGCATCGGCGAGCCGGTCGCCGTCGCGCTGGGCAGCGGCGCCGCCGACACCGCCGCCACGCTCGCCGAGCACGGCGCGGTGAAGGTCCTCACCCACGAGGCCGCCGAGTACGCCGACTACCTGGTCGTGCCGAAGGTGGACGCCCTCCAGGCCGCCCACGAGGCCGTCTCCCCGGCCGCCGTCCTGGTGTCCTCCTCCGCCGAGGGCAAGGAGATCGCCGCCCGCCTGGCGCTGCGGCTCGGCTCCGGCATCATCACCGACGCCGTCGACCTGGAGGCCGGCGACGAGGGCCCGGTGGCCACCCAGTCGGTGTTCGCCGCTTCCTACAGCACCAAGTCCCGTGTCTCCAAGGGCACCCCGGTCATCACGGTGAAGCCGAACTCGGCCGCCGTGGAGGCCGCCCCGGCCGCCGGTGCGGTCGAGGCCCTGTCGGTGACCTTCTCCGACGCGGCGACCGGCACCAGGGTCACCGGCCGTACGCCGCGTGAGTCGACCGGCCGTCCGGAGCTGACCGAGGCCGCGATCGTGGTCTCCGGCGGCCGCGGTGTCAACGGCGCGGAGAACTTCGGACTCATCGAGGCGCTCGCCGACTCACTCGGCGCGGCCGTCGGTGCCTCGCGTGCCGCCGTCGACGCCGGCTGGTACCCGCACACCAACCAGGTCGGCCAGACCGGCAAGTCGGTCTCGCCGCAGCTGTACATCGCCTCCGGCATCTCCGGCGCGATCCAGCACCGGGCCGGTATGCAGACCTCGAAGACCATCGTGGCCGTCAACAAGGACGCCGAGGCCCCGATCTTCGACCTGGTCGACTACGGCATCGTCGGCGACCTGTTCGACGTGGTCCCGCAGCTGACCGAGGAGATCAAGACCCGCAAGGGCTGATCACCCGAGGACCCGACCGGGCCTCCCGTGACCGCATCGGTCGCGGGAGGCCCGGTGTGTCACAGGGTCAGGGATGCCTGGACCGGCAGATGGTCGCTGGGGAACCGGCCGCCGGACGCGAAGGTGTTCACCGACGCCCGGTGTACCGCGGCACCGGGCGTCACCAGGATCCAGTCGATGCGTGCGCCGTCCGGCACCAGCGGCCGGTACCCGTGGAACGTCCCGTACGCCTCCCCGCGCCCGGCGGCCGCGTCCCAGGTGTCGAGGAGCCCGGCGCCCAGCATCGTGTCGTGGACCGGGTCGGAACGCGCCGCCGAAGTGTTGTCGTACTCCAGCGGCACGAGCCGCCGGGTGTCGTAGAGGACCGCCGTGAACTCGTCCCCGCGCTCGTCCGCCGAGGCCGGGGCGCGGGACAGTGCTGTACTGGACAGCGGAAGGGCGGCGGTGGCGGCGAGGCACCCTTCGGTACCGGGCGGCGTGTGAGACGGCTGTGGGTCGGCACGGACAAACGGGGCCAGATGGACGTGTGCATGGCGAGCGGGTGGAGCGGGCCGGCTCACGACACGGTGTTGACCGCCGAAAAGGCCGCTCGATAACTTCATCATGCGGATTGTTGATTCTGCATCGCGGAACCATGGGAGGGTACGGGATGGGTCAGGAGCAGCAGGAGCGGGTGGCGACGAGCCTCGCGGGCGCCGTCACCGAGGAGATCGACGCCTCCCTCGCCACGGTCGACGCCGAACTGGAGCGCCGCTACCCCGGAGACCCCGGCACCCGCCAGCCCGTCCACACCGTCTACGTTCCCGCCGACGCCTTCGCCGAGGACACCCTCCGCACCTGGGGCGACCGGGCCCTCGCGGCACTCGACGAGCACGCCCCCGATGCCGCGTCCTTCGCCGCGGTCCTCGGGCTGGACGACGCGCTGGCCGAGGACGTGTACGGCCGCGTCCGCGCCAAACTGGAACGCGAGCCGGTGGAAGACCTGCGTGTCGACTTCGAGGACGGTTACGGAAACCGTCCCGGGGCCGAGGAGGACCAGACCGCGGCCCGCGCCGCCCGGCTGATCGCCAGGATGTACGCGGCCGGTACCGCGGCCCCGTACATGGGCATCCGCATGAAGTGCATGGAGGCCGCCGTACGTGACCGGGGCATGCGCACCCTCGACATCTTCCTCACCGGCCTGATGGAGGCCGGAGGTCTGCCCGAGGGGCTGGCCCTGACTCTGCCCAAGGTCACCTATCCCGAGCAGGTCACCGCCATGGCCCGCCTTCTCGGCGCCTTCGAGGAGACGCACCGTCTGGCACCCGGCCGGATCGGCTTCGAGATCCAGATCGAGACCAGCCAGTCCATCCTCGCCAGTGACGGCACCGCCGCCGTCGCCCGGATGATCCAGGCCGCCGAGGGCCGTGCCACCGGGCTGCACTACGGGACCTTCGACTACAGCGCCTGCCTCGGCGTCTCCGCCGCGCACCAGTCGAGCGACCACCCGGCCGCCGATCACGCCAAGGCCGTCATGCAGGTCGCCGCCGCGGGCACCGGCGTGCGCCTCTCCGACGGCTCCACCAACGTCCTGCCCGTCGGGCCCACCGAAAAGGTCCACGACGCCTGGCGCCTGCACTACGGACTCACGCGCCGCGCCCTCGCCCGCGCCTACTACCAGGGCTGGGACATGCACCCCGGCCACCTCCCCACCCGGTACGCGGCCGTCTTCGCCTTCTACCGGGAGGGCTTCGAGCGGGCCGCCGCCCGCCTCGCCCGGTACGCCGGGCGGGCCGGCGGTGACGTCATGGACGAGCCCGCCACCGCCAGGGCCCTCTCCGGACACCTCCTGCGCGGTCTGGACTGCGGGGCCCTGGGCAGCGGCGAGGTCGCCCGGGCGGCAGGCCTGACCCGTGCGGATCTGGAGGGCTTCGCCTCGCCCCGGCGGGGCGACCTGACGGTGCCCGCCCGGTAGCCCGGGGGAGGGTGCCCGGCCATTTGCTTCATCTATCGAGTTTCGATAGATTTCCATCGTGGTTCGGGTGAAGGAGGGGCAATGGGACGACTGACCGTGCTCGCGCTGCGCGCCGTGATCGTGGTGCTGCTGGCGGGTTCGCTGGGGGTCCAGGCGGTTCTGGTGCCGCTGCTGGCGAGCGACCTCGAAGGGCTGGACACGGAGTACTCCTCTCTGCGCGCCCCACTCCTGCTCATCGTGGTCCTCACGGCGGTGACGGCCCAGACCGTCCTGGTGTGCGTCTGGCGGCTGGTGACGATGGCCCGGCGGGGGACGGTCTTCTCCCACGCCGCCTTCCGCTACGTGCACCTCGTCATCGGCGCGTTCGTGGCCGCGGCCGTGCTGGTGTTCGCGCTCGGGGCGCTCCTGGCGCCGGGAGAGGCCGTCGCTCCGGGCGTCGTGCTCCTGCTCGGCGGGGCCGGTCCGGCCGTTCTCGGGGTCGCGCTCATCGTCCTGGTCCTGCGGATGCTGCTGGCGCAGGCCGTCGCCCGCGACGTCGAGGCCTCGCGGATGCGGGCCGAGCTGGCCGGGGTGATCTGATGCCGATCGCCGTCGACATCGACGTGATGCTGGCCAGGCGGAAGATGTCCGTGGGCGAACTCGCCGAACGCGTCGGCATCACCCCGGCCAATCTGGCCGTACTCAAGAACGGCCGCGCCAAGGCGGTACGTTTCACGACCCTCGCCGCGCTCTGCGACGTGCTCGAATGCCAGCCCGGCGACTTGCTGCGCTTCGAGCCCGAGGAGGCACCGGCCGCTGCCGTCGTCCCTTCCGCCTAGGCCGTACGCCGTCCCGCGGGCGGTGGGTCCACGGAACGGGACCGGGGCGTCAACGGGGGAGTGCGGACCGGCGGACGGAACCGCTCGGCCGCCACCGGGTCCCCGCTCGGTCGCCGCGGCATGGGCGTCGTCCGGAAAACGGTGGACGAGGCGCGAACGGCCGGTCCGGGGGACCCGGCCGGGGACAGCGCCGCCCCTGCCGGCCCCGGCACGAGCACTGCGGGAAGGCCCGGACAGCGGCGGGTCCGATCCCGGTGCCGCGCCCACGCGGGCCCCGGCCCGCCGGCCCATCGGCGGGGCGGGTAACCCTGCGACGTCCGGCGCACCGCCTGGTCCCCCACCGTCTCCGGCTCCGAGGCCGGCCCTCTCGGTACGCGCACCGACTGCTCCTCCTGCCGGCGGGAACCGGGCCTGCGCCAGGCCCGGGGCCAGGGGGCCCACGTCCGGTGGAACCGAGGACGGCGGCAGCACGGACGTCCGGCCGACGACGTCCCCGTCCCCGTCTACGGCGACGCCCTGATGCCCGGACCTCCGTACCGCTGAGGGTCGGCGTACCGCTCCAGACCGCAGGCCGTCACCCTCTTCTCCACGGCGAACAGCCGTGTGCCCCGGGCGCACAGCTCCCGGTCGGCGCGGGCCCGCGCGCAGAACTCCTCGGGGGAGGCGCCGAACAGCTCCCGCAGCCCCGGCACGTCACTGAGCAGATCGGTGAGCAGCGGCCGCTGGCCCGGATGGGTGCGCGGTGCGCCGGTGCCGTCGTGCAGCACGCCGTGGCGGTTGACGTACGCGTACGCGCCGGACAGCGTGGAGCCGTCGGCGAGTTCGATCCGCACGTCGGGGGCGGGCAGCCAGACGCGACGGAAGTTGCCGTCCGGTCGCGGCACGCCCTCGCTCGCGTCGATCACGGTGAGCTGCCGGGCGCTGAGCCAGAGGACGAAGAGCTCCCGCACCGTTCCCGGGGCGGCGACCGGCGAACGGGAGACGTAACCCATGCGGCTGACGTGCGCCGAGACGCCGATGCCGACGCCCGTCACGCGGGTTCGCACCATCGGCAGCGGCGTGATGATCCCGGACTCGGCCATCTTGTGCCGCAGCTGACCGGGACAGGCGTTGGAGCCGACCGCCAGCACCGGCACCCGGTCCTCGTACACCAGACGGTCCAGTGGCAGCAGCCGCTCTCCGTCGAGCAGCCCCGACGCGCGGGGCCACGCGCCCGGATACAGCAGCGGGTGCTCGCGCGGGGCCTTGTCCAGCCCCAGTGCCCGCAGGGTGCGGTCCTCTTCCACCGGCGCCGCCCGGTCAGTCCGCCGGGGGCAGCTCGCCGGAGCCGCGAGTGATCAGCCGGGTGGGGAGCTCGATGCGCTCCGGGGTGAGCAGGGTGCCGTCCAGCTGGCGGAACAGCCGCTCGGCCGCGGTCCGGCCGAGGGCTGCCGCGTCCTGGGCGACGACCGTGACACCCGGCTGGAGGAGATCGGCGAGCTCGATGTCGTCGAAGCCGACCAGGGCGACCGCGCGGGCGTGCTCGGCCAGCACCCGAATCACGGTGACCGTCACCCGGTTGTTGCCCGTGAAGATCGCCGTGACCGGCTCCGGGCCGGAGAGCATCTCCCGGGCCGCCCGGCGCACCCGCTCGGGGTCGGTGACACCCAGCGACATCCAGGGGTCCGCCACCGGTATCCCCGCGTCCTCCATGGCGGTCCGGTAGCCGCGCAGCCGCTCGGCCGCCGTGTGGATACGGGGCATGTCGCCGATGAAGCCGATTCTGCGGTGCCCGTGCGCGATCAGATGGCTGACGCCGCCGTGGGCGCCGCCGTAGTTGTCCGACACGACGACGTCCGCGTCGATGTTCCCGGCCGGACGGTCCACGAAGACGGTGGCGACACCCGCCTTGAGTTCCGGTTCCAGGTAGCGGTGGTCGTCACCGGCCGGGATCACCACCAGTCCGTCCACCCGCCGGGCGCACAGCGCCAGCACCAGTTCCTGCTCGCGGTCGGCGTCCTCCGCGCTGGAGCCGTTGATCAGCAGCGCGCCGTGGGCGCGGGCCACCTCCTCCACCGCCCGGCTCAGCGGCCCGTAGAACGGGTCCGCGAGGTCCTCCAGGACCAGGCCGATGCTGGCGGTGCGGCCCTTGCGCAGCACCCGGGCGCTGTCGTTGCGGCGGAAGCCGAGCGCCTCGATCGCCTCCTGGACCCGGCGCTCCGTATCCGGCGTGACGCCGGGTTCGCCGTTGACCACCCGGGAGACCGTCTTGAGGCCGACCCCGGCACGGGCTGCCACGTCCTTCATCGTCGGACGGTTGCCGTAACGGGTGCCTGGGAGGCGGCGTTCGGTGCGGCGGGTCGTCTCCGGCACGGTGCGGTGTCCTGTCCTGTCGGCCACGGGAATGCGTAGGTCCATGGGTTGTATGAGGATGTGGCGTCGAGCATAGAGCCTGGACAACGTTGTCAGAGTCGGGAGACACTGTCCGACGCGCACTCCGGCCCATGCTTCACCGCTCGATCGGGCCGCTGTCCGTTTCCATGTGTTACCTCGTGGTCGCACATGGTCGTTCTCGGCGATTTACTGATGTCTGACGGGGAGATCCGACACTGATGCACACCGACCTCGTGGCCGCGCTCGACATCGGCGGCACCAAGATCGCCGGCGCGCTGGTGGACGGCCAGGGCCGGATCCTGGTTCGCGCCCAGCGGCCCACACCCGCGCGGGAGAACGGGGACACCGTCATGCGCGCGGTCGAGGCGGTGCTCGGTGAGCTCACCGCGTCCGAGTTGTGGCGGTGCGCGGGCGCGGTGGGTATCGGCAGCGCCGGCCCCGTGGACGCCTCGGCCGGCACGGTGAGCCCGGTGAACGTGCCGGGCTGGCGCGACTACCCCCTCGTCGCCCGGGTCCGGGAGGCGGCCGGGGGGCTGCCCGTGGAGCTGATCGGCGACGGCGTGGCCATCACGGCCGCCGAACACTGGCGGGGCGCCGCGCGCGGCCACGACAACGCGCTGTGCATGGTGGTCTCCACCGGGGTCGGGGGCGGCCTGGTCCTCGGCGGCCGACTTCACCCCGGGCCCACCGGGAACTCCGGCCACATCGGCCACATCAGCGTGGACCTCGACGGCGACCCCTGTCCCTGCGGCTCGCGCGGCTGCGTGGAGCGCATCGCCAGTGGTCCCAACATCGCGCGCCGGGCTCGGGAGAGCGGCTGGCTGCCCGGCCCGGACGGTGACACCTCCGCCGCCGCGGTGGCCGCCGCCGCCCGGGACGGGGACCCGGTGGCCGTGGCGTCCTTCGAGCGGGCGGCCAGGGCGCTGGCCGCCGGTATCGCGGCCACCGCGACGCTCGTCGAGATAGACATAGCCGTGATCGGCGGGGGCGTGGGCAAGGCGGGCGAGGTCCTCTTCGCCCCCCTGCGCAAGGCGCTCACCGAATACGCCACCCTCTCCTTCGTCCAGCGCCTCGCGGTGATCCCGGCGCAGATGGGCACCGACGCGGGTCTGGTGGGCGCCGCGGCGGCGGCCCTGGCCGGCCGGCCGGACGCGGCGGTCGCGGGAGTCTGAGGCGGCGCGGCACGGACGGCGGGCCACGATCCGGGAAGTGGGGCGTGACTCCGGGGCGGTCCGCGCAGTTGAGCCGGGTATGAAGAAGCGCAGCATGCTCGCCATTGCCTCCCTCGCCACCGGCTTCGTCGTCGCGGCCGTCACCCCGTCCCACGCGCTCGGTGACACCGTCCTCAGTGACACCGCCCTCGGTGGTCTCGACGTCGGGGACAGGCTCAGCACCTTCGACCGGACCGTCGGCGACAACACGCTGGAGCTGGACGTCGCCCAGGAGGACGAGGTCTGACGGGCCCCACGACGGAGCCGTACGGCGCCGGCGCACCCGGACGGGAGGGGCGCCGGCGCCGTCATGCGTTCTCTACGGGAGTTGGTTTCCGTGGCAGGGTGGAGCGGGCAAGCCACAGGGGGCCAACAGAAGAGGGGGAACCGTGATCGTCTGGATCAACGGCGCGTTCGGGGCGGGGAAGACCACCACCGCACGTGAACTGATCGAGCTGATCCCGAACAGCACGCTCTTCGACCCGGAGGTCATCGGCGGAGCACTGGAGAAGCTGCTTCCGCCCAAGCGCCTCGCCGAGGTCGGCGACTTCCAGGACCTGCCGGTCTGGCGACGACTCGTGATCGATACGGCGGCCGCGATGCTCGCCGAGCTCGGCGGGACCCTCGTGGTCCCCATGACCCTACTGCGCCAGGAGTACCGCGACGAGATCTTCGGGGGTCTCGCCGCCCGCCGGATACCGGTCAGCCATGTTCTGCTCGCTCCGGCGGAAACGATCCTGCGGGAGCGGATAGCCGCCCGCGACCTCTCCACGGACCTGCCCGACGGGGAGATACGCGTCCGACAGTGGGCATACGACCACATCGAGCCGTACAAGGCGGCGCTGGCCGCCTGGCTCACCGCCGACGCCCATCCGGTCGACAGCGGAGCCCTCACTCCCTACGACACCGCCCTGAGGATCGCCGAGGCGGTCGGCAGCGGGGCGGCCCCCGCCTGCGACATCGTGCAGACGCCCGAGCCCACCGCCGAGACGGTCGCCGCCGGTGTCCTGCTCTTCGACGAGCAGGACCGGGTGCTGCTCGTCGACCCGACCTACAAGGCGGGCTGGGAGTTTCCGGGCGGAGTGGTCGAACGCGGTGAGGCTCCCGCGCGTGCGGGGATGCGCGAGGTCGCCGAGGAGACCGGGATCCGCCTCGACGACGTACCGTCGCTCCTCGTCGTCGACTGGGAGCCGCCCGTTCCGCCCGGATTCGGCGGCCTGCGGCTGCTCTTCGACGGCGGACGCCTGGAGTCCGCGGACACCGGGCGGCTGCTGCTGCCCGGCCCGGAGCTGCGCGGCTGGCGCTTCGCCTCCGAGGCCGAGGCCGCCGAACTGCTCCCGCCGGTGCGCTACCAACGGCTGTGCAGGGCGCTGCGGGCACGGGAGCGGGGGAAGGCGATGTACCTGGAGGCCGGAGTGCCGGTCGGCTGACGGGGGAGCGCATGTGCGGCCACCCTGCGTTGTCGGCCGTGTCACACCCTGCGTTGTCGGCCGTGTCGGCCGTGTCGGCCTGCGGCTCCTGCCGGACGGACCGGTCTCCGGCCGCCCGTCAGCGTGCTGCCTGCCCGCCATCCGGCGGAGCACCGGCCGCATCCGCCATCGCGTGCAGCGCCCGCGCCGCCCCCGCGAGCACCGGGTCGCCATGACCGAAGCAGGCCACCTCCGCGTCGAGAGCGGCGAGCCGGTGGCAGGCGGCAAGGACCTGGCGCCGGTCGAGGTTGAACACGCCCGGCATCACGGCGCCGTCCACGGGCGAGGCGGCCACCGTGTCGCCGGTGAACAGCACCCCGTACCGGGGCAGATGCAGCGCGACACTGCCATGTGTGTGCCCCGGTACGTGCACGACCTGCGCCCCGCCGCCCACGTCGAGGACGTCACCGTCCGACACCTCCGTCACCCTGACCGGACGTTCGAAGTCCCCTGAGGGAAGGAGCCGCACGGCCCGCTCGTGCAGCGGCCGCTCCCAGTCCTCGAACACCGGTTCCGGACCCCACACTTCGCCGCGCACGTGGGGCGCGTCCAGACGGTGGGCGAGCACCTCGGCACCGGTGAGTGCCGCCACCTCGGCCGCCCCGCCCGCGTGGTCCTCGTGGAAGTGGGTGAGCACGACACGGCATACGTCCCGCGGGTGCAGGCCGAGCGCGGTCACGGCCTCGGCGATCGCCGTCCCGGACCCCGCCGGGCCGGCGTCGATCAGGGTGAGCCCTTGCCCGTGCCCTTCCCGGCCGTCCCGCCAGAGGTACGCCTGGCCGACCGGGAACCGCAGGAGATGAAGGCGCGGGAGGAGTTCGACGACGTCCATGGGACGACCGTAGGGCGAAGTCCCCGCCGAGGACGGGGACTCTGCCGTGAGCAGAGCGGTGAACCGCTGTGGGTCAGTGCGCGCCGGACGCGTAGTTGCGCAGGAACAGCGCCTCCGCGACCGACAGCCGCTCCAGCTCGTCCGGGGACACGCTCTCGTTCACCGCGTGGATCTGCGCCTCCGGTTCGCTCAGGCCGATGAGGAGGATCTCCGCCTTCGGGTAGAGGCCGGCGAGAGTGTTGCACAGCGGGATCGAGCCGCCCTGGCCGGCGTAACTCATCTCCTGGCCCGGATACGCCACCGCCATCGCGTCGGCCATGGCCCGGTAGGCCGGGCTTGTGGTGTCCGCGCGGAACGCCTGGCCCTGACCGATCTGCTCGGTGCTCACCCGCGCACCCCATGGCGTGTGCGCCTCCAGGTGCGCCCGGAGGAGCTTCGTCGCGTGGGCCGCGTCGACGCCCGGTGGCACCCGCAGGCTGATCAGCGCGCGGGCGCTCGCCTGTACGGACGGCGTGGCGCCGACCACCGGCGGGCAGTCGATGCCGAGCACGGTGACCGCGGAGCGCGCCCAGATGCGGTCGGCGATCGTGCCGGAACCGATCAGCTCCACACCGTCGAGCACCTTGGCGTCCTTGCGGAACCGCTCGTCTTCGTACTGCAGGCCGTCCCACGCGCTGTCACCGGTCAGACCGTCCACGGTCGTGGTGCCGTCCTCGGCGCGCAGCGAGTCCAGTACGCGCACGAGTGCGGCCAGCGCGTCCGGCGCGGCCCCGCCGAACTGGCCGGAGTGCAGATTGCCCTCGAGGGTGTCGATCCGTACCCGGACCAGTGTCATGCCGCGCAGCGTGGAGGTGACCGTGGGCAGGCCGGCACGGAAGTTGCCCGCGTCGCCGATCACGATGGTGTCGGCCGTCAGCAGATCGGGGTGCTCCTCCGCGTACCGCTCCAGACCGCCGGTGCCCTGCTCCTCCGAGCCCTCGACGATCACCTTGACGTGTACAGGGATGCCTCCGTCGGCCTTGAGCGCGCGCAGCGCCAGCAGGTGCATGATCACGCCGCCCTTGCAGTCGGCGGTCCCGCGTCCGTACCACCGGCCGTCGTGCTCGGTCAGCTCGAAGGGAGGGGTGGTCCAGCCGGATTCGTCCAGCGGCGGCTGAACGTCGTAGTGCGCGTACAGCAGCACGGTCCTCGCACCGTCGGGACCGGGCAGGTAGCCGTACACCGACTGTGTGCCGTCCGGGGTGTCCAGCAGCGCCACGTCCTCGAAGCCCTCGGCGGTGAGCGCGTCGGCGATCCAGCGTGCGGCGCCCTCGCTCTCGCCTCGCGGGAACTGGCCGAAGTCCGCCACCGACTTGAAGGCCACCAGCTCGGTGAGCTCCTCCTTCGCCCTGGGCATCAATGAGGCGACGGTCGCGGCGACCGGATTCGCGGACATGGGCACGCTCCTTGTGGGTGCGACGTTGTACGTGTGCGTACTTCTTCGTAAGAGATGATCGTTGCGGTGTGCGTGAGGTCCCGTGTACGGGGCACTTGCGCCGCCGATCCTCCCACAGTGGCCCAGGACGACCGCCGCCGTAGGATGCGGGAGGACATCAGCGGCAGGCGGCTGGATCGGGAGCAGTAGACCATCGTGAGCAGCGAGAACTCTTCGGCGGACGACGTGCGGCAGGTGTGGGACGTCGTCGTGGTGGGCGCGGGACCCGCGGGGGCCTCGGCCGCCTACGCGGCGGCGGTCGCGGGACGGCGTGTGCTGTTGCTGGAGAAGGCGGAGCTGCCACGCTACAAAACGTGCGGCGGCGGCATCATCGGCCCTTCACGTGACTCGCTCCCGCCCGGTTTCGAACTTCCTTTCAAGGACCGGGTGCACGCGGTGACGTTCTCCCACAACGGCCGTTTCAGCCGCACCCGGCGTTCGCGTCAGATGATGTTCGGGCTGATCAACCGGCCCGAGTTCGACCAGCAACTCGTGGAGCACGCACAGAAGGCGGGTGCCGAGCTGCGCACCGGTGTCGCCGTACAGCGGGTGGAACAGCACGGCCCGGCCGTACCGGACCGGCGGACGGTCGCCGTGGTGCTGCAGGACGGCGAGACGGTGCTGGCGCGGGCCCTGGTCGGCGCGGACGGCAGCGCGGGACGCATAGGAGCGCACGTCGGGGTCAAGCTGGACCAGGTCGACCTGGGCCTGGAGGCGGAGATCCCGGTCCCGGAGACCGTCGCCGACGACTGGAAGGGACGGGTGCTCATCGACTGGGGTCCGATGCCCGGCAGTTACGGCTGGGTCTTTCCCAAGGGTGACACGCTGACCGTGGGGGTGATCTCGCGCCGCGGTGAAGGCGCCGCGACCAAGCGGTACCTGGAGGACTTCATCGGGCGGCTCGGCCTCGCCGGCTTCGAACCGAGCATCTCCTCAGGACACTTGACCCGCTGCCGCGCCGACGACTCGCCGCTGTCGCGTGGGCGGGTGCTGGTCTGCGGGGACGCGGCGGGACTGCTGGAGCCATGGACCCGCGAGGGCATCTCCTTCGCGCTGCGCTCGGGCCGGCTGGCGGGGGAGTGGGCCGTGCGGATCGCCGAGGCCCACGACGCCGTGGACACACGCCGCCAGGCACTGAACTACGCCTTCGCCGTCAAGGCGGGGCTGGGCGTGGAAATGAGCGTCGGCAAGCGGATGCTCGCGGCGTTCGAACGGCGTCCCGGGGTGTTCCACGCGGTCCTCACCGGCTTCCGCCCGGCATGGAAGGCGTTCAAGGACATCACCCAGGGCTCGACGTCGCTCGGTGAACTGGTCCGCACCCATCCGCTGGCCCACCGCGCCCTGCTGGCACTGGACCGGCGTCCTGCGGGCGACGAGGTCAGTTCCCGACCGTGACCCGGAAGACCGGGTGGTACGCCGTTGGCCTCGTGTATGCGCAGCAGGGCCCCGCGACCGCACCGGGACGGCCCGCGGCCCAGCCGTCATAGGAGGCCGGGCCGCCCGGAGTACTTCGCAGGGAGTACGGGTGAGCACCACGCCGGGCTGACGTCGCCGGGGGTGCCCGGCGTCTAGCGTGACGGACATGGACGAGCGTGGACCCGCCGGCGGGACCCCGGGGCGGTGGCGGCACGGGCGGCCGCCCCAGTGGTGGCGGCACGGCCCACCCGCATGGAGCCGCTGGACCGACGAGCGAGAGGGGGCCCTCGAGGGCGGTGCCGAGGCCGGTGGGAGCCGGCACCCCCGGTGGCCGTGGCGCTCCACCGTGCTGCTCACGGCGTTCGTGCTGACGGGTTCCACCTTCGCGGCCCACGCCCAGGAGGGCGAACGGGTCGCCCTGGATCCCTTGGCCCGCATCCTGCTGTTCATGGCCGGCGCGATGCTGCTGTGGCGCAAGCGCCACCCCGTGCTGGTGCTGTCCGGCACGGTGGCCGCCGTCCTGCTCTACACGGCGGCCGGATATCCGTACGGCCCGGTCTTCCTCACCGTCGCCGTGGCCTGCTTCAGCGCCATCGTCTCGGGACGCAGGCACGCGACCTGGGTGGCGATGGGGGCATTCTGGGCGGGGCAGGCGCTGATCGCCCACGTCCTGTACCGGTGGCTGCCACCGTCCGGTGACCACGCCGTCTCGTGGAACCAGGAGATCGTGATCGCCACCTGGGTGGTGGCGCTCGTGGCGGTTTCGGAACTGGCACGGACCCGCCGTGAGCAGTGGGCGGGGGAACGGGCCGAGCGGGCCAGGGCGGCGCGGCGGCGCGCGGACGAGGAGCGGCTGCGGATCGCCCGGGAACTGCACGACGTGCTCGCGCACAGCATCTCCGTCATCAACGTGCAGGCGGGTGTCGGTCTCGCACTGCTGGACAGCGACCCGGAACAGGCGCGCACCGCGCTGACGGCCATCAAGGCGAAGAGCAAGGAGGCGCTGGGAGAGGTGCGTCAGGTGCTCGACACGCTGCGCGCACCCGGAGCCGCGCCCCGTACGCCCGCACCCGGTCTGGACCGGCTGCCCGAGCTGGTGGAACAGGCCGCGAGCGCGGGCCTCACCGTCACCGTCGAGGGACAACCGCCGCGACTGCCGCCCGGCGCGGACCTGGCCGCCTTCCGGATCGTCCAGGAGGCCCTCACCAACGTCGTACGCCACTCGGGCTCCAGGGAGGCACGCGTGTGCGTCGGACAGGAGGCGGGACGGCTGCGACTGCGCATCGACGACGACGGGCCGGCCACCGGAGACGACGCGGAAGGCGGCGGAAACGGGCTGGCCGGGATGCGCGAGCGGGCCGCCGCGCTGGATGGCACCATCGAGGCGGGCCCCCGCCCCGACGGCGGGTTCCGGGTGCTGGCCCTGCTGCCGCTCGAGGTCGAGGAGGACCGGTGATCCGTGTACTGCTCGCCGACGACCAGTCGCTGGTCCGGGCGGGTTTCCGCGCGCTGCTGGACGCGCAGCCGGACATCGGGGTGGTGGGAGAGGCGCCCGACGGTGAGGAGGCCGTGCGCCTGATCCGCGAACTGCGGCCCGACGTCGTGCTGATGGACATCCGCATGCCCGCACTCGACGGCCTGGCCGCCACCCGCCGTGTGACGCGGGACGTGGAGCTGGGAGACGTCAAGGTGGTCATGCTCACCACCTTCGAACTGGACGAGTACGTCTTCGAGGCCATCCGCGCGGGAGCCTCGGGCTTCCTGGTCAAGGACACCGAGCCGGAGGAACTCCTGCGGGCGGTGCGGGCGGTGGTGGGGGGTGACGCGTTGCTCTCCCCCGGGGTGACCCGTCGGCTGATCGCCGAGTTCGCGGCCCGGTCCAAGGAACCGGCCGCCGCCGACGCCCTCGCCGGCCTCACGGAGCGGGAGCGGGAGGTGATGGCGCTGGTCGGCATGGGCCTGTCCAACGAGGAGATCGCCCGTCGTCTGGTGGTCAGTCCGCTCACCGCGAAGACACACGTCAGCCGCACCATGGTGAAACTGGGCGCCCGTGACCGTGCCCAACTGGTGGTCCTGGCCTATGAGTCGGGACTGGTACGGCCGGGCTGGCTGGGCTGAGCCGCCCGCCGGAACCTGACCAGCACGGCGACGGTGCGGATCACGAACAGGGCGGTCGCGAGCGCGGGCCCGCCGCGGAGCAGCAGCACCTCGGCGAAGACCGGCAGTTCGAAGAGCAGCGCCGGTCCCGCCACGGCGCCGAGGACGACCGCCGCCGCGAAGGCCGCACTCACCAGCGCGTACCCGATCTCGACGGTGATCGCGTCCCGCTCGGCCTGACTCCGGCGTCCCCCGTAACCCGTCACACTCGTCCCCTGGTCGCGCTCACTCAAGGAGTCAAACAGGCGTGCGTCCGGCGGGCAAGCGACGCGGCTGCTACGGTGCGCCCATGGCGGCGGAGACGGCCGAACAGGCGCTCGTGGAACGGTGGCGGGACATACTCGCACTGCATGCGCGCACCCAGTGCGAGATAGACCGCGCTCTGCACCAGCACGGCTTGTGTGCCAGTGACTTCGAGGTCCTCGACATTCTCGCGCCGGGTTCCGGGCCGGAGGGCCGCTCCTACCGCGTCCAGGAGATCTCCGAGCGCGTCCATCTGAGCCAGAGCGCGCTGTCCCGGCTGATCGCCCGGCTGGAGAAGGACGGCCTGGTCGAGCGCGGGACGTGCGCGGAGGACCGGCGGGGGGTGCGGGTGACGCTCACGGCGAAGGGGTGCACGCTGCACGGCGAAGTCCTGCCCGTACAGCGCGCTGTGCTGGCCCGGATGCTCCCTCAGGACTGAGCGGCCGGGCCCGCGGGGCTCAGATCACGGCGGACGTCTCCCGCCACAGCGCGGCGAGTTCCGGGTCGCCCGACAGCGCCGGAACCGGCCGCCGGTTCCACAGCGCCAGATACAGCTCCTCGGCCGGTCCGGCCAGTTCGCACTCCGCGTGCCCTGCCGCGTCCCGCGTGGTCATGGGCGGCTCCGGGGACAGCCGTACGGTCCACACCGCGTCCGCGTCGGTCGTGCGCACCCGCAGGGTGCGGGGCGCCCCGGTGCGCACGCGGCTCCTGTGCCGGGCGTGGAAGCCGCGCAGCAACTCGTCGACACCGTCCACTGCGAAGTCCGTCTCGATCGGTGCCGGAGTGCCGCCGCGGGCCGCCTCCGCGTCGAACCGGTGGACGGTCGTCTCGTGCGCCTGCCGGCGGGCCCAGAACGCGAGCGGGGAGGACGGTCCGGGCAGAAAGGTGAAGCACTCCACGTCGGGCGCGGCGCCCGCCAGGGTGTCCACCAGTCGGCGGTGACTGTCGCGGTACCAGGTGAGGAGCCCGGGCCCGTCCAGCTCGGGAGGCTCACCCATCGGGCGGGGCGCCGCGTGCCCGTCGGCGACGAAGGCGGCGGCCCATCGGTGCACCACGCCGGTGTGCCGGAGCAGGTCCCGTACGTCCCACCCCGGGCAGGGCGGAACGGAGGCGGTCATACCCGCCTCCTCCGCGGCGCCGGCCAGCAACTGGCCCTCTCTCTCCAGGATTTCCAGGAACCAGGCAGTGTCCATGGCGACGAGTCTGCCGTACGGACCACCCGCCCGGGCTACGGCAACGGGGTTCCGCCGGTCGCGTTGACGATATCGGCGGTGATGTACGACGCCTCCTGGGAGGCGAGGAAGACATATGCCGGGGCCATCTCGGACGGCTGCGCCGGCCGGCCGATGGGAGCCTGCTTGCCGAACTCCTGTGTGTCCGGCAGCGTCGCCGGGATCAGCGGCGTCCACACCGGGCCCGGAGCCACGGCGTTCACCCGGATCCCCCGTTCGATCAGCATCTGTGCCAGGCCCTGGGTGAACGTGACGATGGCACCCTTCGTGGTGGCGTAGTCCAGCAGGTGCGGGCTCGGCTTGTAGGCCTGCACGGAGGCGGAATTGATGATGCTGCTGCCCTCCCGCATGTGCGGCAGGGCCATCTTGCACAGCCAGAACATGCCGTACAGGTTGGTGCGCACCACGCGGTCGAACTGCTCGGTGGAGATGGCCTCGATGCCATCTGGCTGGGACATCTGGTATGCGGCGTTGTTCACCAGGATGTCGATCCGGCCGAACTCCCGCGCCGCGCGCTCGACGAGTGCCCGGCAGTTCTCCTCCTCCCGCACGTCGCACGAGACGGGTACGGCCCGCCGGCCCGCCTCCTCCACCCAGCGCGCGGTCTCGGCGGCGTCGTCCTTCTCGCTGTCCAGATGGGTGAAGAGCACGTCGGCACCCTCCCGGGCGAATGCCAGGGCGACCGCCCGGCCGATCCCCGAGTCCCCACCGGTGATCACGGCCGTCCGGTCGGCCAGCCGGCCGCTGCCCCGGTAGGAGTCCTCACCGTGGTCCGGCGGCGGGTCCATGGGGCCGGTCCAGCCGGGATGCGGCTGGTCCTGGGCCGGGAAGTCGGGGGTCGGATACTCGTCGACGGGGTTCTGCTGCTCGGTCACGGTCTCTCCCGCTGGGCGTGAAGGGCGGTCGCGCTGCCGGCGTCCGCCGACGGAAGGACCGGCGGACGCCGGCGTCCGGGTACCCCGACACGGCGCGCCCGATCCCTCCGCCGGCGACACCACCCGTACGGCCGCCGGGGACCGTACGGGATCAGTCCGCCTGCACCTGGCGGGTCGCGAAGCCGATGACGGTGGCGACGGCGGCCAGCACCGCCACGCTGGTCAGCGCCGCCGGGAGGCTGAACCAGTCCGCCATGAAGCCGATCGCGGGCGGACCGAGCAGCATGCCGCCGTAGCCGAGGGTGGAGGCGGTCGCCACCCCGCTGGGGCCGGCGAGAGCTCCCGCCCGTTCGATGGCCACGGGGAAGAGGTTCGCGAGCCCGAGGCCGGTGATCGCATAACCGAGCAGGGCCGCCCACAGGGACGGCGCGAGCGCGCCGAGCAGCATTCCGGCCGCCGCGGTGGAGCCGCCCGCGAGGATGGTGCGGGTCCGGCCCAGGCGTTCCAGCAGCGTCGTACCGGTGAGCCGCCCGATGGTCATGGCGAGCGCGAAAAGGGTGTACCCGACCGCCGCCGCACCGGGTGAGGCGCCGAGGTCCTCCTCGAGATGGAGCGCGCCCCAGTCGGCCAGCGCCCCCTCGCCGTACGCCGTGCACAACGCGATGAGGCCGAAGACGATCACCAGCGCACGGGTACGCCGGTCCAGTCTGCGCGGGGCCACCCGCTCGGCCCGTCCGCCGGCCGCGGGGGTGAGCGGCTCGCACCGCATCAACGCCCGTCCCGCGACTGCGGTCACCAGCAGTCCGACGGTGGCGAGCCCCCACAGATGACGGGTGGGCGACAGGGACCCGGCGACCAGTGCGCCCAGGCCCGCCCCGATCATGCCGCCCAGACTGAACGCGGCGTGGAAGCCGGGCATGATGGGCCGCCGCAGCACCGTCACCAGATCGACGGCGGCACTGTTGAAGGCGACGTTGATTCCGCCGTAGGCGGCGCCGAACAGCAGGAGCACGGTGCCGAGTGCGGCGGCGGAGTGGGTCAGCGGAGGCAGGGCGACGCTGAGGCAGAGCAGGACCGCGCAGACGACGGTGACGAGGTGGCTGCCGTACCGGCGGCACAGGCGGCCGGTGAGCGTCATGGTGATGACGGCCCCGGCGGAAACGCCGAGCAGGGCGAGGCCCAGCGCGCTCGCGGAGGCGCCGGTCTGCTCCTTGATGGCGGGGATGCGGACGACCCAGCCGGCGAAGACGAAGCCGTCGAGGGCGAAGAAGGCGGTCAGGGCGATACGGAGCCGGACAAGGTCGGTACCCGGCACCACGGTGTGCGAACGGGTTTTGTTTATTGGCGGCACAAAGTGAGGCTAAGTGGTGATCGAACCGGGGGCAAGGGTTCCCGGAGGGCACCCGGGGGAGAGTGGAGAGTGCTGCCCGTGTGCCGTCGCGGGGTGAGGGTGTTAGCCCGAGTGAACGTCCCGGATGGTGGGGTCGCGCGGCATGACTGACCGTGGATCGTGCCGGAGGACGGGACAACCGTGCTGACGAGATGTCAGCTGCCCGGCCCCCAGCGGAAGGACTGAACGATGCGCTCTGCCCGCATGGTGCTTGCCACCGCAACGGCCGCGGCGGCCCTTGTCATCGCCGCGCCCGCGGCCTATGCCGATCACGCCGGTGAGGACGGCCACGACACCTCTTCCTACAGCAAGGAGGACGACAAGGAGGGCAAGTACGACAAGGAGGGCAAGCGCGACAAGCCGCACGGCGGAATGCACACGGGCGGCGGGGCTCTGGCCGCTGTGAGCGAGGGGGACTGGGGCACCGCCAAGGACCCGAAGCACGACCCGGAGACCTACAAGGACAAGGGCGACTCCCAGAAGGAGGAGTCCTGGGGCGGCAAGCAGGACAAGGAGTGGAACCACGAGAAGCCGCGCGGCGGCGTGCACACCGGCGGCGGCGGGCTGGCCCAGCCCGGTGTCACCGCCGGCGGCCTGGCCGCACTCGGAGTCCTCGGCGCCGGCGCCTTCGCGCTGCGCCGCAAGAAGGTCGCCGGCGACGTGGCCTGAGTCATGCCCGGCGTCATAGCGGCCGGGGCCGTCGGACGTGCCACGCGCGTCATGACGGCCCCGCCCGCTCTCCCCCGTGTCCCCCCTGCCGTGCCCGAATGAGGTGGTTCCCCCGATGTCGGCCAGTCCCCCCACTCCCCCCGAAACCGATCCGGCGCCGCCGATGAGGCGAAGACTGCGCGCCACCATGACGGCGGTCTTCTGGGGCGGGGCCGGCCTGGTGCTGGCCGCGACGCTGTTCGGGGGAGGGGAGGACCCTCCCGACGACGCCCATGGGCCGCACGCACCCCCCGCGGTCGCCACGGCCGCGGGCGAGCCCGCTCCCACCGCGCCGGCCGGCAGGCATCTGCCGCGGTCCGAGCCGACCCGGCTGGTCATTCCCGGCATCGACGTCGACGCCCCCTTCACCGATCTCGCCATCAACAGCAAGGGACAGCTCGAAGCGCCGCCGTCCCACAACACCAACCTGGTCGGCTGGTACGCCAAGGGCGTCTCCCCGGGAGAACGCGGTACGGCAATCATCGCCGGCCACGTGGACACGGCGACGTCCCCGGCCGTGTTCGCGCGGCTCGGCGAACTGGAGAAGGGAGACCGCTTCCGGGTGCTGCGCGGCGACGGCAGCAAGGCCACGTTCGTGGTCGACGAGACGGAGTCCTTCGACAAGGACGACTTCCCCGACGAGCGCGTCTACGCCGACACACCCGACGCTCAGGTCCGGCTCATCACCTGCGCCGGCGACTACGACCACTCCGCCAAGGACTACACCGAGAACCTGGTGGTCTTCGCCCGTCTCGTCTGACCGGCCTGCTGCCCGGGAGGAGGAGGACGCCTCCCGGGCAGCCCTTCCATCAGGCCAGGGAGCAGTCCGCGCCGTTCAGGCTGAACGCCGTGGGGCTGGGGTTGCTACCGGACCGAGTACCCGTGAAGCCGACGGTGACCGAGCCGGACGCGGGGATCGACGCGGTGTACGAGGCGGAGGCGACGGTGACCTCGGAGCCGCTCTGGACCGGTGTGCCGCCCCACATGGTGGTGATCCGCTGGCCGGCGGGGAAGGCCCAGCGCAGCGTCCACCCGTTGACCGCCGAGCTGCCGGTGTTGCGGACGGTCACCTCACCCTGGAAGCCGCCGGGCCACTCGCCCGTCACCCGGTAGCCCACCTCGCAGGCTCCGGTGGTACCGCCGGAGGACGTGGTGACGGTCACCGCGGCGGAGCGCTGAGAGCGGTTTCCGGCGGCGTCCCGGGCGTAGACGGCGAAGGTGTACGACGTGTCCGGGCCGAGGCCGGTGACGGTCGCGGAGGTGCCGGGGGTGGTGCTGACGGCTGACTCCTCGCCACCGCTGATCCGCACGACGTCATACCCCGTGACGCCGACCGCGTCGGTGGCCGCGCCCCAGCGGAGGGTCACCGATGACGCGGTCACCGCCGAGGCGCTCGGGGCACCGGGAGCGGTCGGGGCGGTGGTGTCGTCGCCCGGGCCGGAGCGGTAGACCGCCGCTTCCTCGGACGTGGCGGCGATGCCGTCGGCGCCGTTGAAGAGACGCTCGCCCCAGCCGGTCAGCTGGGCGGGGTCGAAGTTCGTGACCATGTCCAGGTACTCGACCCCGCCGCCGTTGCCGCTCCAGGACCAGCCGAGGTAGCCGAGACCGAGCTGCCGGGTGACGGCCAGGATGGTGTCCTCGTCGGGGTTGCCGTCGGAGTGGTCGTGGCCGAACTCACCGACCACTATGGGGAGTTCAGCGGCGACGAAGCGGCCCAGGTAGTCGCTGACCTCCGCGGCGGTGTCGAACACGCCGTACATGTGGATGGAGAAGACCGTGTTGGCGTCCGGGTCTGCGGCGAAGACCGATGCGGCGTTGTCGCGCATGGTGAACGCCCAGTCCTGGCCCCAGTTCGGGGCGTCGGCCATCAGGGTGTGGTCGAACCCGGCGGCGCGCAGCTTCTGGATCGCCGCCTTGGTGTCGGCTGTCCAGTTCGCGTAGCCGGTGTTGCCGTGCGGCTCGTTGCCGATGTTGACGATGACGTAGTCCTCCTGGCCGGCCAGGGCACTCTGCACGCTGATCCAGTAGTCGGCGGCGCGGGAGAGGGTGACCGCTCCGCTCTGCTCGCCGTAGCCGGTGGTGTCGTGCACCTCCAGCACGCAGATCAGCCGGTTCTGCCTGCACTGGGCGACGACGTTCGCCACGTCCGAGGCATCGTTGCGGGTCCAGCGGTCGCCGCTGGAGAGCACGACGCGTACGGTGTTGGCGCCCTTGGCCTTGATGTGCGCCAGCGAGTCGATCCGGTCGGCGTACCAGGTGTGCGCGTGATTGACGCCGCGCATCACGAAGTCGTTCCCGGAGGCCTCGAGCAGCCGGCCGTTCTCCACCCGGAACCCGGTGGGCGCCGCGTGGGCCGCAGTGGTGACGGCGAGGAGCGGGAGGAGGAGTCCCAGAAGGGTGACCAGAAGACCGGCGGTGCGTGGGACGGTGCGGCGGCGTTCGGGGGATCTCATGGCGGCTCCAGTGGGTGGGAGGGGATCTGTGTCTGCCTGCCGTGCGTCAGGAGGCGGCTGTGCAGCCGAGGGTTGCCGCCGGGGTGGGCGAGGTTGCGGGGGTGGTGGCAATGAGGCCGAAGGCCGTGCTCGCGCCGGGGGCGAGAGTGCCGTTCCAGCCCGCGTCGGTGACGGTGGCCGTGCCGTCGGCGGCCGAGTCGAGGGTGCCGTTCCAGACCTGGGTGACACGGGCGCCGCCGGCCGGTACGACCGTCACCGTCCAGCCCGGGACAGGGGCGGTGGAGGTGTTGGTCACCGTCACCTCGGCCTGGTAGCCACCCTGCCAGGCGGAGACGGTACGGAAGGACGCCGTACAGGCGGGCTCCCCGGGCTCCCCGGGCTCCCCGGGGTCGCCGTTCTCCAGGAGCGCGGCCAGGGCCGGGAACCAGCGCGCGGCGATCTTCTCGTCGCCGGCGGCGTTCGGGTGCACACCGTCGTAGGTGTCGGTGGCGGTGTCGAATCCCGTCCACTGGTCGACAACGGTGACCGGGGAGTGGCTGGTGCCGGTCGCCGCGGCCCACCCGGGTATCCGGGCGTTGAAGTCGACGACGCGCTGGGCGCAGGCGGCGCACGAGCTCGGGTTCATGGGGATGAGCTGGGCCACGAGCACACGCATGTCCGGGTTGGACGCCCGCATCTGCGCGACCAGCCCGGTGTAGGCGGCGAGAATGCGGTCGGGGGAGACACTGCTCCAGACGTCGTTCGTGCCGAAGTGCATGACAACGATGTCCGGCAGCGTCGCGGCAAGACGTGCGGGAAGCAGGTTCTGGTCCGCCACGCGGGTGGCCAACTCGCCGCCGTGCCCTTCGTTGTCGCCGTCGTGTTCCACACCGCAGCCCTGTTCCGGCAGGGTGCCGACGAAGTCGATGTCCGTATGGCCGGCGTCCTGCAGCCGGTTCCACAGTGCCGCCCGCCAGCAGCCGGGCGAACCGGTGATGGAGTCACCGAGCGGCATGATGCGCACCGGCGCGGCGGCGGCCGCCGCCGGCGCTGCTGCTGCCGCGCCAGGCGCCATGGCCAGCCCGAGGGGGAGGAGCAGGGCGGCCAGCAGGCCGAGGAGCGGAAGCGTGGGTAAGTGCAGAAGGCGGGTGTCGCGCATGGCTTTCCCTTCCTGAGAGTGGGAGCGCTCCCATGTCGGACATGAAGCCACTGTTGTCGCTGACGCGTCAAGAGTTGGGATGGATTGCGGTACGAGCGCGACGGTGCCCGTACGGCGACGGCGTGCGGCCGCCGCGTGCCGTGCCCGGGGAGTCGAACGGCCGGTTCGATCAGGTCCGGGCGCCTTCCGGGGTGCCGCCCTGCATGCCGGCGGCCGGGCGGGGAGGAGTGCCGCAGCCGCGAAAACAATCACCGATAACGGTGTGTTGACCGGACCTGTGACGCGCTGCCCACCGTGATCGTGGTCGTGCTCGGACCGCCCGCCGCCCGCCGCCCGCCGCCTGCCGCCCACCGCCGCGCACGCCACGTCCGGGTCACGGGCGTTCCGGCGGCGCGGGGTTGTCCTGGTCCGCGGCCGGGCCCAGGGTCTGCGGAGAAGGGGCTGCAGTGGCGGGGGCCGCGGGACTTCACCGGGGGAACGGTTCTCGCGCCGGGGCACGGTTCCGGTTCCGGCGCGGATGCCGGGAAGCTCATGGGGACGCGGAGCGCGTGGCTCGCCTTCACGGCGGAGCACGACGCATACGACGGTCACTCCACGCTCGTCTTCGCGCATGCGCCGGAGAACCTCGAGGCGGGGCGGGCTTGTTCACCCGTCGCACTGGTTCGTGCGCTCGGAGCCGGTACCGTCGGTCGCGTTCTCCTGGGCGTTCTTCGAGGAGTTCACGCTGGCGCCGGGCGAGTCCTTCGCGTACCGGTACCGGGTCGTGGTCGCGGACGGTGCCTGGGACGGGGAGCGGGTGGAGGCCTACCTGGACGGCCTCGCGTGGTGAGCGGGGCCGCGCCGTCGCCGGGGCTGTCGTACCGTGCCCTTCGCGGGCACCCGCTGTCGCCCGCCGCGGGCAGCCGCGCCTTCCCCTCCGGCCGCGTCGGAAACGGCCTTGGAGGTATTCCCAGGGCGATCGGGTGGGCCCGGCGGCACCCGGTCGGTGCCGGGCCGGGCATCCCCGCTCCGCGCCAACGCCGGGGGTACCGGTGAGCGGCGGGTGGCGCAACCGGCCCGGGGAGCCGCACCGGCCCCGGGCAGTGGGCGAAACTCCGTTCCCCGGACCTCTGGCGCTCCTCACCGCGCCGTGAGGCAGGCGCCTCACCCCTGCCGGGGCCCCCGCGCATACGACGCGGGGAAACGGGCCGACGCCACGGCCAGCGCGGTCGCCGCACTGGCGATACCGAGCACCGCCCCCGCCGCCACATCGCCGGGATAGTGCACCCCCGTATGGATACGGGAGTATCCGACCGCCCCCGCCAGCGCCCCCAGCGGTACGGACGCCGCAGGCAGCATGGTCCCGACCGCCGTCGCGAACGCGACCGCCGACGCGGTGTGCCCGGAGGGGAACGACGCCGAGGTCGGCATCGGTACATGGCGGTCCACAGTCACCCGCGCCGCCTCCCGGTCCGGACGGTCCCTGCGTACCAGACGCTTGCCCAGCAGATTGGCCGACGCCGACGCCACCGCTATGGCCCCGACACCGGCGAGCGCCGCCCGGCGCGGACGTGACCCCGCCAGGGTGAGCGCACCCGCGATGCTGAACGAGATCTTGGAATGGTCAGCCGCGTGGGAGAGACGGCGCAGCGCCCGGTCGAGGGTCGGCGTCGGCGTGGCCGCGACCGCCGCGTACAGGGCGCCGTCCACCGCTCTGAGATCACCGAGTACCGCGGAGGCCACCCTGCGCAGTCCGTCGGCCGGCGGCACGGGCTCGGTGAGTGGACGGGTGACGTCCTGGGCGGTGGTGGGCGGCTCGCTCATCTGTCTCTCCCGCGGTGGCATCGTGGAGTGGCGTACCCGCACAGTGGTGCGGGAATCACCAGGTGCCCACGGTACGCAAACACCACACGGGGTGCCCGCCCGCCCCGTCCCCCGGCGGGTCAGGCGGCCCGGAAAGTGCGCAGGCGCAGGGAGTTGCCGACCACGAAGACCGAGGAGAAGGCCATGGCCGCCCCCGCGATCATGGGGTTCAGCAGTCCCGCCGCCGCGAGCGGCAGCGCCCCGACGTTGTAGGCGAACGCCCAGAACAGGTTGGACCGGATGGTGCCGAGGGTGCGGCGGGCGAGGCGGATGGCGTCCGCCGCGGCTCGCAGGTCACCGCGGACCAGGGTCAGGTCCCCGGCCTCGATCGCGGCGTCCGTGCCGGTGCCCATGGCCAGGCCCAGGTCCGCCTGCGCGAGCGCCGCCGCGTCGTTGACCCCGTCACCGACCATGGCGACCGAACGGCCCTCGGCCTGCAGCCGCTTGACGACGTCCACCTTGTCCTGCGGCAGCACCTCGGCGATGACGTCCTGCGGTGCGATGCCGACGTCACGCGCGACCGTGTGAGCCACCGCGTTGTTGTCCCCGGTCAGCAGGACCGGCCGCAGACCGAGTGCGCGCAGCCGGCGGACGGCCTCGGGGCTGGTGTCCTTCACCGCGTCGGCGATCTCCAGGACCGCGCGCGCCTCCCCGTCCCAGGCGGCGATCACGGCGGTGCGTCCGGTCTCTTCGGCCCGCTCCCTGGCCCGGGCCAGGCTCTCGGGCAGTTCCAGGGACCACTCCCGCAGCAGCTGGTCGCGGCCGACGAGGACCGCGTGGCCGTCGACGACGCCCTGGACTCCGAGACCGGGGACGTCTGCGAAGTCCTCCGGCACGGGCAGCTCGCCCAGCTTCTCGCGCGCGCCGTCGGCGACCGCCCTGGCGATGGGGTGCGCCGAGGCGTGCTCCAACGCGCCCGCGAGCCGCAGCACTTCGGTCTCGTCGGTACCGGCGGTGGTATGCACGGACAGGAGGGTCATCCGGCCCGTGGTGACCGTGCCGGTCTTGTCGAGGACCACCGTGTCGACGCGGCGGGTGGACTCCAGGACCTCAGGGCCCTTGATCAGGATGCCGAGCTGGGCGCCGCGTCCGGTGCCGACCATCAGAGCGGTGGGCGTGGCCAGCCCGAGGGCGCACGGGCAGGCGATGATCAGGACCGCCACGGCGGCGGTGAACGCGGCCGTCAGGCCGGAGCCGTTGCCGATCCAGAAACCCAGGGTGCCCAGGGCCAGGGCGATGACGACGGGCACGAAGACGGCGGAGATCCGGTCCGCGAGCCGCTGTGCGGCGGCCTTTCCGTTCTGCGCGTCCTGCACCAGCCGTGCCATGCGGGCCAGCTGGGTGTCCGAGCCGACCCGGGTGGCCGTCACGACGAGGCGCCCGCCGACGTTGACGGTCGCCCCGGTGACCGGGTCCCCGGCGGTGACTTCCACCGGCACCGACTCGCCGGTGAGCATCGAGGCGTCCACCGCGGAGGAACCCTCGACGACGGTTCCGTCGGTCGCGATCTTCTCGCCGGGGCGTACCAGGAATCGGTCGCCCACCATCAGCTCGGCCACGGGAATCGACTTCTCGACTCCGTCGGCGGGCAGCACGGTGACGTCCTTCGCGCCCAGCTCCAGCAGGGCCCGCAGTGCCGCGCCCGCCTTCCGCCTGGCACGTGCCTCGAAGTAGCGGCCTGCCAGGATGAACGCGGTGACTCCCGCCGCCGCCTCCAGATAGATGTTCCCGGCGCCGTCCGAGCGGGAGATGGTCAGCGCGAACGGGTGCGTCATCCCCGGGGTGCCCGCCGTCCCGAAGAACAGTGCCCACAGCGACCACAGGAACGCGGCCGAGGTACCGACCGAGATCAGCGTGTCCATGGTGGCCGCACCGTGCCGCGCGTTGGTGAGGGCGGCCTTGTGGAAGGGCCATGCCGCGTACGTCACGACCGGCGCCGCCAGGGTCAGCGACAGCCACTGCCAGTACTCGAACTGCAGCGCGGGGATCATCGCCATCGCCACCACGGGCACCGCCAGCACGACGGCGGTGGTCAACCGGTGGCGCAGCGACTGGAGTCCGTCCGTCTCCGGCGCGGGCCCGGCCGGTGCCGGCTCCTGTGCCGTGTATCCGACGGACTCGACGGTGGCGATCAGGTCGGGGACGGTCACCCCGCCGCCGTAGCCGACCCTGGCCTTCTCGGTGGCGTAGTTGACGGTGGCGGTGACCCCTTCCATCCGGTTGAGCTTCTTCTCGATCCGCGCGGCGCACGAGGCGCAGGTCATGCCGCCGATCGTGAGTTCCACCTCGGCTTCGGCGCCGGCGCCGACATCGGCTGTACGGACGGTCATCCTGTGCTCCTGTGGCAGAAAGATACGGGGCGGGGGTACCCGGTAGGGAGTTCATGTATACCCCGGTGGGGTATGCGCCGCAAGATGGTGAGCCGACTTGACTGAGTACCCCCTGGGGGTATGGTGAGCTCCATGGATCGGCTCGTTGTGAGCCGTGGGTCCCTGTTTCCGAGGAGACGGTCATGAACACCGGACTGAAGATCACCGCATTTGCCGCCGCCCTGGCCGCGACCTTCGGCACGGCCTACGGCATCGGCGAGGCCCTCGACCCGGTCGTCGCGGAGCGTGCGCCGGCGCACGACGAGCGGCACACCTCGGCGTCACCGGAGGCGAAGGAAAGCGGCGGCCACACCGGGCACGACGGCACGCCGCCCGGCGGGCTCCAGATCTCCGAAGGCGGATACACCCTCGATCTGCGGACCCCGCGGGTCACCGCCGGGCACCGCGCCGACCTGCGCTTCACCGTGCGGGACGACAGCGGGCGGGCCGTCACCGAGTACCGTCGCGAGCACGGCAAGGAACTCCACCTCATCGTCGCTTCCCGCGACCTGCTCACGTACCGCCATCTGCACCCCACCCGTGCCGCCGACGGCACCTGGAGCACCCCTGTCGACCTGCCCCGGGCCGGCGGTTACCGGGTCTTCGCCGACTTCACCCCGGCCGAGCGGGGCGCGGAGAACCTCACGCTCGGAGCGGATCTCGCGGCGTCCGGCTCCTACCGGCCGCAGGAACTGCCCCGGGCCGCGGCCACGGCCCGCGTCGACGGCTACGAGGTCGGGCTGACGGGGTCACTGCGGCCCGGCCGGGCGAGCGAACTGCGTCTGAGCGTCTCGCGTGACGGAAAGCCGGTCACCGACCTCCAGCCCCATCTCGGTGCTTACGGCCACCTGGTCGCCCTGCGCTACGGAGACCTCGCCTACTTGCACGTCCATCCGCAGGGCGAACCCGGCGACGGCCGGACCGACCCCGGCCCGGAAGTCTCCTTCACGGCCACCGCACCCAGTGGCGGCAGCTACCGGCTGTTCCTGGACTTCAAGCACGAGGGAGTCGTCCGTACCGCGGCGTTCACGGTCCGGGCCGGAGCGGCCGAGACCGGAGCGGCCGAGACCGGAGCCGAGATCCCTCCGAGCGGCACACCGGGACACTCCGACGGCCACGGGCACTGAGCCTCAGCCCAGGGCGCGGTCCAGATTGAACGCGGCGCTGATCAGGGAGAGATGGGTGAAGGCCTGCGGGAAGTTGCCCCGCTGCTCCCCGGTATGGCCGATCTGTTCCGCGTACAGCCCGAGATGGTTGCCGTACGTCAGCATCTTCTCGAAGGCGAGGGCGGCCTCGTCGACCCGTCCGGCCCGGGTCAGCGCCTCGACGTACCAGAACGAGCAGATGGAGAACGTGCCTTCGTCACCGCGCAGTCCGTCGGGGCTCGCCTGTGGGTCGTAGCGGTAGACCAGGGAGTCGGAGACCAGGTCCTCGGTGAGGGAGTCGAGCGTGGACAACCACTTGGGGTCGGTCGGCGCGATGAACTTCGCCATCGGCATCATCAGTACCGCGGCGTCCAGTACGTCCCCGTCCTCGTGCTGCATGAACGCCTGCCGTGACGCGGACCAGCCGCTGCTCATGATCCGCCGGTAGACGGTGTCCCTGCTCGCCCGCCAGCGGGGCAGATCGGCGGGCAGACCGCGCTGGTGGGCCATCCGGATGGCCCGCTCGACCGCCACCCAGCACATCAGCCGCGAGTACAGGAACTTCTTCCGCCCGCCGCGCGTCTCCCAGATGCCCTCGTCGGGCTGTTCCCAGTGCGCGCACACCCAGTCCACCAGCGCCGTCACGTGGTCCCACTGCTCGCTGGAGACCGGTTCGGCCCACTTGTCGTACAGATAGATGGAGTCGATCAGCGCCCCGTAGATGTCGAGCTGCAACTGGTCGGCCGCGGCGTTGCCGATCCGGACCGGTGCCGAGCCGCAATGACCCTCCAGATGGCCGAGCTCGTGCTCGGTGAGGTCGGTGCGGCCGTCGATCCCGTACATGATCTGCAGTGGGCCGGAGCCTCTGCAGTTACCCGGGCTGACGTGCCGGGACACGAACGCCATGAACGCCGCCGCCTCCTCGGAGAACCCCAGCCGCAGCAGCGCGTACACACAGAACGCCGCGTCGCGCACCCAGACGTACCGGTAGTCCCAATTGCGTTCCCCGCCGAGGTCCTCGGGCAGGCTGGTCGTCGGCGCCGCCACGATCGCGCCGGTCGGCGCGTAGGTGAGCAGCTTCAGCGTGAGGGCGGAGCGGTGCACCATCTCCCGCCATCGCCCCCGGTAGCGCGAGGAGGACAGCCAGTTCCTCCAGTACGACACCGTCGTGGCGAACTCCCCCTCCGCATCCCCGCACTCACACCGGTTCGGCGGCGTGTCGGCGTCGAACTGCTCCAGGGCGAGGACCGCCGTCTCGCCCTCGGCCAGCGTGAAACCGGCCCGCACATCCGGTCCGCCGGCCTCCAGCGGGACGGTCGCGGTGAGCGCGAGGGACAGGTCCCGGGATGTGAAGACCGCGATGCCGCCGGTCAGACGCACGGTGTGCGGGTGAGCGCCGTAGCCGAAGCGCGGCGCCACCCGGGTCCGGAACGGCACGGAGCCGCGTACGCACAGCACCCGCCGGATCAGCCGGTGCGGGTGCTCCCCGGTCGATTCGCCGTCGACGGGCATGAAGTCCTGTACCTCGCCGACCCCGTCCTCGGTGAAGAAACGGGTGATCAGGACGTTGGTGTCGGGAAAGTAGAACTGCTTGGTGTGGGCCGGTACGGCCGCCGCCAGCTCGAAGCAGCCACCCCGCTCGGCGTCCAGGATCGCGGCGAACACACTCGGCGAATCGAAGGACGGGCAGCAGTACCAGTCGATGGTGCCGTCGATCCCCACCAGCGCCGCACTGCGCAGATCACCGATCAGCCCATGATCGGCGATCGGTATGTACCTCGGCGCTGCCGATGCGCTCCGTTCCCTGGCCGTCCCGTCCATCGCAGCCTCCCTGGCCGGCGGCGCACACCGTCACGCGTGCACCACGTCTGTCCAGCCTAGGTCCGTCCGGCCGATCGAGCCGGAGGAGGAAGCCGAAGCGTCGGGTGGCGGCCGCTCCACCCGTGCTGCTGCCGTTGCCCCTCGCCCGCGTGTGCGGCGGGGGCCGCAGGGTGGTTGCCATCCCCACCACATCGACCGGGCCCGCCACCACGCCGGCCAGCTGCGCGGGGGCCTCACACCACGCGACGCGCAGCCCCGTCTCCTCGAAGCGGCGCACGGTCTCCGCGGAGTCCGCGACCCGGGTGTCACCGATGCGGCCGCACATCATCACCCTCGAACACGTCGAGGACCCCCATCGCCGGCGCCGAGTCGCTTCCGGTCACTCAGGCGCAGCGAGAACGCCGTCGGGCTCCGCCACGGCCGGTTCCTGCCGCTCGCCCGAGCCGCCGTCGCCGCCGACCGCGTGACGTCCGTCCCGCTCCACCTCGGCCACGTCCAGAGCGACGCCCCTGCTGCGCCGGGCCCGGACGCCGGCTTCGGTTCCGTGACGCACGACGCGGCCCGGCGCCGACGACCACGCCGCGACCCGACCACGCCGCGACCCGACCACGCCGCGACCCGGGCCGCCGCGACCCGGGCCGCCGTGGACCGGGCCCCACGGCCCGGGGCTGTGGATCGAGGCGGAGCCGGGGAGAATCGCTGGCAAGGCCGGACAGCCCGCGCCCGATGCCCACGCCCCGGCTTACCGACCCCGACCAGGCGCGCGCCTTCGTCGCCCACTCCGGCCCGGACGCCCTGGCCGTCGCCGTCGGGATCACTCACGCGATGACCACCCGCACCGTCGACCGTGCCCTCCCGAAACGGCTGGCGGCCGCCATGGACGTGCGCCTCCTCCTGCACGGTTCCTCCGGCCTCCCCGACGGCGAACCCGCCGCGGCAGTCACGGGCAGCATCACCGGGGTCAACGTCGGAACCGCCCTGCGCATCGCCATGACCGACGCCATCAGTGCGTTGCTCACCGCCCGCTCCGAGGCCGTCGACTCCCGCAGCTGTCCGACGATGGACGGGAGGCGATGGCCCGGGCGGTGGCCGTGATCACCGAGGCAGTCACCGCGCGCGGCACCGCGTGGGCTCAGATTCCGCCGGCCGTCACCCGGACCGTGGTCATCATGCGTTCGACCTCATCGGCCGTGGGCGCCGGCGGGAACACATCGGCCCGTCGTTCGCGCCCCAGAGCCAGCAGGCGCATCAGGGACGCGTCGGCGATGAACGGTGCCGCGACCGGCCCGGGGTGACTGCTCCGGCCGCAGGCGAAGTCGTCCAGTTGGGCCCACGAGTCCGGCTGGACGGCGAGATGGTTGTAGAAGTCCCGGTGTTCGCCGCGCAGGATCAGCAGGAGCGCCAGATGCAGCTGCCGCTCCTGCGTCAACGGCCCCTGACCCGTGCGCTCAAGGATCGCCGTGGCCAGGTTGAGGACGTTGACATAGCGCTTCAGACGCCGCGGGCTCGGTCCCAGGGCCGTCCGGGCCAGCAGCCAGAACGCCTCTCGGTCCGCCAGCCGCGGTACGTACGGGGCGAGCGCGTGCCGCAGGGTGTCCCAGGCGACCTCCGGGAGGAAGAAGGGAAGTTGCACGATCTTCTCCAGATAGACGGATCCCTTCACCGGCGCCAGGTCGCCGAACCTCGCCCCCGCCACCGCGGACAGCAGGTCGTAGTCCATGGCCAGGACGAACACGCAGCGCGAGTCCCCGGTGAAGAGCTTCAGCGACTCCAGGACGGTCACCGCGGCCTCCGGAGTGCAGCGGTCGAGGTCGTCGATGAACACCACGAGACGGTCCGCGTCGCCGAGGAACTCCGCCACGGCCTCCGCGAAGTCCTGCTCGAAGGCGTTGACATGACGGTGGAACTCGGCGTCGCTGCTCGCCAGCCGGTCCAGCACCTGCTGCGCTTCCTCCTTGCCGAACAGCCCGCCCGTCACCATGGGAGCGCCGCTGCTGAGCACACCACGCAGCGACAGCCAGGTGAGGGAGCGGGCCAGCCGCACCGCCTTGTCCCGGGAACGCTCATTCTGCTTGATCTCCGCCAGCACCGAGGTGATGACCGCCGCCCAGATCTCCTGTTTCTGGTCGTACTTCCAGGGGTTCACCCACACCGTGCGTGCGTCCGGCCCCAGCCGCTCCTGCCACATGTGCATGAAGCTGGACTTGCCAGAACCCCACGGTCCGAAGATGCCGACGGTCAGCGGGAGCGGCTGAGCCGCCAACACCGCGTCGGAGAGAACGTCGAGGTAAGGAAGAAACCCGTACAGGTCACCGTCCCGGCTCAGCACCGGGTTGTCGGTGAGCGGTGTGAAACCGGTGTTTGTCATGAGTGCGCCCCCGTCGGCCGTTCCCGTACCTGCCCGCAACGACTCCCGTTCATCCCCCGCCCGCGCAACGTGACGAATTCCGCGGTTCACCGCCCGGGGGAAACGGGTTGTTGGCCATGATGATTCCTGCCGCCCGGTGGGAGGCGGACTCGACCGAAACCCGTGCGGACCGAGGAGCTTCGTGGTGGTGACGGATGCTCCACCGCGGCGGCCGGTGCGTTCCGGGCGAGAGGACGGTGGACGATGACGCTCTCGGAGCCGTTCGACGAGCAGCCGCACGAGCGGCCGGATGCGCCCGCGCTGCCCTCTCAGTCCGGCATCACCTCCACCCCGCTGGCGCTGCCCGAACGCCGGGTGGCCCAGGACCGCCTGCGGGGCCGCGACCGGCTGGTCACCGACCTGAGCACAGCTGTGCGCGCACACGTCGAGCGCCCGGGACACGCCCCGGGCGTATGGGTGCTGTCCGGGCTGGGTGGGTCCGGGAAGACGACCGTGGCCCTGGAGGTTGCCCACCGACTGGCCGAGGAGGGCCCCATGACCCATGTGTGGTGGGTCTCCGCCGAGGGGGACGACGGCCTGTCCGGAGCCCTGTACGCGGTCGCGTTCGACGCGGGCGCGGACCGGGACGCCTTCGGTCTCGGCCACAAGGCCGACTTCCTGTGGCGGCAACTGGAGCAACTCCGTGAGCCGTGGCTCCTCGTGCTCGACAACGTCAACGCCCCCGAACTGCTCGCCGCGAAGGACCGGCCCCTGCAGGAGGGAGTCGGCTGGCTCCGCTCACCGCGACGGCTGCCCGGCGCCGTACTCGTCACCAGCCGGCGTTCGGGCTGGGGGCAACTGGCCGACTGGGCCGGCGAACTGCCGGTCGACGTCCTGGACGCCTCTGACGGTGCCCGCGTCCTGCTCGACCTCGCACCCGGCGCGGGGGATCCGCAACAGGCCGGTGAACTCGCCGCGTATCTCGGGGGACTCCCCCTCGCCCTCGACCTGGCCGGGACCTATCTGGGCCGGGCGGCGCGCACCACGGGGTGGCCCCCGGTGGAGGGACCGAGAACATACGCCGGGTACCGCCGCAGTGTCGACGCACGGCAGGGGGCGATCGCCGCACCGCCACCCGGGCAGGCCGAACTCGACGGGGATCTGGCCCGCATCACCGCCACCTGGGAGCTCTCGCTCGACCTCCTCAAGGAGCAGGGGAACCACGCAGCCGAGCCGCTGATGCTGCTGCTCTCGGCCTTCGGACCCACCCCCGTGCCGCATCTTCGGCTGCTGGACGCGGAGTCGATGGTGAACAGCGCGCTCTTCGCGCCGAACCGGCCCTCCTTCCCGGACCTGAGGACCGCCCTGGAAGGACTGGCCGGACTGCGCTTCGTCCGAGTCGAAAGCTCCGGCGGACCGGCCGGTGACACCGGCGGACGCATTACCATCCACCCGCTGGTCCGTCTCAGCATGCGCACGAGCCGGGCCTTCACCCGCGCCGCCGGGCAGCTGCGGGACCTTGTCGTCCTCCTCCTGCACCAGGCGATGGAGGGACTGAACCCGGCCGAGCCGCCGCACTGGCCCCGCTGGCAGGACATCGCGCCGCACTGCTCGGCCCCGCTCGACCTGCCGGTCGTGGGCGAGGCGGAGTCCGTGGTCGTGGAGGTGACCGAACCCGCGCTGAGGGCCGGGCAGTACCGCTACTACATCGGTCTGTACTCCGACGCACGCAGGGAGCTGGCGCGGGTGACCGACGTGCGGCGGGATCACCTGGGAGCCGAGCATCCCGACACCCTCGCCGCTCGCCTGTCCCTCGCTCTCGCCCTCCGCGACGAGGGCAGCCTGCACGACGCGGAGGCCGAGTACCACGCGGTGGGCCTGGCCTGCGAGGGGACGTTGCCGGCCGACCACGCCCTCGCCCAGTCCGCCCGCAGTGGCCGGGCACGCGTACTGCGCGAGCTGGGTCGGTACGAGGAGGCGGAGCACGAACTGCGCGTCGTGCTGCGCATCCGCCGGGCGCTGAGGCCACCGGACATCAGGGCCGTGCTGCGCACTCGGCACGACCTGGCCACCGTCTGGCACAAGCGTGACGCGGTGCGTGCGGCAGCGGTGGAGCTGCGCGAGGTCTGGGACACCAGCCGCGGCCTGTTCGGGGACGGCGACGAACTCTCCCTGGCCTCCGGCCTGAGTCTCGTGCGGGCCCTGCGCGACTGCGGCGACGTCGAGGAGGCGGCCGCAGTCTGCTCGATGGTGGTGGCCGAGATCGCCAGACACCGGGACCCCGACCACCCCGACATGCTGGTCTTCCGGCACGAACAGGCGCGCATCCACCGGGACCAGCGGCATCTGACCGCCGCCGAGGCCGAGCTGAGACGGTTCTGGACGGTCAACCGCAAGCGCTTCGGGGCGGAGCACCCGGACGCGGTGGCGAACCGCCACGAACTGGCCACCGTACTGCACATGCTGGGACGCCTCGAGGAGTCCGCGGGCCACTTCGAGGCCGTACTGACCGCCAACGTACGACGCTTCGGCGACGACCATCCCAACGTGCTGACGTGCCGCCACAACCTCGGCCTCGTCCGGGCGGATCTGCAGCGGCGGGCGGCGAACGGCGCCACACCGCGGGACGACACGGGAGGAGAACGGACCGTGACCGACAACGGACCGCACGACACCGGCACCGACGGGAGCGGCGCGGCCCCCCGTAAGGCCGACGCGACGCCGAACGGCGGCCTGACCCCGGCCCGGCCGACCCTGGCTGACGCCCTCGCCCGCGTCCCGCCCGCGACCGACCCCGCCACCCGCAGGACGCTCGACCGGTTCACCCGACCGCGGCTGTCCCGGGGTGGCGCCGAGGCCGGCGGCGGCGGAGGCTACTCGTGGGGCCACCAGGACTCGGGCCGGTCCGCCTCCGACCACGTCGTCTACGTGACGCCGGCGCCCGCGGACGAGGGCGGCGAATCCGACGCGCGGATCACCGGGGACACCTCTGCCCGGTTGGTCCTGCCCGGGCCGCTGCGCGAACGGGACACCTTCCGGGCCCTGGCGACCGGCGCCGAGAACCGGGACGTGATCGAGACGCTGAAGGCCGGGCAGCTGGACATCCGCGTCACCGTGCTCCGTGCCCTCCTCGACGAACTCGACGCCCGGCAGCAGGGCGGTACCGGGTTCGTACCCGTCTCGCGCGCCCGCGCCCTGCTGGAGGAAGCGGGCAGGGCGGCTCCGGAGGCCACCGACGACCTCCTCCTGGACCCGGCGGTGGGCCGGTGGATGAGCCACGTCCTGGGCGCGTTACGGGACCGCCACGGCGGCCCCGCCCTTCCGCAGTGGGCCGGCGGCGGCCACCTGTACGCCCTGGCCGCCGCGGCCGGCATCAGGGCCGGACTCACCTTCACCTGCCCGGTTCCCGTGCACCGAGGGCTGGCGGTGCTGCCCCTGCTCGGGGTCGTCGATCTGGGCCCGACGGCGGCTCGGACGGCCGTCGTCGACGTCACCGCCGGGGAGGCCACCGTACGCGTCTCGGCGGTCGACGTGCGTCTGCCGCCGTCGCCCGGGAACGCCGCCGGCGGCTGGTGGCCGCTGCGGCATGTCGGGGGAGACGGCCCGCGGGAGACCTCGGGTGTGTACCTCGACGACCTTCACCCCTTTCGCAGTCCGGGACCACCGGAACGCCCCGCGCGGCTCGGTGACGGCCCGGCGGCCCGGTGGACCGGCCTGGTGGCCGAGGCGTCGCGGATCCTTCGCCGGACCGGCCCGCGGCACGCCGAGGCGCTCGGCGCCGCGCTCACTTCCATCACGCCGCGCCCCGCCGTCCCGGGGCCGCTGGTCACCTCGTCGTCCTCCAGTGACGCGTTCGGCGGTGTCGTTGTCAGCGAACCGCCGGACGCCGTGGACCTCGCCTGCACGCTGACCCACGAGTTCCGCCACCAGAAGCTGAACGCCGTACTCGACCTCATCGATCTGTACGACGACCGCGACGACCACTCCCTGCACTACGCCCCCTGGCGCGATGTCCCCCGCCCGTTCGAAGGACTCTTCCAGGGGGTGTACGCGTTCTTCGGAGTGGTCGAGTTCTGGCAGCGTTACATGGGGACGGTCCAGGGAGCGGCACTGCGGCGGGCGGAGTTCGAACTCGCCTACTGGCGGACCCAGGTCAGGGACGCGTACGCGGCCCTTCGCGAGGCGCCGCGGTGGACCGGGGCCGGTGCGCGGTTCCTGGACCTCATGGGCGCGCACACAGGGCCCTGGCGGGTGGAACACGTGCACGCGGACATTTCCGCGCTCGCCGACGAGGCCGTCGCCGACCACCGGCTGCGCTGGCGGCTGCACCATCTGCGGCCCGCGGACGACGAGGTCACCGTACTGACCGATGCCTGGCTCCGCGGTGCCCGGCGCCCCGCGGGAACCAGCGCGGAGTCCCGTCTGGATCCCTGTCCCGACGCCCAGGGGCTCAGTGACGGCATGGCGCGGCTCAGGCAGGCGGCCGTCGCCCCGGACACCCTCGCGGCTGCGCCACCGGGCGCGGCGGTCGACTGCGCCGCGGACACGGCACGTCTGCTCGGCGACCTGAGCACGGCGCGCGACCTGTGCCTGGCCGGTGCGGCCGCCGACCCGGACAGTCCCGGTCCTTGGACCGGCCTGGCGCTGGTCCTGCGCCAGGCGGACGGTGCCGGGCGCTCCCGGGCCGAAACGCGGCGCGCGGTCCGGGCGCTCTCGCACCGGCCGGAACTGGTGCGCGGCGTGTACACGCGGGCCCGGTCCAGTGGCCCGGCGCCCGACCCGGTCGCCCTGGCCGCCTGGATCGACGGACCGCCCGGTGCCTGGCCTCCGCCCGTCCCCCGCTGACCCGGCACTGCTACCGCACCGCGGGACCGGCACACCTAGCGTTTCCGGGCCCTCAGCACCACGAACTTCGGATCCGACGCGACCACGTCGCTGTTGCCGAACAGCCGCCGCAGCTGCACGTGGTACCCCAGGTGCCGGTTGCCGATCACCCACAGCTCGCCGCCCGGGCGCAAGGTGCGGCGGGCGTCGGTGAACATGCGCCGGGCCGTGGTGTCGGTGGTCGCCTGGTGGGAGTGGAAGGGCGGGTTGTTGAGCACGAGGTCGACGCTGCCTGCCGGCAGGCCCGACAGGCCGTCGCCGACCCGGAACTCGGCGTGTCCCGGCACGCCGTTCGCCCGGTACGTGGCCTCCGCCGACGCCACCGCCTGGAAGGACTCGTCCACGAACAGCACCTCGGCCCGCGGATCGGCCAGCGCCATCGCCGTACCGACGACACCGTTGCCGCACCCCAGGTCCACCACCCGGCCGCCGTTCCGGCCGGCGGGCAGGTGTTTCAGGAAGAACCGGGTGCCGATGTCGAGGCGGTCCGCGCAGAAGACGCCGGCGTGGTTGACGACCGTCCGTCCCGAGACCGGGCCGATGTCCTCGGGCAGTGTGTAGCGGTACGGCCAGGGGTTCTCGGGGCGGGCCGGTGCGGGGCCCGGTGTGCAGAAGACGAGCCGCGCCTTCTTCTCGGCGAGCGAGGTTCTGGTCGGGCCCAGGATCCGCTCGAAGAGGTTCAGAGTGGAGGTGTGGATCTCCTTCACCATGCCGGTGCCGACGACCACCGTGTCCGCGTGCACGGCCGGCGCCAGCCGCAGCAGCTGGTCCTCCAGCAGTGCCAGGCTCTTCGGCACACGCACGAGCAGCACGTCGATCCGGTCCGGCGGGGGATCCTGCGTGGTGAGCAGCCGGACCGTGCCGGGTTCGACGCCGTTGCGGGCGAGATTCGCGCGTGTCGCCTCCTGCCCGAGCCAGGAGTCGGTGATCTGCGTCGGGCCGTACGCCGCGAGCGCCGTGACCAGGGCGCCCCAGCGGTCGCCGACGACCACGACCGTGCCGGACATCGGGGTCCGCCGGTCGGCGAGATGCCGGAGGAGATACGCGTCGGAGGCGTCCCAGGCACGCAGCCTGTCCCGCGGATCCTCGGGGAACCGGGCCAGCACCGTCTCGCCCCACGGAGTCGTCATACGGTCGTTCATCGTCCGACCAGGCTAGCCGAGCACCGGATCGGCGGGTCCCGGGGAGGATGGAGGCATGGACACCGGGCTGTTCCCCAGGACACGGAGCGAGATCGCGCCGGGCGCGGTGCACGTACCGGACTGGCTGGACGCGCGGGAGCAGCGCGAACTGCTGGATGCCTGCAGGGAATGGGCCCGGCCGCCCGCCGGACTGCGTACCGTCCGCACGCCGGGCGGCGGCACCATGACCGCCCGCCAGGTGTGCCTCGGGTGGCACTGGTACCCGTACGGCTATGCCCGCACCGTCGTCGACGGCGACGGCGCGCCGGTGAAGCCCTTTCCCGGGCGGCTCGGTCAACTGGGCCGCCGCGCGGTGACCGACGCGCTGGGCGAGGACGCCGCGCGAGGGACCGGTCACGACATCGCGCTGGTCAACTTCTACGATGCCGACGCACGTATGGGCATGCACCGGGACGGCGACGAAAAGGCGGACGCCCCGGTGGTGTCGCTGAGTCTCGGCGACACCTGCGTCTTCCGCTTCGGCAATCCCCGGGCCCGGACCCGCCCGTACACGGACGTGGAACTGCGCAGCGGCGACCTGTTCGTCTTCGGCGGTCCGTCCCGGCTCGCCTACCACGGCGTTCCCCGGGTGCACGCGGGCACCGGGCCGCCGGAGTTGGGGCTGACCGGACGACTGAACATCACGCTGCGGGTCAGCGGCCTGTAGTCGGCGCCACCTGCGGATCATGGGAGACTCGCCTTCATGAGCGGGAAGGCGGACCCCCGGCCGGCGGGGAAAGGGACCACCTCCAGGACGCGGCTGGACCGGGGGCGTGGCGCGCTCGGACCCGCGCTGGAACTCGTGCACACCGGACGCGCGCCGACCCGCGCGGTGCTCACCGCCGAGCTCGGCGTGACCCGCGCGACGGCCGGAGCGGTCGCCGCCGAGCTGGAGGCGCTGGGGCTGATCAGGGTCGATGCCCGGCCCGGTGCGGCGGCCGGTTCCCAGGGGCGTCCCTCGCACCGGCTCTCCGTGGCCGGGGACGGCCCCGTGGCGCTCGCCGCGCAGGTGCACTCCGACGGTTTCCGGGCGGCGTTGGTCGGGCTCGGCGGCCGTATCGTCGCCACGGCGCCCGGCTGCGAGGTCGTCGACGCCGATCCGGCGAAGGTCCTCGGTTCCGTCGTCGCGGCCGGCGCCGAACTGCTGCGGGAGACCGGGCGGCGGTGCGTGGGCGCGGGGCTCGCCGTGCCGTCGGCGGTGGCGGAGCCGGAGGGGCTCGCCCTCAACCCCCTGCACCTGGCCTGGCCAGCGGGGGCCCCGGTACGGGAGATCTTCGCGGAACAGGTGCGCGCGGCCGGCCTGGACGGACCCGCCTTCGCGGCCAATGACGTCAACCTCGCCGCCCTCGCCGAACACCGGCACGGCGCCGGGCGGGGCTCCCGCGACCTGCTCTGCGTGGCCACCGGCCACCGCGGGGTGGGCGGGGCGCTGGTGCTCGACGGCCGCCTGCACTCGGGCAGTTCGGGTCTCGCCCTGGAGGTCGGCCACCTCGCCGTCAACCCCGAGGGCCGTCCCTGTCACTGCGGCAGCCGCGGCTGCCTCGACGTCGAGGCCGACCCGCTGGCCCTGCTCACCGCGGCGGGACGGGCACCGGGCCCCGAGATGTCCCTGCTGAAGCAGGCCGACGACCTGATCCACGGACAGTACGACGACCCGGACGTACGCACCGCCACCGAGTGCCTCATCGACCGGCTCGGCCTGGGCCTGGCCGGACTGGTCAACATCCTCAACCCGGACCGGATCATCCTCGGCGGCCTGCACCGCACCCTGCTGGAGGCCGATCCGGACCGGCTCCGCGCCGTCGTCGCCGACCGCAGTCTGTGGGGCCGCAGCGGCGGTGTCCCCATTCTGGCCTGCACACTGGACCACAACAGCCTGGTCGGCGCGGCGGAACTTGCCTGGCAGCCGGTGCTGGACGATCCTCTCGGGGCACTGGGATAGGACCACGACCACTCGACGCACCCACAGAAGGCCGACCTCATGACCGACCAGCTCACCGTCAGCGTCCTGGGCACCGGCATCATGGGCGCGGCGATGGCCCGCAGCCTCGCCCGTGCGGGTCACACCGTCCGGGCCTGGAACCGTACGCGCGCCAAGGCCGAGCCGCTCGCCGCCGACGGCGCGCACATCGCGGACACCCCCGCCGAGGCGGTCGAGTCCGCCGACGTCGTGCTGACCATGCTGTACGACGGCCCCGCCACCCTGGAGACCATGCGCCGGGCCGCCCCCGCCCTGCGCTCCGGAACGGTCTGGGCGCAGTCCACCACCGCGGGGATCGAGGCCACCGCCGAACTGGCCGGCTTCGCCCGTGAGCACGGACTGCTCTTCTACGACGCCCCGGTCCTGGGCACCCGTCAGCCCGCCGAGGCCGGACAGCTGACCGTGCTCGCCGCCGGGCCGGCCGAGGGCCGGGACAGGGTGATCCCGGTGTTCGACGCCGTGGGCGCCCGCACCGTGTGGACCGGGGAGGACGGCGCGACGGCCGGCGCCACGCGCCTGAAACTGGTGGCGAACAGCTGGGTGGTCGCCACCACCGCCGCGGCCGGTGAGACCCTCGCCCTGGCCAAGGCCCTCGATGTCGCACCGGGCGGGTTCTTCGATCTCATCGCCGGCGGCCCGCTCGACATGGGCTATCTGCGCGCCAAGGCCGGGATGATCCTGGACGGGCGGCTGTCCCCGGCGCAGTTCGCCGTGACGACCGCCGCCAAGGACGCCAGACTGATCGTGCGGGCCGGTGAGCAGCACGGCGTCCGCCTGGACGTGGCCGCCGCGAGCGCCGAACGACTGGAGCGGGCCGCCGGCCGGGGCCACGGCGACGAGGACATGGCCGCCGCCTACTTCGCCAGCTTCGACGACGGCCCCGCCGTCTGAGTCCCGGGCCCGCCGCACCGTCCACGAACGCCGAGGAGTACGTAGTGTCCAAGCCCCCGCTGCCGCCCGAGGCCGACGCCCTGCTGCGCAGGCCCAACCCCTGCGTCATGGCGACGCTGCGCTCCGACGGCGCGCCGGTCTCCACCCCCACCTGGTACCTCTGGGAGGACGGCCGTGCGCTGATCAACCTCGACGAGGGCCGGGTGCGCCTGCAGCACCTCCGCCGTGACCCGCGCGTCACCCTCACCATCCTCGCCGGGGACGACTGGTACACCCATGTCACCCTGATCGGGCGCGTGGCCGGCCTGTACGACGACGAGGGTCTGGCCGACATCGACCGCCTCTCCCGGCACTACACCGACAACCCGTATCCGGACCGGAGGCGGGCGCGGGTCAGCGGCTTGATCGAGGTCGAACGCTGGCACGGCTGGGGTGCGATGAAGGACACCGCACAGGCGTCCGGCTGACCGACGCGCCCGGCCGGGCCGCGGGCGGTCCTCGCGTGTACGGGAAGCCCCACGCCCTGTCCCGCGGACGAATGGGGTGTCGAAGCGCCCGCGGTGGTGGAGGAACGGCCTCGGCGCCGGAGCCGCAGGGCATCCACCGGAGGCCTTCCCCCGCGTTCACCACCGACTCTCCCGGGACAGCCGGTCCCACGAGAGCCCTCCGGTGCCGGGCACGGGAAAGCAGCCGCCCGCCGCCTACTCCCCGGGAGGTACGCACAGTGCCGCCGGCCGTACGACGCCCCGGCCCTCCGTCCGGGGCGACGCTCGAATGGTCGCGCAAGGAGCGACGAGACGGCGCACCCGAGGAGTTGAACGATCATGCAGACCCTGGCGCACTTCGGTGACGGCGGGCCCGGCCCGTGGATCCTGCTCTTCCCCGTGATCTGGGCCCTGGCCATCGGCGGCGGCATCGCACTGCTGCGCCGCACGGTGTGGCGGGGACGTCGTGGTCCCGGACCCGGCCGGCCCACGGTGGACCACAACTCGCCCATCGCGGTGCTCGGTCACCGCTTTGCCTCCGGCGAGATCGACGAGGACGAGTACTGGCGACGGCTGTCCGTCCTGGACGAGCAGTTCGGCCGTACCGGCAAGGACGGTGCCGCATGACCTTCCGTGACGACCACGGCCATCGGCACCCGGACCGCCGCCCGGGCGCCGGCGCCGTCACGGCGTACGGTACGGCGGTGACACCGCCGTACGGGCCTCGACCGGGTGGCCGCGGCCTTCCGGCCGGCCGATTCGCCGTGGGGCGCCGTGGGGCGGGGCGTGGCGCAGCCCGGTGCCCACCGGGATGCCTCCCCACTCGCGGCTCCGCTCGAGCGGGAGGTGCCCCGAAGAGGCCGGAGCCCGTCGCCCCGGGGTACCCCCCTCGGTGACGGGTCACCGAGGGAGGCACGGCGGCCCGAGTGGGCGACGGCGCGTGACGGCCCCGTGGTGGGTGAACGACCGATTGCCCGTCAGCCCGCGACGGTCGACCGGGCCGGGGCCCGTTCGGGCCTGTGGTCCTCGGCGAACGTGACCTCCGCGAACCGGTGATCCACGGGCTCGGCGGCCGTGAGCAGCGGGCGTCGGTCCCAGGCGGCCGGGGCGTCCGCGGACGGCGCCGGCAGCGTGAACCACACGACCTTGCCGGAATCACCGTCCGGCACGACGCCCCAGCTCTCGCTCATCGCGGCCACCATCGCCAGCCCTCGCCCGCAGGTGGCGAGCGGTCCGGCGTCCGCCACGACCGGAAGACGCGGATCATGGTCGTACACCGAGACCTTGAGCCGGTCGAGCAGCAGCTCCATCTCGACGGTGCACGTCTTGTCGGGCCGGGCATGCCGGTGGACATTCGACAACAGCTCTGTCACACCGAGCGAGGCCCGGTCTATCAACGAATCCATATGCCAGTAGCGCAACTGCGCAGATACGATTCTGCGGACCTGGCCGATCCGCGACGGCAGGGCTTGGAGCTCCACCGTGCAGTGCCTGCTCGGATGACTGATCACGGCTGCGACTCCCCGACGTGAGGTCCGGAAGAACACGGAGTACGGATCCAGCAGGGCGCCTGCGTGACGCTGCCGCCTGCTGTCGTGGCCGGCGGGCTGGTTCGCAGCGTTATCGCCGGTAAACCCAGAGTGATGTGGGACCAGCGTGGCGCAGCGGACGGGGTGGCGCAACTCGCGGACATCTCAGGCGCCGCGCCCCGACGCCCGGCGGACTGCCTCGATGAAACGGCGGGCGGCCGGCGGACCGGGCTCACCCGGCGCGGGATCGTGGTCGCCGAGGGTGAGCAGGTACCGGTTGCCGTTGAGGTCCGCCAGCGCGCGGTCCTCGGGCGCGAACCACGGCTTGGTCGCGCGTACCGCCTGCACCGGCGCGCTGTCGATCTCACTGCCGTAGCTGGTGAGCAACTCCAGCCGGCCGCCGCTGATCCGGACCTGCCCGGCCCGGGTGAGCGAACGCAGCCGCTTGCCGATCCGCACGCCCGTGGCCGTGAACTCCGCCTCCGCCATGCCACCCGCCCTCTTGTGCGCGTCGGTGTGCCGGACCGTGCTCCGCGGGCCGGCTCCCGCCCGGATCCAGTGTGCCCTTGCTCCCGCCGGTGCAGTCTGCCCCCACCCGCCGCCGAGCACCAGTACGCGCACCCCTGATCCCCGGAGCGTGGGGGCACTCGCGCCAATGCGCCCTTGCGCCCGGGCCCCAGGGGTGCCTTTGAGGCGCTCAAAGGAGTGTTTATGCAGGTGAGAGGTGGTGCGGATGGTGCCTATGATCGGGGTACCGGCCGCGCGGGACGCCCGTCGGCGCTCAGCGTAAGGAGCCCTGTCGTGAGCACCCCCCAACAGACCCTGACCGGCGCCACCCTCGACGCCGATCACAGTGACTCCGCCTACCGGACCTGGCTGAAAGAGGCCGTGCGCAGGGTCCAGGCCGACGCCAACCGCTCGGCCGACACCCATCTGCTGCGCTTTCCGCTTCCCGAGCGGTGGGGCATCGACCTCTACCTGAAGGACGAGTCGACCCACCCGACCGGCAGCCTCAAGCACCGGCTGGCCCGGTCGCTCTTCCTGTACGGGCTCTGTAATGGCTGGATCCGTCCGGGCCGCCCGGTGATCGAGGCGTCCAGCGGTTCCACGGCCGTGTCGGAGGCGTACTTCGCGAAGCTGATCGGTGTGCCCTTCATCGCGGTCATGCCGCGCACGACGAGCGCCGAGAAGTGCCGCCTGATCGAGTTCCATGGCGGACGGTGCCACTTCGTGGACGACCCCCGCACGATGTACGAGGCCTCCGCCGCCCTCGCGGCGGACACCGGCGGCCACTACATGGACCAGTTCACCTACGCCGAACGGGCCACGGACTGGCGGGGCAACAACAACATCGCCGAATCGATCTTCCGTCAGCTGGAGTTGGAGCGGTTCCCGGAGCCGGCGTGGATCGTCGCCACCGCCGGCACCGGCGGCACCTCCGCGACCCTCGCGCGCTACGTCCACTACATGCAGTACGACACCCGCATCTGTGTTGCCGACCCGGAGAACTCGTGCTTCTTCGAGGGCTGGACGACCGGTGATCCGGACGTCGCCTGTGACCGCGGCTCCCGTATCGAGGGCATCGGCCGGCCGCGTATGGAGCCGAGCTTCGTGCCCGGTGCGGTCGACCGGATGATGAAGGTGCCCGACGCGGCCAGTGTGGCCGCGGTGCGGGCCCTGGAGGGGGTCATCGGCCGCAAGGCGGGCGGCTCCACCGGCACCGGTCTGTGGAGCGCGCTGAAGCTCGTCGCGGAGATGGTCGCGGAGGGCCGGCGGGGAAGCGTGGTGACGTTGCTGTGCGACCCGGGGGACCGCTACCTGGACAAGTACTACTCGGACGCCTGGCTGGCCGAGCAGGGTCTGGACATCGCGCCGTACTCGATGGCGGTCGAGTCCCTGCTGCGGACCGGCGTCTGGCCGGGCTGAGCGCTACCTCGCCAGCCGCCGGTCCAGCGATGTCACCGCGTCGCGGAACGTCCGCGCCAGCCCGGGCCGGGCGGCCTTCAGCGCGAGCCGGAACGGCGCCGTGCCGTCGCCCGCCATCGTCCACCGCACCCGCGTCCCCGTCCCGGCCGGGGCGAGCCGCCACTCCTCGGCCAGCGCACGGGCGCCCGGCACATTGGTCACGTCGACGCGATAGGCGTACACCTCGGACGCCGCCGCCACCAGGATGGTCTCGCGGAACCGGGCCCCGCCACGCAGGCGGACCTCCCGCGCCGCGCCGCCGTCGAGGGGACGGGCCAGTGCGACCGGGCCGAACCACTCCGGCCAGCCGGTCACGTCCTCGGCCAGCGCGCGGAAGATCTGCTCCGGCGCGGCGGAGATCTCCCGCTCGAAGACCAGACGCACGGGTGCGGACCCGACGAACTCGTGCCCCACGGGGCGCAGACGGTGAGCCATGAATGTATCCCCCTCGACTGATGCCGGCTTCCTGTGCGGGCGGGCAACGTAGCGCGCGGAGTCGCCTTCTGGCGTCCCGTCAGGTGCCGGCGGTCTCCGCGGAGGCCTCGGGCTCGCCCGCCACCACCAGGTGACGCAGATGCTCGGACACCTCCGCGCGCGCCCTCTCGGGCAGCCCGGAGTCGGTGACGAGGGTGTCGACCTGCTCCAGAGAGGCGAACGAACTGAGCCCCACCGTCCCCCACTTGGTGTGGTCGGCGACCACGACCACCCGCCGGGCCGACTGCACCAGGCGCCGGTTGGTCTCGGCCTCCGCGAGGTTCGGCGTCGACAGTCCCGCCTCGACCGATATCCCGTGCACCCCGAGGAACAGCAGGTCGAAGTGGAGCGCCGCGATCGCCTGGTCGGCCACCGGCCCCACCAGTGAATCGGACGGCGTGCGCACCCCGCCCGTCAGGACGACCGTGGCCGCGCCCTGCCGGGGTCCCGAGGTGCGCTGCGCCGCGTGGAAGACGTCCGCCACCCGCACCGAGTTGGTGACCACCGTGAGATCGGGGACGTCGATCAGCTGATGCGCCAGCGCGAACGTCGTCGTACCGCCAGAGAGCGCGAGCGCCGCACCGGGGGCGACCAGTCCGGCCGCCGCCCGCGCGATGTCTTCCTTGGCGGTCAGCTCCAGGCCGGACTTGGCTTCGAACCCCGGTTCGTGCGTGCTCGCCTCGACCACCGGGACCGCGCCGCCGTGCACCTTCTCCAGGACGCCCTGCCGGGCCAGCGCGTCGAGGTCGCGGCGGACCGTCATGTCCGACACGCCGAGCTTGCGGGTCAGCTCGTTGACCCGGACGCCGCCCCGGCGCCGGACCTCGTCGAGGATCAGGGTGCGCCGCTGCTCCGCGAGCAGGTTCTGATTCTCGCTCACGTACGCTCCGGTCCTTTCGCCGCAAAGCCTCCGACACGCCTCACGCACCCAGTACGACGAGCGGATCCCCTCCCGGCACCGGTGCGCGGACCTCCCATCCTCGCATGCCGGACCCCGGACGGCGCCACCGGTCTTTCGTCGCGAGCATGTCACTGTTCGGGTGCCGGTGCTTGCGTGTCACACGGATCGGGGAGATTACGTGACGAGAGGTGTCAGCCGTCCCACCGCGGGAGATCCTGTGCGCGCACGGACGGAGCCGACGGGACGTCACGGGGAAGTGCGAATCGGTGGAGAGCGCGCAGCGACACAGACCGGCCGAGGGGCCCGACGGTCCCGGCCCCCGGTCCGGGGAGCCCGGAACCGCCCTGGAACTCCTGGTCCACGGGGTGGGCGGCACCACCCCCGAGGAGATGCTCGACGATCCGCGCACGGTCAGGATCACCGGTGACCGCATCGCGGCCGTGTTCCGCCGCGCCGACGACACCGACGCGGAGCGGCAGCCCGCCGGCCGCCGCGAGGAGCCCGTCCGCGAGGCATACGTCTGGTGCAACCTCACCTCGGGGAACGGCACCCGCGCCCTGTGGCTGCTGCTGCTCCCGTTCATGGTGGTCAACCTCGCCCACTGGATGCGCCCCACCGCCCGCGGACGCCGGCGCACCGTCCGGCTCTACGGCCTGCTGGTGCGCCTGGCCGCACTGAGCCTGACGGTGCTGCTCGTCGCGGCCGCCTGCGAGGTCGCCCTCGACCTGACCGCATGGCAGTGCGCGGGGACCCGCGCGTGCGCCGACCGGCATTCCTGGCTGGGCTTCCTCTCGCCCGTGTGGTCCGACGGCGGCTGGTGGAGCACGCCGGGCCGCCGGCTCGCGCTCGCCGCCCTGGTGCCCACCGCCCTCACCGGCCTGCTGTGGTTCCTGTCCCTGCGCACCTGGAGCGCGTACGAATCCCAGCAGCCGATGACCCATGACCCGGGGCCCGAGGAGGACGGCGTCCCCACCGCGCTGGGCCGGCCCGGCTTCTGGTACGGCCGGCGCCTGGTCGCCCGGCTGCGCGCCGCGCACACCGCCGCCGGACTGCTGACGGTCGCCGCCGCCGTCGGCTCCGCCGCCGCCCGCTACGACCGTGAGCCGGGCGGTCCCGCCGTCCTGGCCGTTCTCGGTGTGATCCTCGAGGCGCTACTGGCCCTGGGGGCGGGGACCGTGGTGTGGGTGGTCTGCCGCCGGGGCCGCAGCGAACGCCGGCCGGACGGCGAGCCCGACCGGCGCCTGGTGCGCTGTCTGCCCCTCGCCGCCCTCGTCCTGCTCGCGCTCGCCCTGCTGTACGCGGGATGGGAGCGCCCCGGGTGGGAGTCGTCGGGCCGGCTGCCGGGCGACGCCACCTTCGGTGCCCTCGCCCTCGCGCAGGGCCTGCTGGTGATCGTCCTCGCCGGGGTCGCCCACACCCTGTACCGCACCGACCCCGACCGGCGCGCCGCGATGCGGGGCCTGGCCGGACCGGCCGTCGCCATGCTCGCCTGCGCGCTGGGCGGAGTGATGTCCGGCGGGGTCTCGCAACGGGTGTCCGACTGGCTGGACGGCACCGGCACCTCGATGCCCGGGCCGCCGGTGCTCCTCACCTGGCAGGCATCCGTGATCCCACCGCTGCTCGTCCTCGTGCTGGTGATGTGCGGCTGGCTCGCCCGGCGCGCCGTGCGGATCGCCCGCGAGGAACGGGCCGCGGTGGAACGCGAGTACGCCGGCGAGACGGGCGACCCCGGCCGCACCCGCCGCATCGCCTCCGTACGCGCGATGGCCGCCCTCACCGACCGGGGACCGCGCATCCTCGCCGTCACCTCCACCGCCACCCTGCTGCTGGGCGCCGGCGCCCTCGTCGGCGCCCTCGTCACCAACAGGACACCCGGCGAGGCGGCGCGGGGGTCGTACGCCGTCGTCCACGGCGCCGCCGAGACCGCGCAGGCGCTGGGCTCCTGGCTGATCGGACTCGGCTTCATACTCTTCGTCACCTGGGGCCGTCGCGCCTACAAGGACGCCTCCGCGCGGCGCACCATCGGCATCCTGTGGGACGTCGGCACCTTCTGGCCGCGCGCCGCGCACCCCTTCGCGCCGCCCTGCTACGCCGAGCGCGCCGTGCCCGACCTGACCTGGCGGATCGCCACCTGGACCCGGTCCACCGGCGGACGCCTGGTGCTCTCCGGCCATTCCCAGGGCAGCGTCCTCGCCGCCGCCGCGGCCTGGCAGCTCCCGCCGTCCACCCGCAGGCGTGTCGCCCTGCTGACCTACGGATCCCCACTGGAGCGGCTGTACGGCCGCTGGTTCCCCGCACACTTCGGCCCGGACGCACTCGGCCTCCTGCACCAGGAGGTCGACTGCTGGCGCAACCTCCACCGGCGCACCGACCCCATCGGCGGTCCCATGAGGCTGCCCGGCGACCGCGGACCCGACGTGGACCGCCCCGCTCTGAAGGACCCCCTCGCCTACGGCCGCACCGAGACCCACCCGCTGCCCGCGCCGATCCTCGGCCACTCCGACTACCAGGCCGACCCGGCGTTCGCCGAGGAACGCCGCCGGCTGCTCGCCCGTCTCCGGCCCGAGGTACCGGGGCCGCGGCACACGCGGGAGCCCGGCGGCGGCCCTCCGTCCTGAGGGAGCCGTGCTCAGGGAAGCGGGGGCAGGTCCTCGGCGTACAGGAGGGTCAGATCGTCGGTGGTCGGCTCGTCCAGCTGGGCCACGCGGCTCGCGTGCCGCTCGACCATCGCCTCGAAAGTCTGCCGCGCGGTGCGGCCGTTGCCGAACGCGGGCCCCTTGGGGAGCTCGGTGAAGTACGTCAGCAGGGCCTCGGCGGCGCCCGGCGCCAGCCGGTACTCGTGCTCCTCGGCCTGCTGCCGCACGATCCGCAGCAGTTCCTCGGGGCCGTAGTCGCCGAAGGTGATCGTCCGTGAGAAACGGGACGCCACGCCCGGGTTGACCGACAGGAACCGCTCCATCTCCGCCGTGTAACCGGCCACGATCACCACGACCGAGTCCCGCTGGTCCTCCATCAGCTTCACCAGGGTGTCGATGGCCTCCTTGCCGAAGTCCCGCCCGGCGTCCTCCGGGGAGAGCGCGTACGCCTCGTCGATGAACAGCACACCGCCGTGCGCCTTCCCGAACGCCTCCTGGGTGCGGATCGCCGTGGAGCCGATGTGCTCGCCGACCAGGTCGACCCGGGACACCTCGACCAGGTGCCCCTGCTCCAGCACCCCGAGCGAAGCGAGTATCTCGCCGTACAGACGGGCGACGGTGGTCTTGCCTGTGCCGGGGGAGCCGGTGAACACCAGATGCCGCTTGACCGACGCCGCCTTCAGCCCCGCCTGCTGCCGGCGCCGGCCCACCTCGATCATGTCGGTGAGGGCCCGCACCTCGCGCTTGACGCTCTCCAGGCCCACCAGTGCGTCGAGTTCGCCGAGTACCGCCTTCGACGTGCGGGTCTCCGGCCCGGGGACGGGCGGGACGGGCGGTGCCGGCTCGGTCGTCCGGGCGGCCGGGACCGTGCTCAGCAGGCCGGTGGAGTGGGCCGTCCTCTGCACGGCCGGCTCCGGTGCCAGGGGCGCCCCCGGGCTGCCGCTCTCGTCGCTCGTGCAGTCCTCGACGACCGGACCTCCCGAGCCGGAGGCCGCGTCCGCGCCCTCGGCGAACTCGTAACCACCGCGCGAGCAGCGCTCCGTACGGCACTTCCGCAGCGTCGTACGGCTGCCGTCGATCACATGGAAGCCGTAGCCGCCGCTGCCCGTGACCCGGCAGTTCACGAAGGTCCCGCGCCCACCGGCCGAGACGTAGACGCCGGCCTCGGCGGGAGAGCCGACCGTGCAGCGCTCGACGGTCGGGTCGGCGCCCTTGGTGACGATCACACCGGTCTGGGTGCCGTCCAAGGTGCAGTTGCTGAGGGTGCCGCCGCTGCCGTGGTCGCGGAACCAGGCGCCGGTCGCCGCCTCCCGGATCCGGCAGTCGTCGAGCTGTGCGGTGGCGCCGTCGCTCACCGACACGGCCGTGTTGCGCACCTGCGACAGATCGCTGTCGACGACGTCCGCGCGGGAACCGCGGTCGAGGACGAACAGCGCGTCGGGCACGTCGTGCACCCGGCAGGAGTCCAGTACGGCCGTGGCGCCGTCGCTCACCCACACGGCCGGGTAGTCGCCCGTGCTGTCGAAGATCTCGCACTGGTTGGCGTCCACACGCGTGCCCGGGTCCCACACCGACAGACCGTTGCGGCCGAACTGCCGCACACTGGTGCGGGTCAGGGTGAGCATCGAGCGGGACCGCAGGTCGACCGCGTTCTCCGGGATGTCATGGATCCGGCAGTCGTCCAGTGTCAGCACCGCGTCCGTGTCGAGGGTGACGCCGTCCCCGGTCGTACGGTGCACATCGCAGTCGGTGAGGTGTGCGGTGGCGCGGCCGGTCACCTGGACACCGCTGCCCCGCACTTCGTAGACCTCGCAGCCGATGGCCTCCAACGCCGAGTTCTCCCCGGTCGCGGTCAGTCCCGAGCCCGCGGCGTGGTGCACCCGGCAGCGCTCCAGGCGTGGGTGTGCCCCGCCGCGCACGGCGACCCCCGCCTGTCCCGCGGCCACCACCTCGCACTCCTCGAACACCCCGCCCCCGCCGTCCAGTACGGCGATGCCGACGCCCGCCGGATTGTCGACCGTACAGCGGCGCACCGAGGGCCGGGCGCCGCCGCGCACCTCGATGCCGGCCGCGGACCGGGTGACCACGCGGATGTCGCACAGCTCCGGGGTGCCCTCCTCGACCAGCACCGCGGGAGCGGTGGTGTCCTGACCCTCGACATGCAGGTCCCGCACCACCGCCGAGGCGCGCACGGTCAGCGGCACACCGTCCGGGGGTGCGATCCGCACCGCGCCGGGCGCGCCCTCCGGGCCGCGCAGCGTCACCGCCCGCTGGACGACGAGATTCTCCCGGTAGGTGCCGGGAGCGACGGTGAGGACGTCGCCCTCGGCCGCGGCCTCCAGGGCGGCGGCGAGCGATGCGTACTCACCCGTGCGGCGGCGCCACCTCGATGTGCCGGTGTGCGTCACCTGGACCGTGCCCTGTGCCATGGCTGAGCTGTGCCCCCACCTTGTCGTACTGATGGCTCGTTCCCGCCCTTGCTCTCGCCGATCGGTTCGGCCGGACCACCGTAGCGTGCGCGCGGGCACCGGGTTGACCGGAGCGGGAACGCCGTCAGCTGTGGGCTCCGGCCCTGTCCCGGTCCGGGCCCGCCTTGTCCCACGCCCGGTCCGGGCGGGCGTACCGGCGACGGACCATGCGCCGGACGATCAGCCCTGTGCGGCCCTCCGCCGGTCCCGCGGCGATCAGTGCGGCGCCGATGCCGGCGAGCACGGCGTGCGTCGCCGCCGTGGCGGTGTCCGGCGGACGGGCGACGAGGCAGCCGATCACTGGGGCGACGAGGCAGCCGATCACCGGGGCGGCGAGGTCGGCGAACAGCAGGGTGGCGAGCGCCGGCCAGGCCTCGGCCAGATCGGTCCCGCGGCACAGTGGACTGTGCCGCCGGCGCCGGAGTCCGCTGACCGCGCGTACCGCCGCACCCTCTCGCCGGTTCTCTCATGAAGGCCGACGGACGACGCCGGGGACCGGTTCCCGGCCCGCGGCGGATCCGCTACCCGGTCTCCACGCGGTCGCCGACCCGGATGGTGCCGGGGGAGAGCGGCACCAGGTTCTGCCCGAAGACGAGCTTCCCGGCGGGTCGCTGACGGGTGGCCAGCGTGTGCAGGGGCTCCTTCCCGCGCCGGGCGGTGTGCTGGTCCGTGGTGGTCACCACGCACCGGCCGCTCGGTTTCGCGACTCGGAAGGCGACCTCACCGATGGTGACGCGCGTCCACCGGTCCTCCTCCCAGGGTTCGGTGCCCTCGATCACCACGTTGGGCCGGAAGCGGTTCATCGGCAGCGGGCCCTCGGCGCGGTGTTCTCCCTGGGCGATCAGTGAGTTGAGACTTCCGAGGGAGGCGGTCGTGGTGAGCAGAAGCGGATAGCCGTCGGCGAAGGAGACCGTCTCGCCCGGCAGCGCGAACCCGGGATCCACCGGCCGTCGCGTGGCCGGATCGTCCAGGTGCACGAGCCGTACCGGAACGCCCAGGTGGGCACTGCACCAGGCATGCACGGCGTCGTCCTCGGCCGGCACCGCTTCGACCTTGTCACCGAAGAGGACCACCGGGACGGTCCTGCCGGGCGCCGGCACCGCTGCCGTCACGGACTCCTTGCCGGGCGCGGACAGCCGGACGCCGCCGCCGGGCAGAAGCTCGGCGGCGGCCAGCGCGAGACGCTGATGGCGCCGCTGTGTGACGACCCTTCCCCCGTCGTCGACCAGCATCCAGCGCCGGTCCCCGGCCGGACCCCAGGGCTCCACGGCGACCTCCCGGAGCGGCAGGCTCCGGAAGGCCTTGACCGGATGAATGTGAATCGAGTGCAGACGCGCGTTCCCCATGGGGCCATCGTGCCACCCGGCACCGACGGTCCCGGAGCGGCTCAGTACCCGCCGCGGTACTGCTGGCTGTAGTACGGATCCTGGTACGGCGCCGGAGCCGGCCGGGGAGCCGCGGGACGCATCGCCTCGTAGCCGGCCGGCGGGGCCGGACGCGGCGGCTGCGGCTGCGGGCCCGGGTAACCGCGCGGCGCGCCGGCCTGCTGCGGGATGTACGCCGTATGCGCATGCTGCAGCGGCGCGGGCTGGTGCGCTTGCGGATAGCCGTAGGCGGGCTGGGACGGAGCCGCCGGGAGGGCGGGCAGCGCCGAGGGAAGCGCGGGCAGATAACCGGCCGGCGCCTCGTACGCGGCGGGGACCCGGATCGGGGCGATCTGCGGGGTGCCCCGCTCGGCCACGAGCGAGTCGTAGATCGGAGTGTCCGGGAAGGAGGCGGAGTAGTAGCCGCCGCCATAAGTGGAGCGGGGGGAGGTCATGGCACATAAGTTAAGCCCACGATGTGCTTTTGGGGAGACCGATAAGAGGGTTGTTTTCTGTGCTCGCCGTGACCTGGGATCACTAATACGAGCGAACTTGGGGGAAACGGGCAATCTGGCGAGTCTGTTTCCTGTAAAGGCCGAGTTCCGGGGTGGTTACCGGCGGTTGGCCGCCCGTTGCCGCGTACGTCCCGTGGGCGTTCCCGGCCCGGGGGAATAGGTTGTGCGGACGAAGAACGACGGATGCCGGGACCTGGCCTGGCGCGGGCGACCCGTGATGGGGGCGGACATGTCAATGCCGAAGGGATCGAACACACCGGTGCCGACCACGGCGCTGCGGGTGGAAGTGGGCTGGCGTTCCGGTCCGGGCGTACCCGACGCGGATGCGTCGGCGCTTCTGCTGGCGGGCGGGAAGGTCCGTTCCGACAGCGACTTCGTCTTCTACAACCAGCCCGCACATTCCTCCGGCGCCGTCCGGCACGAGGGCAAACGGAATACCGGCGGCCGGACGACCGACACTCTGCTCGTCGACCTCACACGTGTGGAACCCGGCATCGAGACCGTGATTCTGGCCGCCTCCTGTGACAGCGGCGCGTTCGGGCAGGTCCCGGATCTGTACATCGAGGTCAAGGAGGCCGTGAGCGGCACCGCCGCGGCGCGCTTCGACAGCGCGGGCGCCACCACGGAGACGGCGTTCGTGCTCGGCGAGTTCTACCGGAGGCAGGGCGCCTGGAAGTTCCGCGCCGTCGGCCAGGGCTACAGCAGCGGACTCGAGGGCCTCGCCACCGACTACGGCATCACCGTGGACGAACCGCAGCACACCGCCCCGCCGACTCCGGCGGCCACGGTGCCGCCCGTCGCGCCCCCGGTCACCGCGCCGCCACCCCCAGCGGCCGCGCCGGCCGCCCCGCCCCCGCCGGCGGCACCCCCCGCACCGGTCCGGCTGACGAAGGTCACGCTCACCAAGGCGGCCCCCTCGGTCTCGCTGGCCAAACAGGGCGGCACCTCGGGCACCCTGCACGTGAACCTCAACTGGCAGGTGCGCAAGCAGTTCTCCGGCTGGGCCGGGAAACTGGGCCGCCCGGTCGCCATGCACTCCGACCTCGACCTCGACCTGTGTGCCCTGTTCGAACTCACCGACGGCCGGAAGGGTGTCGTCCAGGCCCTCGGCAACGCCTTCGGGGCCCTGCACCAACCACCGTTCATCCACCTGGACGGCGACGACCGCACCGGCGCTGTCTCGACCGGCGAGAACCTCACCGTCAACCTCGACCACAAGCACGACTTCCGGCGCATCCTCGTCTTCGTCACCATCTACGAGGGCGCCCGCTCCTTCGCCGACCTGCATGCCACGGTCACCCTCCAGCCGCAGCACGGCGCGGCGATCGACTTCTCCCTCGACGAGTGCACCGTCCCCTCGACGGTCTGCGCGCTCGCCCTGATCACCAACACCGGCGGCGGCGAACTCGTCGTCCAGCGCGAGGCCCGCTACCTCGTCCCGGAGCGCGGAGTGAGCCCCCAGCGCACCGTCGACTACGCCTACGGATGGGGCATGAACTGGACTCCCGGCCGTAAGTGAGTGCCGGTCAGCCCTCGTCCGTCACGGCCTTTGGGCGTGCGTAGGTGCGGCCCTTCCAGGCCGCACCGCGCCCCCGGTGGTGCTGCACCGCCGAGTCCACCGTCATCAGGAGGTACAGCGACGCGGTGAACGGGAGCAGCGGCGCGAGCCACACCGGCTGCCGGTAGTAACGGAGCATCGGAACGTAGGTGCCCGCCATCACCAGCCAGGCCGCCGCACCCAGGGCCGCGGCGACCGCGCTCCCCGTCACCGCGCCGGCGGCCACCGCGACGGGCGGCACCAGATACACCAGCGCCAGCCCGGCGACCGCAGTGGCCAGCAGCGGCGGACTGTGCCGCAGTTGTGCGTACGCGCTGCGCGACACCATGCGCCACAGATCACGCAGCCGCGGATACGGACGCACGCTGTCCACACCGTCCGCGAGTCCGAGCCAGATCCGTCCGCCGCTCCGCTTGACCGCGCGGGCGAGGGCCACGTCGTCGATGACGGCGTGCCGGACGGCATCCGGGATCCGCGCCCGCCCGGCGGCCCGGGCGCGCAGCAGTACACAGCCACCGGCCGCGGCCGCCGTCCGCGTGCCGTCCTTCCTGATCCGACGGAACGGATACAGCTGGGCGAAGAAGTAGACGAAGGCCGGCACGACCACGCGTTCCCAGCGGCTCTCCACCCGCAGCCGGGCCATCTGCGACACGACGTCGAACCCGCCGGTACGGGCGGCCGCCACCAGCCGGCGCAGACTGTCCGGGGCGTGCGTGATGTCGGCGTCCGTCAGCAGGAGATACTCGGGGTCACGCGCGCGTGCCAGGGCGATACCGTGCCGCATCGCCCACAGCTTGCCGGTCCAGCCGGCCGGCGGCTCGCCCGGAGAGCCCACCGTGAGCGGCAGCCCGCCGTGCCGCCGCGCGAGCTCGCGCGCGAGCTCTCCGGTGCCGTCCGTGCTGCCGTCGTCGACGAGGAAGACCTCGGCCCGGCCCGGATAGTCCTGGGCGAGGACCGACGGCAGGCTCGCGGGCAGCACCGCCGCCTCGTCACGCGCGGGCACGACGACGCACACGTCCGGCCACGTGTCCGGGTCCCGCAGCGGGGGGAGCCGGACGTCGGTACGCCAGAACCAGCCCTGGCAGAGCAGCAGCCACAGCCAGGCGGCGAGTGATCCGGCGGCACTGAACACGATGGCGCTCACGTGCGCAGTCTGCCCCAGGGCACGGCCGCGAAGCGGCTCATCGTCTATCGTGGCCGGGTGAAGATCGCGCTCATGGACTCCGGAATCGGACTGCTGGCGGCCACCGCCGCGGTACGGCGTCTCCGTCCCGACGCCGGTCTCGTCCTCTCCCTCGACCCCGACGGCATGCCTTGGGGACCGAGGACTCCGCAGGACCTCACCGAGCGCGCCCTCACCGTCGCCGAGGCGGCGGCCGCCCACCGCCCCGACGCGCTGATCGTCGGCTGCAACACGGCGACGGTGCACGCCCTCACCGCCCTGCGAGCCCGCCTCGAACCCGGACTGCCCGTCATCGGCACCGTCCCGGCGATCAAACCTGCCGCGGCCGGCGGCGGACCGCTCGCGATCTGGGCCACCCCCGCCACGACCGGCAGCCCCTACCAACAGGACCTGATCGAGAACTTCGCGGGCGGCGTGGCCGTCACCGAGGTGCCCTGCTGGGGGCTCGCGGAGGCCGTGGAGCGCGCGGACGGGACGGCGATCGACGCCGCCGTCGCCGCAGCCGCCGCTCTCACGCCGGACGACGTGAGAGCGGTCGTCCTCGGCTGCACCCACTACGAACTGGTCGCCGAGCGCATCCGGGCCGCCGTGCAGCGCCCCGGCCGTCCGCGGCTCGCCCTGCACGGCTCCGCCGGGGCGGTGGCCGCCCAGGCCCTGCGCCGCCTCGGCGAACACCCCGCCCCCGGTGCACCGGTGAGCGGCACGCTGACGGTGCTGCTCAGTGGAGGCGAGGGCGTGCTTCCCGAGGCTGCGCTCACCTACGCCGAAGGCAGACTGCTTCAGCCGCTGGCCCCGGCCCGGACGGTGCAGTAACGCTGTGCTACGAGGTAGCCGCTCGGCGAATCCTGAGTAACCTCAAACGTATGAGGGACCCCCGCCACGGCGAGCCCGACCCGTACACCGAGGTCTGGACCGGTCGCGCCACCGGTCGTTTCCAGTGGCTGCTGGCGTTGATCGGCGCCGCCTGCATGGCGCTCGGCATCGCGCTGGCCGTCGACTCCGCGTGGACGACCGGCGTCGCTCCGCTGGCCATGGCCGTCGTCGGCTGCATCGCCGCCGGACTGCTCGTCCTGTTCGGCACCCTCGCGTTCGTACATGTCGCGCTGCGGGTCGACGAGGACCATCTCGAGGTGCGCTGCGGGCACGTCGGCCTGCCCCGCCGCCGTATCCCGCTGTCGCACGTCGCCGGTGCGGAGTTCGCCCCGCATGTCACTCCCCGGCACTGGGGCGGCTGGGGATACCGCTGGCGGCCCGAGAAGGGCACGGCGGTCGTCGTGCGCCGCGGCGAGGGGGTCGTCCTACGCCTGTGGGACGGTCATACCTTCACGGTCACCGTGGACGACGCGGAAGCGGCGGTGAGCGTCATCCGCGAGCGCCTCCGCCCCCGCAGGCCGGGAACGAAACACTGAGCCGAGCGGCCCGGGGCAGCGGACGCGGTGTGGCACGGGGCCGGGCCCGACACCCACGGCGAGCGACCCTGGCTCCTCGCTCCGCAGGGCGGTCGTGGGGTGTCGGGCCGCAGCACCGCGCAGACGTGAGCCGTGGCGCGTACGGGACGATCACCGCGTGAGCCGGTCTCCGCGCGGGTGCGGTCCGCCCACGCCGCGGGTCGCGTCGTCCGTGAAGGGGCGGGACGTCGCCAGGCCCGCCAGCAGACCGCCACCCAGGCACACCGCCGTGAAGCTCAGGGCGTTGCCCACCGAGGCGATGGCGGCGAGGCCCGTGAGAGCCGTGCCCGCCGTCAGCACCACCGGCGTGGCGTGCGGGCTGTGCCACAGGGCGTACAGCAGCCAGCCGAAGGCCAGGGCAGGCAGAGCCATCCCGACGGCGCCCTGCTCGGCCGCCAGCTGGAGCGGTGCGGAGTGCGGCTTGCCGTCGGACAGCGGGGACTGGCCCGACACCGTACTGAGTTCCCCGAAGCGCCCCGGGCCCACGCCCAGACCCGGGTGCTCCCGGAGCATGCCGAGGGCGTCGCTCCACAACCCCACGCGGTGGGAGGTGAGCCGGCCCTCCAGGGTCGCCGCGAGCCCTTCCGGCAGGGCGTCCCCCGCCACCGCCCAGGCCAGTGCGGTCACCCCGACGGCGGCAATGCCCAGCCCCACGAGGGCGGGACCGCGGCGCCGTACACGGCCCACGGCGAGGGAGCACACCAGCACCACCGAGGCCGCGACGCATCCGGCGACCGAGCCGAGCAGGGCCGCGGTCACCGCGACGCCCACGGCCAGCAGACGCAGCGCGATCCGTACTCCCGGCGCGGTGGCCACCCAGGCCGCGCAGCACGCGGCGCCGGCCGAAAGGGTCACCATGGCGGTCGTCGCCCCGGCGTGCCCCAGCGGAGCGGTGATCTGCGGTCCGGGCGTCAGCTGCGGGACCGCGACCGTCAGGCCGATACCGGCCAGGGCACCCGCGCAGGGTGCGGCCACCGGCAGGAGCGCCCCGCCGATCCGGCCCGCCGCGTAGCCCGCGGCCAGGGCCAGGACAGCGAGTAGCATCCCCTCGGGGCGGCCGCCCCGAGCCGCCGCCGTGATCAGCGGCCAGGCCGCGCAGACCCCCAGCACCACGACACCCGCCGCGTCCGGGCCGATCCGTCTCTCGCCGTCCGCTTCCGGACCGCCGGAAGCCATTCCCGTGGAACCCACCCCGCACCCCGCACCGCGTCGCCCCCGACCTGTGACGGGCCCCGGCCGCCGGCGCCGGGACGGGCCGCACGATCAGGGCACCGGCACACCGTAACGGCTGGTGGCCGGTTTGGGGATGTGTGGTGACAAGTCGCGCGGAAACGATGCCGCACGCCTTCCGCCCCGACGGAGGCCGTGCGCCCTTCGTCCGCTTCCCCTGGTGTCGCCCTCCCTTCCGACCGTGCTGTCGGCTGCCAGGTCACGCGCCGTAGACTCCCGGAGTGACCGTCACCGCAACCTCCGTCGGCGAGTCGGACCCGATGCCTCCGCAGACCGCGTCCACCGCGCGGGGCGGACGGCTCGTGCGCCTCCTCCCGGCTGCCGCAGCCGCGCTCTCGGGCCTGCTCCTCTACGTCAGCTTCCCGCCGCGCGCCCTGTGGTGGCTGGCCCTGCCCGCCTTCGCCGTCTTCGGCTGGGTGCTGCGCGGCCGGAGCTGGAAGGCGGCCATCGGTCTCGGCTACCTCTTCGGTCTCGGATTCCTGCTGCCGCTGCTGGTGTGGACCGGTGTGGAGGTCGGTCCGGGACCGTGGATCGCCCTGGTGGTGATCGAGGCGATGTTCGTCGCACTGGTCGGCGCCGGCGTCGCCGTGGTGTCGAAACTGCCCGGGTGGCCGGTGTGGGCGGCGGCGCTGTGGATCGCCGGCGAGGCGGCACGCGCGCGTGTGCCGTTCAGCGGTTTCCCCTGGGGCAAGACCGCGTTCGGTCAGGCGGACGGCGTCTTCCTGCCGCTCGCCGCGCTCGGCGGCACCCCGGTGCTCGGCTTCGCCGTCGTGCTGTGCGGCTTCGGCCTGTACGAGGTCGTCCGGCTCGCGGTGCGGGCCCGCCGTACGGGAACCCTGCGCCGGGGCGCCGCGGTCGTCGGTGTGCTGAGCGTCGTCGTGCCGGTGGCCGCGGCGCTCACGGCCAGGACACTGGTCAGCGACGACCCGGAGAACGGCACCGTGACCGTGGCCGTCATCCAGGGCAATGTCCCCCGCCTGGGTCTCGACTTCAACTCCCAGCGGCGCGCCGTCCTGGACTACCACGCGCGGGAGACGGAGCGTCTGGCCGCCGAGGTCGCGGCAGGAAGGGCCGAGCAGCCGGATGTCGTGCTGTGGCCGGAGAACTCCTCCGACATCGACCCCTTCGCCAACGCCGACGCGCGCGCCGTCATCGACAGGGCGGCCCGGGCCATCGGCGCCCCCGTCTCGGTCGGCGGCGTGGTCGACAGGGACGGCAGGCTGCTCAACGAGCAGATCCTCTGGGACCCGGAGAAGGGCCCCGTCGACACCTACGACAAACGGCAGATCCAGCCCTTCGGCGAGTACCTTCCGCTGCGCTCACTCGTCGGAGCGATCAACGACGACTGGACCTCGATGGTCCGCCAGGACTTCAGCCGGGGCAGCGAACCCGGAGTGTTCCGCATGAACGGCGCCGGGGTCGGTCTGGTCACCTGCTACGAGGCCGCCTTCGACTGGGCGGTGCGCGACACGGTCACCGCCGGCGCCCAGCTGATCTCGGTGCCCAGCAACAACGCCACCTTCGGCCGGAGCGAGATGACGTACCAGCAGCTCGCCATGTCCCGGGTCCGCGCCGTGGAGCACAGCCGCGCGGTGACCGTGCCGGTGACCAGCGGGGTCAGCGCGGTCATCATGCCCGACGGGGAGATCACGCGGAGGACCGGCATGTTCGTCGCGGACTCGCTCGTGCAGGAGGTGCCGCTGCGCTCCTCGCAGACCCCTGCCACGCGTCTGGGCGTCCTCCCGGAGATCGTGCTGGTGCTCGTGGCCGCCGGCGGCCTGGGCGGGGCCGTCGCCGCCGGCGTGCGCGCACGACGTGCCGGGGACGCGTAGAGGCACGCCTTCCGGCGTGCGGGGGAGTGCCGCGAGGGGCCGTTAGGGTTCGCAGCATGGCTACACCTGACTTCATCCGTACTTTGCGCGCCTCGGCCGGTCATCAGCTGCTGTGGCTCCCCGGGGTCACCGCTCTCGTCTTCGACGACGAGGGGCGGGTGCTGCTCAACCGCCGGTCCGACACCCGCAAGTGGTCGGTGATCGGCGGTATCCCCGACCCGGGGGAGCAGCCCGCGGCCTGCGCCGTGCGGGAGGTCGAGGAGGAGACCGCGGTGCGCTGCGCCGTCGAGCGGGTCCTGCTGGTGCAGGCACTGGAGCCGGTGACGTACGAGAACGGCGACATCTGCCAATACATGGACATCACCTTCCGCTGCCGTGCTCTCGGGGGCGAGGCGCGGGTCAACGACGACGAGTCACTGGACGTCGGCTGGTTCGCCGTGGACGCGCTGCCGGAACTGAACGAGTTCGCGAGCTTCCGGATCAAGCAGGCCATGTCAGACGCACCCACATGGTTCGACCCCATTGGAAACGGCTGAACTGTAGGGCCGGACCATATGGGTTGAGCGGGGGGTGCTGCCTAGGGTCGACCCATGACCGCGCCCCGTGCCCTTCCGGCCCACGCCACCCCCCTCGACCTCGGTGGCCGTACCGCCCTCGTCACCGGCGCCGCCGGCGGTATCGGCCGCGCCTGCGCACTGCGGCTCGCGGCCGCCGGGGCCAAGGTCAGAGCCGTCGACCGGGACACCGCAGGACTGGAGGCACTCGCCGGGACGGCCCGGGGCCTCGCGGGCACCGTCGAGCCGCACGTCCTCGACCTCACCGACCTGGACGCCGCCGAGCTCGCCGCCGCCGGCACCGACGTCCTGGTCAACAACGCCGGGCTGCAGCTGGTCCGCCCCATCCAGGACTTCCCGCCCGACGTCTTCCGCACCGTGCTCACCGTGATGCTGGAGGCACCCTTCCGGCTCATCCGGGGCGCCCTGCCCCACATGTACGGTCAGGGCTGGGGCCGCATCGTCAATGTGTCCTCGGTCCACGGGCTACGAGCCTCGGCCTACAAGTCCGCCTATGTGGCCGCCAAACACGGCCTGGAGGGGCTGTCCAAGACCACCGCCCTGGAAGGCGCACCCCACGGTGTCACCTCCAACTGTGTGAACCCCGCCTATGTGCGCACCCCGCTGGTCGAGAAACAGATCGCCGACCAGGCCCGCGCGCACGGCATCCCCGAGGAGCGCGTGCTGTCCGAGGTGCTGCTGCAGGACAGCGCGGTCAAACGGCTCATCGAGCCGGAGGACGTCGCCGAGGCGATGGCCTACCTGTGCGGTCCCCGGGCGTCCTTCGTCACCGGCACCTCACTGGTCCTGGACGGCGGCTGGACCGCGCACTGAGCCATCGGCCGTCAGCGGCCGGCCGTGGGCCGACAGAGTTTTCCACAGGCCTGACGGGGCGGCCGCGGGATGAGGAATCCTGTGAGCATGTCCCGCGAGCACCTGCAGTCCGCCGAGCGTTCCGCCCCCGCTGCCGCAGCGCCGGGCCGGGCACACCCCGACGCCCGTCCCTCCTCCGGCAGCGCCGAGGCGCCGTTCCTCGAGCTGCTGGCCCGCGGCGCCCCCGCCGAGGCCTACGAGCAGCCCGTGCTGCTCGCCCGCGCCGAGGGACTGTCCGCCGAGAGGATCGGCGCCCTCCAGGAGGCCAAGGTGCTCGCCCTGCGCGTGCGGTCCGATCTCGAGGGGCGTCGGCGCCGCGAGGCCGAGCTGTCCGCGCTGTTCGAGACCGCCCACGACCTCGCCGGACTGCGCGACCTGGACGCCGTGCTGCGGGCGATCGTGCAGCGCGCCCGCTCGCTGCTCGGCACCGACGTCGCCTACCTCAGTCTGAACGACACGGCCAGGGGCGACACCTACATGCGGGTCACCGAGGGCTCGGTCGCCGCCCGCTTCCAGCAGCTTCGCCTCGGTATGGGCGAAGGCCTCGGCGGCCTGGTCGCCCAGACGGCCCGCCCCTACGTCACCGACGACTACTTCCGCGACGACCGCTTCCAGCACACCCACACCATCGACACCGGGGTGCGCGACGAGGGCCTCGTCGCCATCCTCGGAGTACCCCTGACGCTCGGCCACCACGTCATCGGCGTTCTGTTCGCCGCCGACCGGCGGGCCAGGGTCTTCGAGCGGGAACAGATCGCCCTGCTCGGTTCCTTCGCAGCCCTCGCCGCGGCCGCCATCGACACCGCCAACCTGCTCGCGGAGACCCGTTCGGCACTCGCCGGCCTGGAGCGCGCCAACGAGATCATCCAGGACCGAAGCGCGGTCATCGAGCGCGCCTCGGACGTCCACGACCGGCTCGCCGAACTGGTCCTGCGCGGCGGCGGGGTGCACGACGTGGCCGCCGCCGTCGCCGAGGTGCTGGACGGCACGGTCGATTTCACCGAGGCCGCCGCGGTGCCGGCCCACGCCCTCGAGTCCTCACGGGCGGAAGGCCACGCCGTACGGCACCGGGAGGACTGGATCGCGGCCGTCACCGCCGGTGACGAACTCCTCGGCGCGCTCGTCCTGAGCGGCCACCCGGGCCTCGACCCCGTCGACCAGCGCACACTGGAGCGCGCGGCCATGGTCACCTCCCTGCTGCTGCTCGCCCGCCGCTCCGCCGCCGAGGCGGAGCAGCGTGTCCGGGGCGAACTGCTCGACGACCTGCTCGACGCCCGTGACCGGGACCCCCGTCTGCTGCGCGAGCGCGCCGCCCGGCTGCACGCCGACCTCGACGCCACCCACGCCGTACTCGCCGCCCGGCTGGAGGGCGGCACCGCCGACGCCGAGCAGGAGGCCGACGCCCGCAGACGGCTGTGGGCAGCCGCCTCGCACCTGGCGGCGACCCGGCAGGGCCTCGCCGCCGCACGCGACGGCGGCACCGTTCTCCTGCTGCCCGTCACCCCCGGCGACACCGCCACCGACCTGGCCCGCCGCACCGCCCGCCACCTGGGAACGGCCGTCCACGAACCGGTCACTGTCGGCGCGTCCGGCCCGGTCGAGCAGCTCACCGCCCGCCCCGACACCGTGGCGGCGGCCTACGCGGAGGCCCGGCGCTGCCTCGACGCCCTGCGTCTCCTCGGCCGCTCCGGCGACGGCTCCGCCGCCGAGGACTTCGGTTTCCTGGGGCTGCTGCTGGCCGGAGAGCGGGACATCGCAGGCTTCGTCGACCGCACCATCGGCCAGGTCGTCGCCTACGACGAACGCCGCGGCACCGATCTGCTGCGCACCCTCGACTCCTACTTCGCCTGTGGCATGAGCCCCGCCCGCACCAAGGACGAGCTCCACGTCCATGTCAACACGGTCGCCCAGCGGCTGGAACGTGTCGGCCGCCTCCTCGGCGACGACTGGCAGAGCCCGGCCCGCGCACTGGAAATCCAGCTCGCCCTGCGCCTGCACCGGCTGTCCGGGGTCGCGCAGCAGCCCGCACGGGGCTGACCCCCGCACGCGGGCGCGTACGGGGGCCGGGGCGGTACCGGATCAGACGGTGCGGGCGTCCTGCTTGGCGGGGGTCCCGACCGGCGCTTCCGGCTTGCCCGAAGGGGCCACGTCCGCCAGGTCACGGTGACGGGTCTCCTTGGCCGCGACCACGGCGACGACCGTGAGCAGGCTCGCGGCGATGACATACAGCGAGATCGGCGTGGAGCTGCCGTAGTCCGCGAGCAGCGCGGTGGCGATCAGCGGCGCCGGGGCTCCCGCCGCGACCGAGGCGAACTGGGCACCGATGGAAGCACCGGAGTAGCGCATGCGGGTCGCGAACATCTCGGAGAAGAAGGCGGCCTGCGGTGCGTACATCGCCCCGTGCAGCACCAGACCGACAGTCACCGCGAGCAGCAGGTTCCCGAAACCGCCGGTGTCGATGAGCCAGAAGAACGGGAACATCCACAGTCCCACCCCGACCGCGCCGATCAGGTACACCGGACGCCGGCCCAGCCGGTCCGACAGGGCGCCCCAGGCGGGGATGACGGCGAAGTGGATCGCCGAGGCGATGAGGACCGCGTTGAGCGCGGTCTGCTTCGAAAGCCCAGCCGAGGTGGTGGCGTACACGAGGATGAAGGCGGTGATCACGTAGTAGCTGATGTTCTCCGCCATACGCGCGCCCATCGCCACCAGCACGTCGCGCCAGTGATGCCGCAGCACCGCCACGACCGGCATCCGCTCCGTGCCGGCGTCCGCCTTGCGGGCCTCGGCCCGTTCCCGCGCCTGCGTGAAGACCGGCGATTCATCGACAGAGAGACGAATCCACAAGCCGACAATCACCAGCACCCCGGACAGCAGGAAGGGGATCCGCCAGCCCCAGGCCCCGAAGGCCGAGTCCGACAGCACGGCGGTCAGCAGCGACAGCACGCCGGTCGCCAGCAGCTGCCCCGCCGGCGCACCGGTCTGCGGCCACGACGCCCAGAACCCGCGCCGTCGCGCGTCCCCGTGCTCCGACACCAGCAGCACGGCACCGCCCCACTCACCGCCCAGCGCGAAGCCCTGGACCAGCCGCAGCACGGTGAGCAGCACGGGCGCGGCACTGCCGATCGTCGCGTGCGTGGGCAGCAGCCCGATCGCGAACGTTGCCCCGCCCATCATCAGCAGGCTCAGCACCAGCAGCTTCTTGCGCCCGAGCCGGTCCCCGTAGTGTCCGAAGACCAGGGCACCCAGCGGCCGGGCGGCAAACCCGACGGCGTACGTCAGGAACGACAGCAGCGTGCCGACCAGCGGGTCGGAGTCCGGAAAGAACAGCTTGTTGAAGACGAGCGCGGCGGCGGAGCCGTAGAGGAAGAAGTCGTACCACTCGATGGTGGTGCCGATGAGGGACGCGGCGACGATGCGCTTGAGGTTGTTCGGAGCTGGTGGAGCGGCTGCGGGCGACGACATCGGCACCACTTCCTGGGGTGTGACGGGGACGTTTGCGTGTCGCCACACCGTAGGAATCCGCAGGTCAGGCGCACATGTGGCGAGACAACATAGTTCGAGGGCCAGCTATGCGCGCGGCCACCATGCCGGCTCATGCAAAGGCGTCTCAGGGGACCGGTGGTGGTCAAAACGAGGGCCGTCCGGGACGCGTAGTTCAGCACGATTTGATGGTGCCGTGCTGACTCCCGTGCTGGTTTGGTGCTGACTAAAATCCCACGTCATCACCCGTCCTCACCTGTCCCGTGCTGACTTGGTGCTGACTACGCTCCGTTGAACTCGGGCATCTGGGATTGATCGCCTCGGAGTCGTTGCGCGGCAGGTGACCGGACTGAGAGACCGAGTCCGGCCTTGCCGCTCAGCCGCCGTCGGCACGGGCAAGGCGCTGCGTCTGGGCACGGTGCACGTTGATCCCAGGAGGTTCTTCGTCTGCTGGTGGTTGAAGTTCACCTTCACCCTGGACACGGACGGTCTGACGCCGAAGGCGCGCAAGGACGGCTCGATCGCGTTCCACGGCGAGTCGACCGACCCGGTGTTGGTGATGCCCGCGGCGTTCATGACGGACGCGCGCAAGGACCGCGAGTCGCCGTACGGCACCGCCTACAGCACCAAGGTCGCCCAGAAGCTGACCCGGGACGGGGACGGCTGGAAGCTGACCGTCGTACCGGACGACGAGTGGCTGGCGGACAAGGACCGTCAGTATCCGGTCATGATCGATCCGACGATCCAGATCGCCCCGACGCCCGCCACGGCGCAGGACGTGATGATCTCCTCGGACGGCCCGGCGTCGAACTACGACGACAACTGGCGCCTGTCGGTCGGCAACACCAGCACCGGCAGCTCCCGGGCCCTGCTCCGCTTCCCGATCGGCAGCATCCCGGCCGGGACCAGGCTGGACTCGGCCGACCTGCGGCTGTACTACGACCAGACGCACACCACCGGCAGCACCGAGGTGCAGCTGGAGGCGCACCGCGCCACCGGTGCCTGGACGGAGTCCGGCGCGACCTGGAACAACGCCAGCGGCCTGACCGGTGAGCTGTCCGGCACCTCGGTCGTCGTGGACGACGGTGACCTGGGTACGACGGCCGCCACCGGCTCGTGGCCCGCCTCGGGGAACACGGCGTACATGCAGTACGCGGTCGGGCAGGACTACCGGTACAACAAGGACACGGTCGCCGGGGACGCCTACACCTGGCAGCCGAGCCTGCCGGAGGACGGCGAGTACCAGGTCGAGGCGCACTACGTGCCCGCCTCCGACCGCGCCACCAACGCCCCCTACACGGTCACCTACGACGGCGGCTCCAAGACGTACACCGTCGACCAGTCGGCGGGCAGCCAGGGCGTCTGGAAGACCCTGGGCACGCACCGCTTCAAGGCGGGCACCGTGGGCAAGGTCGTCCTCGGTGACGGTCCGGCGTCGACGAGCACCGCGGTGATCGCGGACGCGGTCCGGTTCACCAAGGGCGGTGTGGTCACCAAGCAGCCCTCGCAGGTGAACACCTGGCACTCGTTCCCGGTGACGAAGACGGTCCAGCAGTGGATCGACGGCACCTACGACAACCACGGCTTCGTCGTGAAGGCGGGCGACGAGTCCGCCAGCGGCCCGAAGGGCGGCCCGCGCTACGAGGGCAGCGAGTTCGGCTACGGCGGCGAGACCGCCAACTACCCGCGCCTGGTGCTGACCTACGGCCGCCCGGGCGTGGAGCTGGACCCGCCGACGACGATCCACGACACCGGCGCGGAGCTGAAGTGGTCGGCCTACACCGACCCGTCGACCACCACCACGGCCGACGACATCGCCGAGTACCAGGTGCACCGCTCGGTGTTCCAGACCTTCACCCCGTCGGCGGCCCCCCTGGTCGCGCCGGTGGCCTCGAACAGCACCTCCTACACGGACACCTCGGCCACCCCGACCGCGGCGGACAGCTCCGACCCGTTCGGGCGGGCGTACTACTACATGGTCGCCGTCAAGACGAAGGACGGCCGGGTGACCCCGGCGCCGACCCAGCTGGTCCGGCTGCCGAAGGCGGGTCGCACCACCAAGGTGGTCGAGGCCGCGCAGGACACCACCCTGTCGTCGACGGAGTCGACGACCCCGCACGACACGATCACCGACGGCGTGCCGCAGAACTGGCTCACCGTCGGCAACAACTCCGCCACCTACGGCACCACCCGTGCGGCGCTGAAGTTCCCCGACCTGGGAATCCCCGCCTCCGCCCGCGTGATGGACGCCACCCTGCGCCTGTGGAGCACGCAGACCACCACCGGGGCCTCCGGCGCGGTCTACGAGCTGCGCCCGCTGACCCGTGACTTCGACGAGGCCACGGCGACCTGGACCAAGGCCGACGCCACCACCAACTGGACCACCCCCGGCGGCGACGCCGGTGCCCCGCTCGCCGACACGGTCCCGGCGATGAGCAACGACCCGGCCCGCCAGGACTGGAGTGCCACCAGCCTGGTCCAGGACTGGGTACGCGGCTCGGGCGGCGGTCAGGGCGTTCTGTTGAGGATGCAGAACGAGTCGCTCCAGCAGGAGCGCACCGTATTCCTGTCCTCCGAGGCGTCGGAGAAGCGGCTGCGTCCGCGTGTGGTGGTGACGTACATCGACTCGACCACCGCTTCGACGTACCACGCGCCGAAGACCCCGGCGCGGATGACGCCGAACTCGGACTACTCGGTCGAGTTCACCCTCACCAACACCATCTGGCGCGCGGCCGACCAGGCGCTGTCCTACACCTGGGCCCTCCCGGACGGCACCGACGCCACCACCGCCGGCAACCAGGCCCGGACGGCGCTGCCCAGGGACGTGGTCCCCGGTGACACGATCACCCTCCAGGCGCAGGTCAAGACGCCCATCAACTCCGACTCGGGCAACAAGCGCACCGACTACGTCCTGACCTGGGACCTGCTCAACACCACCACCGGCACCTGGCTCTCCGAGGGCACCGGAGGCATCCCCGGCCTGAAGCAGAACGTCGCGGTCGAGGACCCCACCTCCAACACCCTCGGCATGGAGAAGTTCTACGCCTACACCGGGAAGAACACCGGCGCGGGCTCGACCGTCATGAACAACCTGTCGGCCGGTAACAGCGTCTGGTCGTACAACGCGTTCACCAACCCCGGCCGGGGTCTGTCGACGTTCGCGCGGTTCGCGTACAACTCGCTCGACACCTCGGACACCGTCACGGGTGCGGGCTGGTCGGCGCAGCTGGCCGGGCCGATCCGGCTCGGCGCGTCGCTGGACTTCCACCCGAACCCGCACCCGACCGAGGTGCGCCTCCCGGACGGTGACGGCACCACGCACGTCTTCCGCAAGCAGACCGACGGCACCTGGAAGGCACCGGCGGGTGTCCACTACCGGCTCACCGCGAAGGCGGGCCTGGACTGCACCCCGGACAAGGACCCGGTGCCGGACGCCTGGACGTTGCTGCGCCCGGACGGCACCCGCTTCTACTTCGGCTGCGACGGCTATCTGACCTCGGTGGTCGACAAGAACGGCAACACGCAGACGTACACGTACGAGGAGCGCAAGTCCAACAACAAGCCGACGAAGTTCCTCACGTACATCACCGACCCGGCGGGCCGTCAGTCCCTCACGGTCGACTACTACAAGAAGGGCGACGCGTCGTACGACTACATCGACGACACCGGCGCCAAGGTCACCGGCTCCAACCTGACCAACTCCAAGATCTACGACCACATCAAGTCCGTCACGGACATCTCCGGCCGGAAGATCTCCTTCTACTACACCGACAAGGGCCTGCTGGGGCAGTTCACCGACGGTGACGGCGCCGCGCAGCCGAAGATCTTCAAGTTCACCTACGACGCCACCCAGGGCAACACGAACGTCAAGCTGGTCAAGGCGACCGACCCGCGCGGCAACGCCACCCAGCTCGCGTACAACACCCCCACGGCGGGCGACAACCCGAAGTACCACTGGTGGACCAAGACCATCACCGACCGCCTCGGCGGCGACACCGGCTTCACCTACGCGGCCGACACCGTGAACACGGGCTTCACCAGGACCACGGTGACGGACGCCGAGAACCACGCCACGCGGTACGTCACCGACGACTTCGGTCGCGCCGTCGAGACGACGAACGCGAAGTCACAGGTCACGAAGATGGTGTGGGATGCCGACAACAACGTCACGTATCTGGAGGAGGACAACGGCGCCAAAACCGCGTACTGCTACGACCAGAAGACGGGTTACCCGCTCTGGCAGCGCGACGCGGAGAACAACAGTACCGGCGTCCCGCCGCAGTCCGACTGCGCGCCCGGCACCTACCCGGCCAACGCGGCGAAGTTCGAGTATCAGACCCGCGCCGACGGCTACTCCGCCGACCTGTTCCGCAAGACCTCACCCGAGGGCCGCGCCTGGCAGTTCGGCTACGACACCTTCGGCAACCTGAAGACGGTCACCGACCCCAAGGGCGTCGCCACGACGACCGCCGGTGACTACACCACGTCGTACGAGTACGACTCCTACGGCCAGCTCGCCAAGGCGATCGACGCCAACGAGAACTCGACGTCGTACAGCGGCTTCGGGCCCACGGGCTACCCGGCGACGATCACCGATGCCCTGACCAACGAGACGCTGTTCGAGTACGACGACCGCGGCAACGTCACCAAGGTGACCGACCCCAACGAGAAGGCGACGACCCAGAAGTACGACACCTTCGGCCGTCCGCTCGCCAGCACGACGCCCAAGGAGCAGGACAAGGGCGTCCTGGTCACCGTCCCGGCCCCGGAGTACGACGCCAACGACAACGTCACCAAGTCGACGGCCCCCAACGGCGCCGTCTCCACGGCGGTCTACGACGCGGCCGACCAGGTCACCTCGGCCACCGCGCCCAAGGACACCAGCACGTCGGCCGAACGCAAGTCGGCCTACACCTACGACAAGGTCGGCAACCTCAAGACCACAACAGAGCCCAAGGGCACGCTGACCACCACCGACACCACCGACTACGTCACCACCCAGCACTACGACGCGATCTACCAGCTCACCTCGGTCGTCAACGCCGCGGGTGACAAGATCTCCTACGAGTACGACAACGTCGGCAACCTGGTCACGGTCGTCGACCCCAAGAAGAACGCGACCGCCGGCACCACCGACTACACCACCAAGACCGCCTACGACCTGAACCACCGGGTCACCAAGGTCACCGACGCGGCCGGGAAGACCACCGAGCGGACCTACGACAAGGACTCGCTGGTCGTCTCCACCACGGACGCCGAGAACAACACCACGACCGTCTCCTACGACGAGCGCGGCAAGGTCTCCGCGATCAAGGTCCCGCACTCGGGCACCACGTCGATCACCTACCGGACGACGAAGTACGAGTACGACGAGGTCGGCAACCGCACCAAGCTGATCACGCCGCGTGCCGTCGCGGCCGGGACGACCACGGCGTTCACCCAGCGCACCGAGTACGACGCGCTGAACCGCCCGGTCAAGCAGTACCAGCCCTACGATCCGGCGGACACCCGCCACAACGACCCGAACGTCTACACCGAGACGGTGTACGACGCGGTCGGCCGGGTGGCGAAGACCTCGCTGCCGCCGTCCGACGGGCAGACGGTCCGCAACGACACCACCTACAGCTACTTCGACAACGGCTGGGTGCGGTCGACCACGGACCCGTGGGACATCGTCACGACGTACGACTACAACGACCTCGGCAAGCAGACGGCCAGGACGCTGACCTCGGCGGGCGGTTCCTCGGACCGCACCATGAGCTGGACGTACTACCCCGACGGCAAGCTCAAGTCGAAGTCGGACGACGGTGTTCCGGTCGGCAGGAGCGTCGTCCTCGTCGACAACTCCGACACCCAGAACACCTCCTCCACCGGCACCTGGACGAAGGGGGACCGCACCGGCCAGCAGGGCTACGACCACGTCACCCACGCGGCGGGCACCGGCACCGACGCCTTCACCTGGACGCTCAACGTCCCCAAGGACGGCACCTACACCGCGTACGTGAAGTACCCGGAGGTGACGGGCGCCGCGACCACGGCCAAGTACACGCTCACCCACGGCACCACCACCGAACCGTCGGTGACCAAGGACCAGACCGCGAACCCGCGGACCTGGGTGCAGTTGGGCTCGTACAGCCTCAAGCAGGGCGAGGACACCGAGCTGAAGCTGGACCAGAACAGCGGCGGCGTCGCCGTCGCCGACGCGGTCAAGCTGGTCCGCGACACCAGCGGTGAGACCGACGACGAGAAGAAGACCTTCGCCTACGCCTACGACGTCAACGGCAACCTGACCTCGATCGACGACACCTCGTCCGGGGCCAGGATCGACGCCTACTCGGTCGCCTACACCGGCCTCAACCAGGTCCAGAAGGTCACCGAGGCGCTCGCCGGGCAGGAGAAGAAGGCCACCTCGTACACCTACGACGCCAACGGCCAGCCGGAGACGGTCACCCACCCCGACCAGTTCTCCCGGTACACCTACGACCTGCGCGAGCTGGTCAAGACGGTGTCGGTCGGCAAGTCGGCGACGGACGCCGACCCGAAGGTGACCTCGTACACCTACACCGACCGCGGCCAGAAACTGAAGGAGACCAAGGCCAACGGCAACACGGTCGACTACACCTACTACCTCGACGGCTCGCTGAAGACCTCGGTGGAGAACAAGGGCAACGGCACCCTCGTCGCCTCGCACACCTACGCCTACGACGCCAACGGCAACAAGGCGCAGGACGTGGCCGAGAAGATGAACGCCGACAACCACACGGCGTACCTGTCCTCCACCACCGACTACACCTACGACCCGGCCGACCGGCTGCGGGAGTCGGTGAAGACCGGAAACGGCGCCGCCACCGAGACCTACGTCCACGACGACAACGCCAACGTCATCCGGCAGACGGTCAAGGGCAAGGAGACCGTCTACGGCTACGACCGCAACCGGCTGCTGACCGCCAGCACCGGTGGCGTCACCGCCGACTACAACTACGACCCCTTCGGCCGTCAGGAGTCGGTCACCTCCGACGGTGAGATCGTCGAGCGGAGCGTGTACGACGGCTTCGACCACGTCGTGGAGTCCCAGAAGATGGACGACACCGGCGCGCTGAAGTCGACGAAGTACACCTTCGACCCGCTGGACCGCACCGCGTCGAAGACGACGGACGGCAAGACCACCGACTTCGCGTACCTGGGCCTGTCGACCGAGGTCCTGGACGAGAAGGTCGCCGGCGAGCTGACCAAGTCCTACCAGTACAGCCCGTGGGGCGAGCGCCTGTCGCAGGTCAAGCACAACGGCGACGGCACGACCGAGGACGGCTACTACGGCTACAACAGCCACACCGACGTCGAGACCCTGACCGACGACACCGGCAACACCAAGGCCACCTACGGCTACACCGCCTACGGCGCGGACGACGACTCCGAGTTCACCGGCGTCGACAAGCCCAGCGCCACCGATCCCACCAAGGAGGCGTACAACCCCTACCGCTACAACGCCAAGCGCTGGGACGCCCACTCCGGCACCTACGACATGGGCTTCCGGAACTACGACCCGGGGCTCAACCGCTTCACGACCCGGGACATGTACAACGGCGCCCTCGCCGACATGGGTCTCGGTACCGATCTGATGACCGGTAACCGCTACGCGTTCGGCGGCGGCAACCCGTCCACGTTCATCGAGTACGACGGCCACCGCCCGGTCGAGTGCGACGAGTCCGGGTACAGCTGCCGGATGAACAGCGCGGGCGGCTGGGACATCGACTACGTCGAGCCGAGCGTCGATCTGGACCCGGCCCCCGGGACGGACTCCTACGGCGGAAGCGAGGCCGACGCGCAGAAGCTGAGCAGCCAGACCGTCGCCTGGGGCCTCGCCTACGCGAAGAAGTACGGTGTCGACGAGCAACTGGTCGTCGCCCTGCTCATGCAGGAGCAGCCGTTCTACACGACGTGGCCGGAGGGCCTGGACGAGATGGCGAAGTGGGGGGTCTCCACTGGCGGCGCGTGGACCGCGAGGCTCATCGACAGGGACCCCAGCTCCGGCTCCGTGCAGATGAAGGCGGCGACCGCTCGCCAGACGCTGATCGACGCCGGTTACGATGAATTCGAAGGCACATCGCTCGATGCCATCCGTCACGCGCTGAATGTGAACGAGGAGTTCGCCGTCTCCGTCGCGGTCCTGAAACTGAAGGTGGACACCACCAGGGGCAGCAACGCCAAGCAGGCGTATCTTGGCTACTCGCTCAGCGACGACGAGGCGGCCCGTCTGCGCGTCCCGGGTGACAACCTGGCGCAGAGCAGCTCGATCATCTCCAGGAGATCGGCGCGGTTCGACGCGAACATGGCCTACCTGTCCGGAACCGGGCAGTCCATGTCCGACCTGTTCGGGCTGTCGTCGCTGCCGGCCACTCAGTACGGGGATCCGGGCGGCTTTTGCTCCAACGTCGTGAGGAACTGTGGATGATCCTGCAATGGACAAGAACGCTTCGCCTGACGGGAGCGGCCGTGGCCGTCGTCGTGTTGGCGGCCGGGTGGATTCTCATCCGTGAGTGGATGCAGCTGCCCGGTGTGCCGGACGACGTGGTCGAGTCCGCCGCTTCCGGGAATGTGCGCATCCTGGCCGAAGGGCACTCCTCGAACCCGGGGAACGACTGGGAGGAATCGCTCGCCCTCCTTGCCGTCTCCCCGGTGTCCGCGGACGGCGATCCCGCCGAGGACATCGCCAAGTCCCTCCGGTCGGCGGGCTGGAGCACGCGAGCGGGCGGAGTCGGTCCGCTGCTCTTGTCCGGGGACACTCCGGCGGAACATCCCGAATACGGGGTGACGGTGCAGAGCTACGAGGACTTCCCCTGCCTCGCTCGACCCGAGGTCTGTGAGGAGTTCGAGAGCGCGGCGGAAGACGGCGACGAGAACCTGTTCGTGGCCACCTTCATGCCGTACGTCTGAGAGTCCCGTCCACAGTACCGACGAGGGGCCCCGGTCAGCCTGGCGCTGACCGGGGCCCCCTCCGCGGTCCACCGGAACTCCTCCAGGGCCGTCGAGTGTGAGACATGGCACCTCCGGGGTGTCCGAGTGCACCGGTGTGCGGGTGTGCGCCCGGATTCGCGCCCCTGATGCCCGCTTGTCACCACCCCCGGGGGCCGATTACTGTCACCACGCCTTGGTGAACGGGAAATCCGGTGTGATGCCGGTGCGGCCCTCGCCACTTGATCGGGAAGTCCGGCTCCAGCCCTTACGGGCAGCCACTGGGTCCTTCGGGACCCGGGAAGGCGGGGCACGGGCGGTGGTACCCGTCAGCCAGGAGACCGGCCAAGGCGCGTCAACCATCCACGAGGTGCTGGAGAGGGTCTGCTGAGCCATGCACATAGCCGAGGGTTTCCTGCCTCCGGCGCACGCGATCGCCTGGGGTGCCGCGTCCGCTGATGGCGGTCCTCGGCACCATCACGCTGCTGTTCCAGGCGCTGCTGCTGGCGCACGGCGGGCTGACCACGCTCGGCGCCAACGTCTTCTCCATGGCGATCGTCGGCCCCTGGGCCGGATACGGGGTCTACCGGCTGCTGCGCCGGTACGACGTGCCGCTGATGGGCGCCGTCTTCGGCGGCGCGTTCGTCGCCGACCTGTCCACGTACTGCGTCACCAGCGTCCAGCTGGCGCTGGCGTTCCCCGACCCGGGCAGCGGGTTCCTGGGCGCGCTCGGCAAGTTCGGCGCCATCTTCGCCGTCACGCAGATCCCGCTCGCGGTGAGCGAGGGCCTGCTGACGGTGCTGGTGATGCGGCTGCTGGTGCAGTCCAGCAAGGGGGAGCTGACCCGGCTCGGGGTGCTGCTGGCGAGGCCCGCGAAGCGTGCGGCGGTGGCCCGGTGAAGCGCAACACGAAGATCAATCTGCTGCTGCTCGCGGTGGCTGCGCTGGCGGTGCTGCCGCTGGCGCTCGGTCTGGGCGACCACAAGGAGGAGCCGTTCACCGGCGCCGACGGCGAGGCGGAGACGGCGATCGTCGAGAACGAGCCGGACTACGAGCCCTGGTTCTCGCCGCTGTACGAACCGCCGTCCGGGGAGATCGAGTCGGGGCTGTTCTCCCTCCAGGCGGCGATCGGCGCGGGCGTCCTCGCCTACTACTTCGGCCTGCGCCGGGGCAGGCGGCAGGGCGAGGAACGGGCCCGCGCGGCGGCCTCGGCCGATGCCGGGGAACCCGCCAAGGGCCCGGCAGCGGACGGGGACTGACCTCCCGTGCTGCCCATCGACGCGGCGGCGCACGGCAGTCGCTGGCGCCGCCGCCATCCCGTGGACAAAGCCGTGCTCGGGCTCGGCCTGACCGTGCTCGCGATCTCGCTGCCGGCCTGGCCGGGCGCGGCGCTGGTGCTGGTGACGGCGCTGGTGCTGCTGCTCGGCCCGGCCGGGGTGCCGGGCCGGGGGCTGTGGCGGGCGTACAAGGTGCCGTTGGGTTTCTGCGTGACGGGCGCCGCGACGCTGCTGGTGCAGGTCGGCGGACCTGAGGGGTTCGTGTCGCTGGCCGACGACGGGCCGTCGCGCGCCGGGGAGTTGCTGCTGCGGACGTCGGCGGCGTCGCTCGGGGTGCTGCTGTTCGCGTTCACCACCCCGATGTCCGATCTGCTGCCGCGCCTGGTGCGCGCCGGGGTGCCCGCGCCCGTGGTCGACGTCGCCCTGGTGACGTACCGGATGAGCTTCCTGCTGCTCGACTCGGTGCGCCGCATCCGGGCGGCGCAGGCCGCGCGGCTCGGGCACACCACCCGGGCCGCGGCCTGGCGGTCCCTGGCGGGGCTCGGCGCGACCGCGTTCGTGCGGGCCTTCGACCGGGCGGCCCGGCTGCAGGCGGGGCTCGCCGGGCGTGGCTACGACGGCTCCCTGCGCGCCCTTGCCCACCAAGCCGTGGACCTCGGACATCCGCGTAGGGCACTCGCCCTGGCCGATGCCTCCATGTCCCGCGACCGCTACGGTCAGGCGAGCCCCCGGGAGAAAGCCCTGCTCGCGATCGTCCACGCGCGAGCCCTGGCGGCCGACGGTGACCATCCCGCAACTCTCGCGGCCATCAGCCGCGCGGAACGGGACCTCGCTCGAGCCGACAACAACGAGGCGCCGGGCCGCGTGGGCTTCTTCCAGGAAGCCTCCCTTGCCCACGAGACGGCCTGTGCCCTGCGCGATCTTGGGCAGCCGCTCGACGCAGAAATCCACTTCAAATGCAGCGTCGCCACCCGCCGCCGCCAGCAGTACGCCCGCACCCACAGCGTGACCCTCGGCTACCTCGGCGCCGTACAGGTGCAGCAGGGCCACGTCGACGAGGCGTGCGCGACCTGGAGCCGCGCTCTGGACGCCATGACCGGCGTGCAGTCCGGACGGGCCCGGGACGTCATCGTCCGCATGCGGAGTGACCTGTCTCCCGTGCGCGGCCGCGGCGGCCGTCACATCGCGGAGCTCGACCGCCGCGCCCGGGAGATGCTGCGAGCCATAAGCTGACACCCGATCACGTCGGCGTCCTGCTGCGAGGCGTGCAGCCGTGCCGGTAGTCAGAGGGATGGAGAGGGAAGAACGGTGCCCAGCTACGAGGTCAGCTCGATCGCCACGGTCGTCGGAGGTCACACCCAGGTCCTGGACGACTACCAGGGCGGCGTCCGCTCGATCATCCGGCTCAACGACGAGTACCCGCTGGAGACCCTCCAGGGCATTGGGGAGTTTTCGCACCTCACCGTGGTTTGGCGCTTCCACCGGGCGCGCCCCGAAGACGTGCAGTTGCACGCCCGCAGCCCGCGCGGCGACGCCCGATGGCCGGCGACCGGCACCTTCGTGCACCGCAACCACCGCCGCCCCAACCAACTCGCGATCAGCTTCCCGCGCCTGGTCGACGTCGACGGCCGGGACCTTCACGTCACCGACCTCGACGCGGTCGACGGCACTCCCGTGTTGGACCTCGCCCCGTACTTCCAGCAGATGGGCCCACGAGGCCCGATCCGCCAGCCGGCCTGGCCCGGTGAGATGCTCGCCCCGACCTACTGGAGCGACGCCAGCGAGCGCCCGTAGTTGTGTGGAGAGCAGCGGGGCATCCTTCAGACGGCCACTCGGCTCGTCGAGCACGCACGGCGTGAAGACTCCCGGTGTCACAGGAAGTCGTCGGGTTCGGAGGTTTTTCGATGACATGGGTTGTCACGCCGATCGAGAGAGGAGCCCAGTGGGCTCCGGGCAACGGAAGAGGGCCCACACGCCCTTGCCGGTGACCCCTTGGGCGTTTTCTCGCGGCGCTGCCGTCCAGTAGTCGGCCACCGCGTCGACGAGCTTCAGACCACGGCCACAAGTGGCATGCGGGGCAGGCCGAACGGCCGCCATGGACGTCTCGTTGGAGTTGTCAGTGACCAGAACACCCAGCGCTCTGCCCGGCTTGAGGGCCAGCGTGATACCGACGTGCTCGCTGTCGTCCGCCGGCCGGGTCCGGCCGTGCAGCACCGCGTTGGTGACCAGCTCGCTGACAGCCAGTACCACCCCGTCGGTGAAGTCCCCCGCCTCGGGGAAGTGCCAGCCGAAGAGCTGCTGCCGGACGAAGGACCGCGCGTCGCGAACCGACGCCGGCGTGCTCTCGACCTCGATTGCCGCACGCTCGATTCCCTGACCATCGGCCAGCTCGGCCAGGACCGTGTGATACGGCGAGGACGTCATCGATCCACCTCCCTGTGGGTGACGAACGCTGCGTCTTCCCGCCGCAAGGTGCAGTGGGAGGCGACGGCGAATGCAGGCCCGGCGACCGGGCGTTCGACGCCACCGGCCGACGAGCGGTTCGTCGGGCTTCTGGGAGCAGCAAGGTTCGCCCCACCGGTATCGACGAACAACAGTCACCCTTCGCCGATCAGTCACTTCTTGCTTGCAGGTGACTGATCCGGTCGCCAGGCCGTCGAATCAGTCACTGATTACGCGGATGGGGGAGTGCCTCACCGATACGCTGCCGGGAGTAGGAGCAGGGCGAGTTGCAGGAGGGGCCTTGGACCACAAGCCGCACCGTCCGGTCCTGTGCACAGCGGTTACGCGAGGACGCCGTCGACCGTGGAGAGCCGGTCCAGGAAACCGCCCATCGGATCCACGCCCACTGCGGTGTGACGCTGCTCCGCGCGCATCGCCTGGCGCGGGGGCTGACCCTGCAGGAGGCCGCCGACGGCCTCAACACTCTCGGAGCACGGTACGAAGCAGCGCCCCGGGCGGACGGTGATCAACTGGGTCACTGGGAAAAGGGCCGGCAGCCCCGCCCGGTCACCGTGGACCTGTTGTGCGAGTTCTACGCGAGCACGGCCCAGGACCTGGGACTGCGCGGAAGCAGCCAGTTCTCGTCGCCAGACGAGCCTCCGGCTGAGGAGAGGGCGCCGGCACGGAGATCCCAGCAGGCACTCACCCCCGCGGTCGCCTCACGACGCGCGGCGGACACGATTCCCCTCTCCTTCGACCAGCAGATCGACGCCGCCCGGCGGTCGGTCGACCGCACCCTTGCGGTGGGCACGGTGACGCCCACACAGCTGGACCTGCTCGACGAGCAGCTGCTGTGGGCGCGCGAACAGTACGTCTACACGCCGCCCGCGCCGATGATCGAGATTCTGCTGGGCCACCTGTCCGAGGTCGAGGACATCGCCGCCCACCGTCAGCCGGCCGCTGTACAGGTCCGGCTCTCCGAACTCACAGCGATGATCGCCACACTGATCGCCGACGCCCTGATGAAACTCGGGCACCTCCGCCGGGCGCAGTCCTGGTACGCCACCGCCCGCAACGCGGCCGACGACAGCGGCAACACCGAGCTGCGCGCCCGCGTCCGCGCACAGGCCGCCATGCTCCCGTACCACTACGGCCCGATCGAGGCCGCAGTCGCCCTGTCCAGAGAGGCACGAATCCTCTGCCGCAACCGGCCCACGCCCACCGCCGCCTTCGCTTCGGCCGCCGAGGCACGGGCCTTGGCGAAGCTTGGTCATGCGGAGGGAGCGGAAGCCGCCCTTCGGCAGGCCACCGAGATCTTCGAGCGAAGCCACGCCAGAGCGGACACGGGCAACGACGCCTTCGCTTTCCCTGAGCGGCGCTTTCTCCTCTATATGAGCGGCACCCTCACCGCCCTCCGGCGGACCGCCGAAGCCCGACGCGTCCAGGAGAGCGCGCTCGCTCTGTACCCGGAAAAGACCGGCATCGACCCGGCCCTCCTCCACTTCGAGGCAGCCCTCTGCCTCGCCCACGAACACAGCACCGAGGAAGCATGCCAACTGGCGGCCGCCACGTTCCTGCGGACAGATCCGGCGCATCGGACCCCTATCGTCGAGGAGCGGGCGCGGGAGGTCGTGGAAGTCCTGCCGCCGCGCGTTCGAGGCAGCCGTGTGGCGCGGGAACTGCGCGAAATTCTCGCACTTCCTCCCGGCCAGATGTGACACTCGGCCATGTGTCCGCGAGCCTGGAACGCATGAGAGAGATGGCGCCGGCCCCCGGCGGGTACGACGAGGCCGAGATGCACCGGATCCTGGAACGGGCGTGCGCTGCCGCCTGCCTCGACAGCCGCGGTTCCCGCCTCCTCCGCGGCCACACCAACGCGGTTGTCCTGCTGGAGAAGGAACAAGTCGTCGCGAAGATCGCCCGCAAGGGCTCCCGGGTCGAAGACGTGACCCGCAAGGTCGAGTTCGTCAGGCGGCTCATGGCCGCGGGCTTCCCCACCGTTCCGCTCCACCCCGTCGACCAGCCCGTCCTCGTCGACGGCCACGCGGTCACCTTCTGGACCTACCTGCCCCAGCCCGAGCAGCCCGTAGAGGCCCAGCAACTGGCGCAGCCCCTCCGTGAGCTCCACAACTTGCCCCTGCCATCGCTTTGCTTCCCCGAGCACGACAACGTCGGGGCCATCCGACGCTCACTGTCCGCCATAACGTGCCTGCCGCCTGACGCCATCCGATTCATGGAAGCGCAGACGGATCGCCTCGCAGCCGAGCTCCGAGACATTCGTTTCCCCCTGGCCCGAGGGCTGATCCAAGGCGACCCCCAGCACCGGAACGCCCTCCACGCCCCGGACGGCGGGGCGGTCCTGTGCGACTGGGATACGGTCGCCTACGGCCAGCCCGAATGGGACCTGGTCACGATCGAGGTGCACTGCCCCTCTCTGTCAGCCTTGGGTGAGACGTCCCGCTCTGCGGGGTTAGCCTGAGAGGGCACGACAGGAGAACCGCCCCATATGCCAAGCACTGAGC
>NZ_JBVIIM010000014.1:139195-195590 GCF_055569765.1 Streptomyces sp. NPDC031365 | reverse complement strand
GAGGAGCACGGCTTCCGGGACATCAAGATCTCCGTCAAGCACAACGACCCGGTCGTGATGGTCGAGGCCTACCGTCAGCTCGCCGCCCAGTGCGACTATCCGCTGCACCTCGGTGTCACCGAGGCTGGTCCCGCCTTCCAGGGCACCATCAAGTCGGCCGTCGCCTTCGGTGCCCTGCTCTCCCAGGGCATCGGCGACACCATCCGGGTCTCGCTGTCGGCCCCGCCGGTCGAGGAGATCAAGGTCGGCATCCAGATCCTCCAGTCGCTGGGACTGAAGGAGCGGCGCCTGGAGATCGTCTCCTGCCCGTCCTGCGGACGTGCCCAGGTCGACGTCTACAAGCTCGCCGAGGAGGTCACCGCGGGGCTGGAGGGCATGGAGGTGCCGCTGCGGGTGGCTGTCATGGGCTGTGTGGTGAACGGCCCCGGCGAGGCCCGCGAGGCCGACCTCGGTGTCGCCTCCGGCAACGGCAAGGGCCAGATCTTCGTGAAGGGCGAGGTCATCAAGACCGTCCCCGAGTCGAAGATCGTGGAGACGCTGATCGAGGAGGCGATGAAGATCGCCGAGGAGATGGAGAAGGACGGTATTGCGTCGGGGGAGCCGGCCGTCACCGTGAGCTGAACAGCACGGAATGTCGAAGAGGGGGCCCGAGCGTGACGATTTTGGAGAGCATCCGGCAACCACGCGACCTGAAGGCGCTGACCGAGGCGGAACTCGGCGAACTGTCCGACGAAATCCGGGAGTTCCTGGTGCACGCGGTCGCCAGGACCGGCGGCCATCTCGGACCCAACCTCGGGGTGGTGGAACTCACCGTCGCCCTGCACCGGGTCTTCGAGTCGCCGGTCGACCGCATTCTGTGGGACACCGGCCACCAGAGCTACGTACACAAGCTCCTGACCGGCCGTCAGGACTTCTCCAAACTGCGGGGAAAGGGCGGGCTATCCGGCTATCCCTCCCGCGAGGAGTCCGAGCACGACGTCATCGAGAACAGCCACGCCTCCACGGCCCTCGGCTGGGCCGACGGGCTGGCCAAGGCCCGCCGGGTGCGGGGGGAGAAGGGTCATGTCGTCGCGGTGATCGGTGACGGCGCCCTCACCGGCGGCATGGCCTGGGAGGCGCTCAACAACATCGCCGCCGCCAAGGACCGGCCGCTGATCGTCGTCGTCAACGACAACGAACGCTCCTACGCCCCCACCATTGGAGGCCTCGCCAACCATCTCGCCACCCTGCGCACCACCGACAGCTACGAACGTGTGCTGGCCTGGGGGAAGGACGTTCTCCAGCGCACGCCCGTGGTCGGCCTCACCGTCTACGAGGCGTTGCACGGTGCGAAAAAGGGCTTCAAGGACGCCTTCGCCCCGCAGGGCCTCTTCGAGGACCTCGGTCTGAAGTACCTCGGCCCGATCGACGGCCACGACATCCTGGCCGTGGAGTCCGCGCTGCGCCGCGCCAAGCGGTTCCACGGACCCGTTCTGGTCCACTGCCTCACCGAGAAGGGCCGCGGCTACGAACCCGCCCTCGCCCACGAGGAGGACCACTTCCACACCGTCGGCGTGATGGACCCCCTCACCTGCGCGCCCCTCGCCCCGCCCGGTGGTCCGTCCTGGACCTCCGTCTTCGGCGAGGAGATCGTCCGGATCGGCGAGGAACGCGAGAACGTGGTGGCGATAACCGCCGCCATGCTGCATCCGGTGGGCCTCGGTGCCTTCGCCGAGCGGTTCCCGGACCGGGTGTGGGACGTCGGCATCGCCGAGCAGCACGCGGTCGTGTCCGCGGCCGGACTGGCGACCGGCGGCCTGCACCCGGTCGTCGCCGTCTACGCCACCTTCCTCAACCGCGCCTTCGACCAGCTGCTGATGGATGTGGCGCTGCACCGCAGCGGAGTGACCTTCGTCCTGGACCGGGCCGGAGTGACCGGCGTCGACGGGCCCTCGCACAACGGCATGTGGGACATGTCCGTCCTCCAGGTCGTCCCCGGCCTGCGCATCGCCGCGCCGCGCGACGCCGACCAGTTGCGCGCCCAGCTGCGCGAGGCGGTCGCCGTCGACGACGCTCCCACCCTCCTGCGGTACCCGAAGGAGTCCGTGGGCCCGGCGATTCCCGCGCTGGGCCGTGTCGGCGGCATGGACGTGCTCCTGCGGCCGGACGCACCCGAGGTGCTGCTGGTGGCCGTCGGCGTAATGGCGCCGGTCTGCCTCCAGGCCGCCGAACTGCTCCGCGCGCGCGGCATCGGATGCACGGTCGTGGACCCACGCTGGGTCAAGCCGGTCGACCCGGCCCTCCCGCGGCTCGCCGCCGGGCACCGTATGGTGGCCGTCGTCGAGGACAACAGCAGGGCGGCCGGGGTGGGTTCGGCGGTGGCGCTGGCACTGGGCGACGCCGAGGTCGACGTACCTGTACGGCGGTTCGGCGTCCCGGAGCAGTTCCTCGCGCACGCCAAACGCGGTGAGGTGCTCGCCGACATCGGCCTCACTCCCGTCGAGATCGCCGGACGGATCAGCGCGAGCCTCGCCGTCGGCGAAGAGCTCGGGAAACAGCCACAGGACCCACAGGAGCACCAGGCATGACCACCGCGGAGTCCGTGCCGGACTCGTCGGAGACCGGGGATTTCGACCTCGGCGCGCTGCTGGCCGAGCGCGGGGCGGAGCGCTACGAGCTGCACACCCGGTACCTCAACCACCAGCTCCCGCGCATGCTGCACACCATCGGCTTCGACAGGGTCTACGAGCGGGCGGAGGGCGCCCATTTCTGGGATGCCGACGGCAACGACCATCTGGACATGCTCGCCGGGTTCGGGGTGATGGGGCTGGGCCGCCATCACCCCGTGGTCCGCAGGGCGCTGCACGACGTCCTGGACGCCTCCCTCGCCGACCTCACCCGTTTCGACTGCCAGCCGCTGCCCGGCCTGCTGGCCGAGAAGCTCCTCGCGCACAGCCCTCACCTGGACCGGGTGTTCTTCGGCAACAGCGGCACCGAGGCGGTCGAAGGCGCCCTGAAGTTCGCCCGGTACGTGACCGGCCGACCGCGTGTCCTGTACTGCGAGCACGCCTTCCACGGCCTGACCACCGGCTCCCTGTCCGTCAACGGGGAAGCGGGCTTCCGGGACGGCTTCGCCCCGCTGCTGCCGGACACGGCCGTACCGCTCGGGGACCTCGACGCCCTGGAGCGGGAGCTGCGCCGGGGGGACGTGGCGGCCCTGATCGTCGAGCCGATCCAGGGCAAGGGCGTGCACGAGGCGCCGCCCGGTTATCTGCGTGCCGCGCAGGACCTGCTGCACCGGCACAAGGCCCTGCTGATCGCCGACGAGGTGCAGACCGGGCTGGGCAGAACCGGCGACTTCTACGCCTACCAGCACGAGGAGGGGGTCGAGCCGGACCTGGTGTGCGTGGCCAAGGCGCTCTCCGGCGGCTATGTGCCGGTCGGCGCGACCATCGGCAAGGACTGGATCTTCAAGAAGGTCTACTCGTCGATGGACCGGGTGCTGGTCCACTCGGCCAGCTTCGGGGCCAACGCTCAGGCCATGGCGGCCGGCCTCGCGGTGCTGTCGGTCATGGAGAACGAGCAGATCGTCGCGAAGGCCCGGAGCACCGGCGAGCTGCTGCGGACCCGGCTGGCCGCCCTGACCGGCACGTACGAGCTGCTCGCCGACGTCCGCGGCCGGGGCCTGATGATCGGCATCGAGTTCGGGCGGCCCCGGTCGCTGAAGCTGCGCTCACGCTGGACCATGCTCCAGGCCGCCCGCAAGGGGCTCTTCGCGCAGATGGTGGTCGTCCCGTTGCTGCAGCGGCACCGGATCCTCACCCAGGTGTCCGGCGACCACATGGAGGTGATCAAACTGATTCCGCCGCTGATCATCGACGAGGGGGACGTGGACCGGTTCGTGGGTGCCTTCACCGCCGTGATGGACGACGCGCACGACGGCGGACTGATCTGGGAGTTCGGCAGGACACTGGTGAAGCAGGCGGTTGCCAACCGCTGACCGGGGCGGGCGAGCGAGTGAGCGTTTTGCCTCTGAGGCAACAAAGTTGCCACAGGGGTAAATTGCTGGGTCAATGAGGGGCATGAGCTCCTCCGAGGCTTCCGAGGCCTCCGAGACCGAACCGTCGGCCGAGCCGGCCGGCGCGGTCCCCGCGGTCGCGCCGCAGCTGCGTGCCCTGCGGCGACGGGCCTCCCTGACCCTGGAGGCCGCCGCCCGTGACGCGGGTCTGTCGCCCGCCCATCTCTCCCGGCTGGAGACCGGGCAGCGTCAGCCCTCGCTGCCGATGCTGCTCTCCCTCGCCCGCGTCTACGGTACGACGGTCTCCGAGCTGCTCGGTGAGGCGGCCCCCGGCCGGCACGCCGTGGTGCGCGCCGCCGACATGGACTCCACGGTGGCGGGCGGCTGGACATACTGGCCGGCCGGCGCCCCCGGGCGCGGTATGCAGGCCCTGCGGGTCCGTGTGCCGCACGGTTCCCAGGGCGACATGGTGCGCGTCCACCCCGGGGAGGAGTGGCTGTACGTCCTCAGGGGGCGGCTGCGGCTCCGCCTCGGGGACACCCTGCACCGGCTGGCCCCGGGGGACAGCGCGCACTTCGACTCGCTGACCCCGCACCGTATCGCCGCGTCCGACCCCGACGGGGTCGAGCTGCTGTTCGTCCACACCCTGCTGCAGAGTCCCACGGCCGCGCTGTGCCTGGGCCCGATCCACGGAGACACGACATGACGGGCAAAGACATCGAGGAGAAGATCCCCCGCGCCTTGTGGGTGCGGCTGTTCGTCTACGTGGTGGTGGGGCACCTCTTCGCGGCCTTCATCTACTTCCTGTTCGAGGTGGCCCCCAAGAAGTGAGGTGATCCCCGGACGGTGGGGCCTGACGCGCACGACGGGCCCCGGCCTCAGTCGAGCATGCGCTCGCGCAGCCGCTCCCGGACTCCGGTGGTGAGCCCGAGCGCCCGCTCCAGATAGGTCTCCACGCCGCCCCACGTCTCCTCGACGGTCTCGAACGCGGCCGACAGATACTCCGCGCGCGCGTCGAACAGGGGGTTGAGCAGTTCCATGACCTCGGGCGAGTAGGCCGAGGCGGAGCTTCCGCTGCGGCGCACCTTGTAGCGGCGGTGCGTGGCGTTCGACTTCAGGTAGTCGTCGACGATCGCGTCCCGTTCGACGCCCAGGGCGAGCAGTGTCACCGCGACCGACAGACCCGCACGGTCCTTGCCTGCCGCACAGTGCATCAGCGCGGGAACGTTGTCCTCGGCGAGCGAGCGCAGCACGCGGGCGTGCTCGGCGGTGCGCTCCTTGATGATCAGGCGGTAGGAGCTGATCATCCGGGCCGCCCCCTTGCCGTCCGCGAGGACCGAGCGCAACTGGTCCAGGTCGCCGTCGCGGACCATCTTCCAGAATTCGGCGCCGTCGGCCGGGTCACTGAGCGGCAGGTTCACGTTCCGCACGCCCGGCAGTTCGACGTCCGCCCCCTCCAGCCTCTGGTCGGCCGCGTTGCGGAAGTCGAAGATCGTGTGCAGCCCGAGCGAGGAGAGGAAGGCGGCGTCCTCCGCGGTCGCGTGGGCGAGGTGACCGCTGCGGAACAGCACTCCGTGCCGCACCCGCCGGCCGTCCACGGTCGGCAGTCCGCCCACGTCGCGGAAGTTGCGCACCCCGGCCAGTTCGGGTTCGGTCGACGGGATCTGTTGCGTCACGAAGGACTCCTCCCACTCGGCGCCGTCGGCGCGGCTCGTCGACGGGCACCACTCGACGATACGACATGCCTGCCTGGGGCAATGAGTTGTCCACAGGCATTGTCCGGACGCCGCACACCCCCGATGATGTTGGTGTCTGATCGCATCTGTTCAGGTCTGTGGGAGGTCCGGTGACGCAGGTCTCTGAGGACGGCCGTACGTGGCTTCTGCCGGGTCCGGCCTGCAGCTACGCGCTCCATGTCACGGACCGGGACGAACTGGTGCACCTGCACTGGGGCCCGCGGATCGGACTCGCCGACGCGGAGGCCCTGGCCGCGCGTCCACTGCCCGACGACTGGCCGTTCGAGTCCCGCCTCGACGGACGCGAGGAGTATCCGGCCGAGGGCGGCCCCCGGTTTGTCCGGCCCGCCCTTTCCGTCCGTGCGGGCGGCGGGCGGCGCGGCACCGAGTGGGCCTTCGAGGGACACGAGACCGGCGACGACGGCCTCCGCCTCCGCTTCCGCGACGGCGGTCTGGCCGTCACCCTGCACTACCGGCTGCGCGGCGACGTGATCGAGCGTTGGGCGGCGCTGCACAACAGGGGTCCGGCGGTCGAACTGCTGCGCGCCGACTCGGCCACCTGGACCCTGCCCGACCGCGAGCACTGGCGGCTGTCCCAGGTGCACGGGCGCTGGGCCGCGGAGTCCCGGCTGACCCGCTCCCCGCTCACCTACGGCGAGAAGGTCATCGGCAGCCGCCGCGGCCACACGGGCCATCAGCACCTGCCCTGGGTCGCGCTCGACACCGACGCGACCGAGGAGCGCGGCGAGGTCTACGGCTGCGCTCTCGGCTGGTCGGGGTCCTGGCGCATCTCGGTGGCGCAACTCCCCGATGCCCGTGTGCAGATCACCGGCGGTGCGGGACACGACGACTCGGGCCTGCTGATGCTGGGCACGGACGAGACGTACGTCACACCGGTCTTCGCCGGTCTGTGGAGCGACCAGGGCTTCGGCGGTGCCAGCCGCGCCTGGCACGCCTACCAGCGGACCCATGTCGTACCGGACGCGGACCGGGACCGGCCGGTGCTGTTCAACTCCTGGGAGGCCACCGGATTCGACATCTCCGAGGAGCGGCAGCGGGCGCTCGCCGAGCGGGCCGCCGCGATGGGCGTCGAGCTGTTCGTCGTCGACGACGGATGGTTCGGTGCCCGTACGAGCGACCGGGCCGGGCTCGGCGACTGGACGCCCCACCCCGACCGCTTCCCGGGCGGCCTGAAGCCGCTCGCGGACCATGTGCACGGGCTCGGGATGCGGTTCGGCATCTGGGCCGAGCCGGAGATGGTCAACCCGGACCGCGACCTGTACCGCGCGCACCCCGACTGGGTGCAGTTCCAGCCGGGCCGCCGTCGTACGGAGTTCCGCAACCAGCTCGTGCTCAACCTCGCGCGGGACGACGTCCGGGAGCACCTGTGGGAGCGGCTCGACGCGCTGCTCTCCAGTGCCCCGGTCGACTATGTGAAATGGGACTTCAACCGCTGCTTCACCGATGCCGGCTGGCCGGACGACCCCTACCCGCAGCGGTTGTGGACCGACCACGTGCGCGGGCTCTACGCCTTGCTGGACCGGCTGCGGGCGGCGCATCCGGACGTGGCCTTCGAGTCCTGCTCGGGCGGCGGCGGCAGGGTCGACCTGGGCATCCTCTCCCGTACGGACCAGGTGTGGCCCTCGGACAACACCGATCCGCTGGACCGGCTCGCCATTCAGTACGGCTTCAGCCAACTCCACCCGGCCCGGGTGATGGCCGCATGGGTCACCGACAGTCCGAACGTGATGCGGGGCGGGCAGGCCGCTTCGCTGCGTTTCCGGTTCGTCAGTGCCATGGCCGGGGTCCTGGGAGTCGGGGGCGATCTCGCGCGGTGGACCGGGGAAGAGCTCGCCGAGGCGCGGGAGTGGGTGGCGCTCTACAAGGAGATCCGGCCCGTGGTACAGCGCGGCGACCTGTACCGGCTGCGCCCGCCGGAGGGCGGGCTGAGCGCGGTGCAGTACGTCCTCGGCGACGAGACCGTCGTCCTCGCCTGCCTTCAGGCGCGGCGCTTCGGGGAACCCGTCCCCGCGCTCCGGCTGCGCGGCCTCGACCCGGCCGCTTCGTACGAATGCCGCGAAACGGGCGAAGTGCATCGTGGCGTCCTGCTGTCGCACCACGGACTGCCCACCGGTCTGCGGGGAGATCTGGATGCCTCGGTGTTCCGGCTACGACGTCTGTGATCGACCGATTCAGGTGTTCTGTCCGATTAGGCCGCTTCGGTATAACGTGCCCCGATAGAAAAGGAGATGGTGGTGGGGTGCGTGAGCATCGTCATATTCGTGACGATGTGTTGTCGCCATGCTCACGTAATTCAGTGGCATGGCAAGGGAATTCGCGGGCCCACAGCAATCACGGTCGACGCTCGGTGACGTCATTTCCTCCCGTGGATCACGGAAAAGCACGTTCGCGGGAAACCTCCGCTTGTCCCTTCGCGTCCGGGTCGCTTACGTTCCCAACCGATCCGGACGGACGCCTAATCCTGCCGCCGCCCGGAGCCCGCACACACTGACCCGTGTACGGCAGGAGCGGGGGACCCACAGGTACGACTGCCTGTTCCGGTCTCCGGAACGGCTTAGGGGTTAAGTCGCGTGAAATCGCGGCCGGGCATCTCCAGCCCGAACCCGACAGCTCACCTCGTAGGCGCCGGAGAGGAATGCGTCATGCCCGCCAAGGGTAAGCACCGCCGTACCAAGACTCAGCGTTTCACCCGCTCCATCGCCGTCGCCGGAACCGGTGGCGCCGCACTGGCCCTGCCGCTTCTCGGCGCCACCGGCGCGTCCGCCGCCACGCCGCAGACGGCCCCCGAAAAGGCCGTTCAGTCCCTTTCCGTCGCCGGCCACAAGGCCACCGCCGAAAAGGGCGACGGGGCCCGCACCTACACCGTGAAGGCCGGCGACTACCTCGCGAAGATCGCCGAGACGGAGCACGTCGACGGTGGCTGGAAGCAGCTCTACGCGGACAACCGCGAGGCCGTCGGCGACGACCCGTCGCTGATCCACCCCGGTCTGAAGCTCTCCGTCGACGGCAAGGCCGCCACGAGCGCACCGAAGAAGTCCGCTTCGCCCAAGGCCGGGAAGCCCGCCGCGCCGAAGGCCGGGAAGCCTGTCGCGCCGAAGGCCGCGAAGCCCGCCGAGAAGCCGGCGCAGCAGTCGTCCGAGCGGTCCGCGGAGCAGGCGTCCCCGCAGGCCTCCACCGGGACGACGGTGAACCAGGCCGCCTCCGGTTACAGCTCCCCGGTGCCGGGCGGCGGCGTCGGTACCGCCTACAAGGTGGCCGGCAGCATGTGGTCCAGCGGCTACCACACCGGTGTCGACTTCAGCGTCCCGACCGGGACCTCCCTGAAGGCCGTCGGCTCCGGCACGGTCGTGTCCGCGGGCTGGGCCGGCGCGTACGGCAACCAGGTCGTCATCCAGCTCGCCGACGGCCACTACGCCCAGTACGCCCACCTGTCCTCGCTGTCCGTCTCGGCCGGCCAGAGCGTGACCGGCGGCCAGCAGGTCGGCCTCTCCGGCTCCACCGGCAACTCGACCGGCCCGCACCTGCACTTCGAGATCCGCACCACCCCGAACTACGGCTCGGACGTGGACCCCGTCTCCTACCTCCGCTCGAAGGGCGTCTCCCTCTGAGCCCCGCGGAACCTTCCTGACACGCGCGCCGAAGGCCGGACCCCGATCCCCGGGTCCGGCCTTCGGCGTATTCCGGAATTGACCAACGTTTTGACAGTGGCTTATCTCACCGCGCGTCAACCCTTTCCTACGGTCGCGTAGGTCACATCAAAAGGTGAATCATGACCTGCTGTGGCAGACGATTCGAAGAGTGACAGCAGAAGAGTGATCGGGTCGTACGTGGCGCTGGGGGACAGCTTCACCGAGGGCGTCGGCGACCCCGGCCCCGACGGGGCGTTCGTCGGCTGGGCCGACCGGTTCGCCGTGCTTCTCGCCGACCGCCGGCCCGAAGGGGATTTCGAGTACACCAACCTCGCCGTGCGCGGAAAGCTGCTGGACCAGGTCATGACGGACCAGCTGCCCATGGCCGTGGAACTCGCCCCCGATCTGGTCTCGTTCTGTGCGGGCGGCAACGACATCCTCCGTCCGGGCTCCGACCCGGACGAGGTGGCCGAGCGCTTTGAACGGGCGATCGCGGCGCTCACGGCGGTGTCGGGCACCGTGATGGTGACGACCGGGTTCGACACCCGCGGCGTGCCCCTCCTCAGGCATCTGCGCGGCAAGATCGCCACGTACAACGGGCACGTACGGGCCGTCGCCGACCGCTACGGGTGCCCGGTGCTCGACCTGTGGTCCCTCAGGAGCGTCCAGGACCGCAGGGCCTGGGACGCCGACCGGCTGCACCTGTCGCCCGAGGGACACACACGGGTGGCGCTCCGCGCGGGACTGGCCCTCGGCCTGGAGGTCCCCGCCGACCCGGAGCAGCCCTGGCCGCCCCTGCCGCCCCGCGGTGCCCTCGATGTCCGCCGGGACGACGTCCAGTGGGCGCGTGAATACCTGGTGCCGTGGATCGGCCGCCGGCTGCGCGGCGAGTCCTCGGGTGACCACGTGATCGCCAAGGGCACGCTGTCGCCGGACGACATCAAGGTATGGATCGACTCGGTGGCGTGAGATCCCGCAGGCAGCGTGATGACCATGCGGGATGGGGAGATGCGACCGGCGGTCCAGGCGGACGCCGAGACGGTGGCCGAGCTGCGCGCGGTGGTGTTGCGCGCGGACCTGGAGCGGCTCGGGCGCTACGACGGCCGGCGGGTGCGGCAGCGGCTGCGTGACGGCTTCGACCCCGCCCACACCTGGGTGATCGAGGCGGCCGACGCCTTCGCCGGCTGCGTGGCCCTGCGCCCCGCCGGGGAGTGCCACTGGCTGGAGCACTTCTACCTGGCCCCGGAACATCAGGGCGGTGGCATCGGTTCGGGCGTGCTGCGGCGCCTGCCGGAGCGGTGCGACCGCGACGCTGCCGCCGTCCGGCTGAACGTGCTGCGGGGCAGCCCGGCCCGGCGGCTGTACAAGCGGCACGGCTTCACCGCGGAGACCGAGGACCCGGTGGACGTGTTCATGGTGCGCGAGCCGCTCCGGAGGTCTCGGCCGTGACCGGCGCCACGGTGCCGGACCGGCCGCACATAATGGATGTCTGAACTACTCCTGGAGGTACCGTGGCCGGTTCCCGTTTCCCGAGCCCTGGGCTCAGTGCCCTGCGGCCCGTGGCCTTCGGCACGGACCCGAGTGGTGAGCGCATGGCCCGCATCCGCAGATCACCGCACTTCAAGGACGGCGTGTTCCAGAACCCGGGCGGCACCGCCCGGATCCGTCCCTCGGGCGCGGCGCGGGACCTGGCGAAGGTCTACTTCGACAAGGACAGCCGGTCCCGCCGCACCCCGAACGGCGACATCCCGGTGTACCCCACCACCCTCGCCGACATCTCCCGCCCGCCCGCCACGGGGCTGCGCCTGACGTGGATGGGCCACTCCGGCGTCCTCGCGGAGATCGACGGGCACCGGGTCCTCTTCGACCCCGTGTGGGGTGAGCGCTGTTCGCCGTTCCCCTTCGCCGGGCCCAGGCGCCTGCACCCCGCGCCCCTGCCGCTGGCCGCGCTCGGCCCGGTCGACGTCGTGGTGATCTCCCACGACCACTACGACCATCTGGACCTGCCCACGATCAGGGCACTGGCCGGCACCGACACCCTCTTCGCCGTGCCCCTGGGTGTCGGTGCGCATCTGGAGCGCTGGGGCGTGTCCGAGGGCCGGCTGCGCGAACTGGACTGGCACGAGACGACGAGGGTCGGCGGTCTCACCCTGACCGCCACCCCGGCCCGCCACTTCTGCGGCCGGGGCCTGCGCAACACCCAGCACACCCTCTGGGCCTCCTGGGTGGTCGCCGGCGAGGAGCACCGGATCTACCACAGCGGCGACACCGGCTACTTCGACGGCTTCCGGGACATCGGCACCGGCCACGGCCCGTTCGACGCGACGATGATCCAGGTCGGCGCGTACTCGGACTTCTGGCCCGACATCCACATGACGCCCGAGGAGGGCGTCCGGGCCCATCTCGACCTGCAGGGCGGCGGGGCGGCCGGTGTGCTGCTGCCCATCCACTGGGGCACCTTCAATCTGGCGACGCACGCGTGGGGGGAGCCGGGGGAGTGGATGAAGGACGTGGCCGAGGAGGCGGGGCAGGCGGTGGCGTTCCCGCAGCCGGGGGAGCCGTTCGAGCCGGCGGGGAGGTTGCCGGTCGCGCCGTGGTGGCGGGCGGTGTCCGGTCCGATCGCCCGTCCGTGGCGCCGTTCCCGGATCACTGAGGGGGCGGCCGAGTCGAGCAAGGGCGATCTCGACCTCGCTGGTGAGCGGTGACGTCGGTCGGGGACGAGTTGGGGGAGATGGTCCGGATGCCGGAGCGTCTTCCGGCTGAGGTGCTGGATTGTTCCACCAGTACTTCTCGTAGCACTTCGCGTCGGGGCGGTCCGGCGGGTTGGCGGAGTCGCAGTTGTTGTTGGTGTTGCAGAAGGCGTCCAGCGGCGGCTTCACCCGGTCGCGCTGCCCTGGGTTGACCTACCAGGCGGGCCGGAAACCGGCGCCGGCGAACCCGGACCCGCCGGGCCAGTCCTGCCGTCCGTCGGTGGAGTAGGAGTAGCCGGTGTCCATGGACCAGGCGGCCCAGCGCATCACCTTCTCCTCGTACGGCCGGTTCTGGGGCTACGCGGCGTCACGCGTGCTCAAGTGCCTTGCAACGCCGATCGAGTCCCAACCGGTAGGCCGCGCTACACCCTCCTGGATCAGTCCGGGCTCGTCGAACTGCTGCCGCTCGCCGCCGAGCGGGGCGTCGGCGTCGTCGTCGGAGGCGTCTTCAACTCCGGTCTGCTCGCCGACCCGCGCCCCGGGGCCACCTTCGACTACGCCCCGGCGAGCCTCGACACGCTGTCCCGGGCACTGGAACTCCAGTCGGTCTGCGAGCGGCACGGGGTACCCCTGCGCGCCGCCGCCCTGCGCTTCCCGTTCGGATCCTCCGCCGTCACCAGCGTCCTCACCGGAGCTCGCAGCGCGGCGGAGGTCCAGGACGCCGCCGCCCTGCTCGGCCGCCCAGTCCCGGACGCGCTGTGGGCGGATCTCAAGGAACGCGGGCTGCTCCCCGCCGATGTGCCCACCCCCCAGGACACCGACTGATGCTCCTCGCCCTGTTCTCCACCTGCTGCAACGACACCATGTTCCCGGGCACCGGCCGGGCGGTGGTCCCGGTCCCGGAGCGGCTCGGCCACACCGTCGACTTCGCGCAGGAGCGGACCCGCCGCGGACGGATGCACGTCAGCACCGGCTACCGGCCGGAGGCCGTTGTGCCGGCGGAGCGGTGCGAGGACCACGCCCGGCGGCTCGCCGAGCCGGAACACCTCCCGGCCGGCGCGGCCTGGCAGGCGCGGACGGCCGGCCTCCCCGATGTCGTCCACGACTGCTCCGAGGACGGCGCGGGGGCGGGACTCCCGGTGGTGTGGGAGCTGTGACCGGCAGGCGGATCATCGACGCGCACCATCACGTCTGGGACCTCACGACCCGGTCGCAGCCCTGGATCACGGGCGAGGGCCTCGCGCCGCTCGCCCGTTCCTGCTCGGCCGCGGATCTCGCCGCCGAGGCGCGGGCGGCGGGCGTGACCGGCACGGTCGTCGTGCAGACCGTCCGCGTGCCCGAGGAGACGCCCGAACTGCTGGCACTCGCCGCCGGCAGCGACCTGGTCGCGGGTGTGGTCGGATGGACCGACCTCACCGCACCGGATGCCGCCGACGCGATCGCATCGCTGCGGGAACGGCCCGGCGGCGACCGGCTGGTGGGCATTCGCCACCAGGGGCAGGAGGAGCCCGACCCGCGCTGGCTGCTGCGCCCGGACGTCCGGCGCGGGCTGGCCGTCCTGGCCGGGGCCGGGCTCGCGTACGACCACGTCGTCAAGCCCCACCAACTGCCCGCCGCGGTGGAGGCGGCCGCCCGGGACACCGGACCTTCGTCAGGACACGTCCGACGGCCGCGCGGACACTCGGCGTTCCGGCGTTCCGGCGTTCCGGCGTTCCGGCGGGAAAGGGGGGACAGGGGCCGACGTGCCGTCAGGGCGCCGGCCGCAGCCCGCCGAGAGTGCCGCGCAGCCACTGTTCGACACCTGCCACGTGGACCGTCATCCAGGACCGGGCCAGCTCGGGGTTCCGGTCGGCGATGGCCTCGTGGATCGCCCGGTGCTGGTCGCGCGTGCGCTCCACCGCGCCTTCCTGGGGCAGCCCGCGCCAGACCCGCGCCCGTGCGGTCGGACCGGAGAGCCCGTCGATCAGCGAGCAGAGCACCGGGTTGCCGGCGCCGGAGGCGATCAGATGGTGGAACTCCAGGTCGTTGGCGATGAGTTCGTCCAGTGACGCCTCCCGCGGAAGGCGGTCGAGCACCTCCGCCAGCGCGGCGACGTCCTCGCCCGGCATGGCCCGGGCGGCCATGGCCGCGGCGGCCGGCTCCAGGATCCGGCGGACCTCGAGGAAGTCCAGCACCGTGTCGTCATGGTGGAAGTCGATGACGAAGCCGAGCGCGTCCAGCAGCAGGCCGGGCTCCAGACTGGTCACATACGTCCCGTCGCCCTGACGTACGTCGAGCACCCGGATCAGTGAGAGAGCCTTGACCGCCTCGCGCAGGGAGTTGCGCGACAGCCCCAGCCGCTCGGCCAGATCCGCCTCCTTGGGCAGCCTCTCACCCGGGCGCAGCTCGCCGTCCACGATCATTGCCTTGATCTTCTCGATCGCCTCGTCGGTGACCGGCACGGTGACCTCCTCATCCCCTGGAGGGCGACTATACGTCGGATGAATCAGTGCCGTGATGGCACCGATTCCCTCCCTCGGCGCATCCCGTGGACCGGGGGGAAGCCACGTCCCGTCCGGTCCACGACGACCTGGACCGCCATCGAAACCCGTCGACCCTTTCGCTACGGAGAGTAATGTTCTGGCCGAAGTGGAGAGAGGGTCGACGGCTGCCGGGAGCCGTGCCTCGTCGGCCCCGAGGCGGCTGGGCGGCGTATCGGCGCGGTGCCGTGCCGCTGGACCCCGTTCGGGTTCGCGGACTCCTCCGAGGTCACTTGTGACCAGCATTGATCACTTGTTACCCACTCCCGATCCCATGTGCTGAACGGTTATCGGTCTGTCGTACGACGCCTCATACCAGAGCGCGATGCCGTCCGCACGAGTTTGTCAACTGCCCACCGCACATGATGCGGTGGTGACTACGGTGAGTGTCGGTCGGAAGGCGCGACGACTCACACCGCAGGGCGCGTTCGTGCCGAGGGCCGCGTCGACGAGTCGGGATCAGGGAGCGGGGACCGGTACGTGCAGCCACAAGGCGGACGAGGGAGTCGACGGGGCGAGACGCCCCGGCACCCGGGCCCGGCCGGCGCCCCGGGCCCGGCCGGAGCGCAGGGCGCCGTCCCCACGCCGGCGCCCGTCGGCACCATGATCGTGGCGCGCGTGCCGGACCACGGCGGCCCGCGCCCCGGCGATCCCCGGGCGCACAGGGCCGGTCCGGCCCCCCGGGCGGAAAGGCGCGAGGGCGGACGGCACGGACGGCCACCCGCGCGAACCGCTCCCGCGCTGCCCGAGACGCACATACGGCCCCAGCTCCTGCGCCTCGCGGTGCTGCCGCCCGTCGCGGTGGCGCTCAGCGCCTGCGCGGCCGTGCTCTTCGCCGTCCGCTCCACCGGAGTACGGCCGGGCCCCACCCTGTGGGCCGTACTCGGCGGCGCCACATCGGTGACCTTCGCCGCCGTCGTCATCGCCGCCGTGGCCGCCGACCGCGCCGCCCGCACCGTGTACGACCGCATCGGCTCCCTGCGCCGGAGCACCGCCCGGCGCGAGGCCGATCTGCACGCCCTCGTCGAGGCACTGCGCCACGGCGACACCCCGCCCCCACGGGCACGGCACGGGGAACCGGCAGAGGACGCCGACGAGTTCGACCTCCTCGCCGCCGACCTCACCCGTGCCCACGACGGTGCCGTCACCGCCGTCGTACAGGCCTCCCGGCTCTCCAGCCAGGCGGGCAGCGAACAGAAGCTCGAGGTGTTCGTGAACCTCGCGCGGCGTCTGCAGTCCCTGGTGCACCGAGAGATCTCCCTCCTCGACGAGATGGAGAACGAGATGGAGGACCCCGATCTGCTCAAGGGCCTCTTCCATGTCGACCATCTCGCCACCCGCATCCGCCGCCACGCCGAGAACCTCGCCGTGCTCGGCGGGGCCGTCTCCCGGCGGCAGTGGAGCAATCCGGTCTCCATGACGGAGGTGCTGCGTTCGGCGATCGCCGAGGTCGAGCAGTACTCGCGGGTCAAACTCGTCCCGCCGATCGACGGCACGCTGCGCGGGCACGCCGTCGCCGACGTCATCCACCTGCTCGCCGAACTCGTCGAGAACGCCACGGTGTTCTCCGCCCCGCACACCCAGGTGCTGCTGCGGGCCAGCCTCGTCACGTCCGGGCTCGCCATCGAGGTCGAGGACCGCGGGCTCGGTATGCCCCTCGCCGAGCAGGACCGGATGAACGCGCTGCTCACCGACCCCGACCAGGTGCATGTCGCCAGCCTGCTGGCCGACGGCCGCATCGGACTGTTCGTGGTCTCCCAGCTCGCCAAGCGGCACAGCATCCACGTGCGGCTCCAGGCCAACATCTACGGCGGCATCCAGGCCGTGCTCGTGCTGCCCCAGGCACTGCTCGGCACGGAGCCCGGCGCCCTGGCCGGCGGACAGGGAGCGGCAGCGGTACCGCAGCCGCAGGACAGTGGCACCGGAACCGTCCCGACTGCCCGTCACGTGCCCGCCGGACCGCGCCCGGTCACCGGGCCGGCACCGGTCTCCCCGCACGGCGGCGCCGCGCACCCACCCGCCGTACCGCTCACCCCGGTGGCACCCCCTCCCCGCACCCAGGCCCCGCACGGCGACACCGGCGCGGTCGCCCCGCCGCTGCCCATGCGGGGCGCCCATGAGGTGCGCCCCACCCCCGCCGAGGCCGTGCCCGGCATTCACCACCGCGACCGGGACGCCCCCGCCGACCACGGGACCACGCCCCTCACCCCGCGCGGCACCACGGTGCGCGGCACCATGGGCCGACCCCAGCTGCCCCGCCGCCGCGCCCAGGAGCACATCGCACCCCAGCTTCGTGACGGTCCCGCCCCCCGCCAGGACCCCGAGTACCCCGCCGGCCACGACCCCCATCTCATGGCGGCCTTCCAACGGGGCATCAGCCTCGCGGAGTCCCAGCAGGAGTTGTCCGCCGCCCCGCGGCCGTCCGTGGCCGCACCCCGCATGGACCACACCGCCCGGCAGGACGGGAGCGCACCCGCCGGATGACCACCCCCTTCCCCACCCCCACCTCCAGCGCTCCCGCAGACCTTCGTACCCCAAGGAGTCGATCCACCATGGCGAGCGATGCGCCGACAGCCCAGGTATCCGACCTCGACTGGCTGATGAGCGGCCTCGTGCAACGCGTACCGCACACCAACAGCGCCGTACTGCTGTCCTGCGACGGGCTGGTCAAGTCCGTGCACGGACTCGACGCCGACAGCGCCGACCACATGGCCGCACTGGCCTCCGGCCTGTACTCCCTCGGCCGCAGCGCCGGTATCCGCTTCGGTGACGGCGGCGACGTCCGCCAGGTCGTCGTCGAGCTCGACTCGACGCTGCTGTTCGTCACCACCGCCGGCTCCGGCACCTGCCTCGCGGTGATGGCCGGCCGTGAGGCCGACGCCGCGGTGCTCGGCTACGAGATGGCGATGCTGGTCAAGTCCGTCCGCCCGTATCTGGTGACCGCACCCCGGCAGCAGGGCGTCGAACCCCCGGCGATGAGGCCTTGAGCGTGAAGGCGGCAGGCGACGGGCCGTGGCTCGACGACGCGGCCGGCCGGCTGGTGCGCCCCTTCACGGTCAGCAACGGCCGTACCCGCCCCACTGTCGCTCTCGACCTGTTGTCGCAGGTGAGAGCCACCGGCGCCACCCCCCTCGGCTACCTCGGTCCCGAGCACGCGCAGGTCCTCGACCTGTGCCGCGCGCCCGTCCCGGTCGCCGAGGTTTCCGCCCATCTCAGGCTGCCGGTGGCCGTCACCAAGGTGCTGCTGGCGGACCTCGTGGAATGCGGGGCGCTGACCGACAAACCCCCCGAGTTCCACCACAACCCGACGGACCGGGCCCTTCTGGAGGCAGTGCTCGATGGACTACGACGACAGCTCTGACCGGGTCGACGGCGCACATGACGGTGACGATCCGTTCCCCACCGCACTCAAGGTCCTGGTGGCGGGCGGGTTCGGCGTGGGCAAGACGACCTTCGTCGGCGCAGTCAGCGAGATCGCGCCGCTCAGCACGGAGGAACTCCTCACCACGGTCGGCGCCGCCACCGACAACCTCGACGGCATCGAGAACAAGGTCGAGACCACCGTGGCCATGGACTTCGGCCGCATCACCCTCGACGCGCAACACGTGCTGTACCTGTTCGGCACACCCGGCCAGGAACGGTTCTGGTTCATGTGGGACGAGCTCTGCGAGGGCGCGCTCGGCGCGGTCATCCTGGCCGACACCCGGCGCCTGGAGGAGTGCTTCGCGGCGGTCGACTTCTTCGAGCAGCGCGGCCTCGGATTCATCGTCGCCGTCAACGAGTTCGATGGAGCCTTCCGCTACGACCCCGGGGAGGTGCGTGCCGCCCTCGACCTCCCCGCCGCCGTCCCCGTGGTGTGCTGCGACGCCCGGACCTCCAGTTCGGGCGTCCGGACCCTGCTGACCCTCGTCCGCCACCTCATCGTCCACGCCCCGGCCGCCGCGACGGGGTACGGCGCCCACAGGTGATCCCCGCACCCCCTCTCGGAGCCCGCATATGATCTTCGCCCACATCCTGGGAGCCCGCCCATGAGCTACGACCCGCCCCGCCCGGCCGGTCGTCTGCTGCTCACCCCCGAGGACAAGGAGGCCCCGGCCCGCATCCGCAGGCTGAGCGGGCTGGGGCTGGGAGACCGTCCCGAACCCGCGCTGGACGCCTTCGCCTACGGTCTCGCGGAGTTCACGGGCGCGCCGTACGCCATGGTCAACTTCCTCGGCGAGGACGGGCAGTTCTTCGCGGGCCTGCGCACCCCGGCCGTCGCGCCGGCCGTCCGCGGCGACGGCAGCGGCGCCCTGCTGGGGCGGGTGCTGCCCCGCGATCACGGCTTCTGTCCCCATGTGGTGGCCCGGCGCAGGGCGCTGGTCCTGGAGGACGTGAGCGACTACCCGAGGTTCGCGGGCAATCCGGTGGTGGACGAGTTCGGCATCCGCTCCTACCTGGGCGCGCCGCTCGTCGACAGCACCGGCATGGTGCTGGGCACCGTCTCGGTCACCGACGTCCAGCCGCGGGCCTGGGGCCGGCCGGGGCTCGCCGCCATCAAGGCGCAGGCCGCGGATCTCGTCCAACGGCTGGAGCGCCGGGAGGCCGGCGGGCTGCCGTTGTGAGGTCGGCGGGGCTGCCGGTGGGGAGGCCGGCGGCTGCCGGCGGTGAGGGCCTTCGCCGCCGCCGATGGGGTGACGGCGTGAAGCAAAGCTGTGGTCGCGCTTAAGAAATCCTCGATGGACCGGTGAGGGTGCTGTACGGCAGATTGCAGTGCGATTCCACTCCTCCTCCCGGACCGGGGGCGCCACGGCGTGCCCGGGGCCGGGACTCACCCTCAGGAGCCGTAGCGTTGAAGGCGCTGGTCAAGGAGAAGGCGGAGCCCGGGCTGTGGCTCGCGGACGTCCCGGAGCCCGCCGTCGGACCCGGCGACGTGCTGATCAAGGTGCTGCGCACCGGCATCTGCGGCACCGACCTGCACATCCGGTCCTGGGACGGCTGGGCCCAGCAGACGATCAGCACCCCGCTGGTCCTCGGACACGAGTTCGTCGGCGAGGTCGTGGAGACCGGCCGCGACGTCCCCGACATCACGAGCGGTGACCTGGTCAGCGGAGAGGGCCATCTGGTGTGCGGCAAGTGCCGCAACTGCCTGGCCGGACGCCGCCACCTGTGCCGGGCCACGGTCGGCCTCGGCGTCGGACGCGACGGCGCCTTCGCCGAGTACGTCGTGCTCCCCGCCACCAACGTCTGGGTGCACCGGGTCCCCGTCGACCTCGACGTTGCCGCCATCTTCGACCCGTTCGGCAACGCCGTGCACACCGCGCTGTCCTTCCCGCTCGTCGGCGAGGACGTCCTCATCACCGGCGCCGGCCCGATCGGTCTGATGGCGGCCGCCGTGGCCCGGCACGCCGGCGCGCGCAACGTCGTGATCACGGATGTCAGCGAGGAACGCCTGGAGCTCGCCCGCAAGATCGGCGCGACCCTGGCGCTGAACGTCGCCGAGTCGACCATCGCCGACGGGCAGCACGCCCTCGGACTGCGTGAGGGCTTCGACATCGGCCTGGAGATGTCCGGCCGCCCCGAGGCCGTGCGGGACATGATCGACAACATGACGCACGGCGGCCGGATCGCGATGCTCGGCCTGCCGGCCGAGGAGTTCGCGGTCGACTGGTCCCGCGTCGTCACCTCGATGATCACCATCAAGGGCATCTACGGCCGTGAGATGTTCGAGACCTGGTACGCCATGTCCGTCCTGCTGGAGGGTGGCCTGGACCTCGCCCCGGTGGTCACCGGCCGCTACTCCTACCGCGACTTCGAGGCCGCCTTCGAGGACGCGGCCGCCGGCAAGGGCGGCAAGGTCATCCTCGACTGGACCGCGTAAGTCATCCGCCCCCCTAGGAGCTTCCCGACATGTTCGACTCCGTGCGCGACGACCTGCGCACCACCCTCGACGAGATCCGCGCCGCAGGCCTGCACAAGCCCGAGCGCGTCATCGGCACCCCGCAGTCCGCCACCGTGAACGTCACCGCCGGCGGCCGCCCCGGCGAGGTCCTCAACTTCTGCGCCAACAACTACCTCGGCCTCGCCGACCACCCCGAGGTGGTCGCCGCCGCCCACGAGGCCCTGGACCGCTGGGGCTACGGCATGGCGTCCGTCCGCTTCATCTGCGGCACCCAGGAGGTGCACAAGGAACTGGAGGCGCGGCTGTCGGCGTTCCTCGGCCAGGAGGACACGATCCTCTACTCCTCCTGCTTCGACGCCAACGGCGGCGTCTTCGAGACCCTGCTCGGCCCGGAGGACGCGGTGATCTCCGACGCGCTGAACCACGCGTCGATCATCGACGGCATCCGGCTCTCCAAGGCCCGCCGCTTCCGCTACGCCAACCGCGACATGGCCGACCTCGAGCGTCAGCTGAAGGAGGCCGCCGAGGGCGGTGCGCGCCGCAAGCTGATCGTCACCGACGGCGTCTTCTCCATGGACGGCTACGTGGCCCCGCTGGGCGAGATCTGCGACCTCGCCGACCGGCACGGCGCGATGGTCATGGTCGACGACTCGCACGCCGTCGGCTTCGTCGGCCCCGGCGGGCGCGGCACGCCCGAACTGCACGGCGTGATGGACCGCGTCGACATCATCACCGGCACCCTCGGCAAGGCGCTCGGCGGGGCCTCCGGCGGGTATGTCGCCGCCCGCGCGGAGATCGTCGCCCTGCTGCGCCAGCGCTCCCGCCCGTATCTGTTCTCCAACACGCTCGCCCCGGTGATCGCCGCCGCCTCGCTGAAGGTCCTGGACCTGCTGGAGTCGGCCGACGACCTGCGCGTCCGGCTCGCCGAGAACACGGCTCTGTTCCGCCGCCGGATGACCGCGGAGGGCTTCGACATCCTCCCCGGCGACCACGCGATCGCCCCGGTGATGATCGGCGACGCCTCCCGCGCGGGCCGCATGGCGGAGCTGCTGCTGGAGCGCGGGGTGTACGTGATCGGCTTCTCGTACCCCGTGGTGCCGCAGGGCCAGGCCCGTATCCGCGTCCAGCTGTCCGCCGCGCATTCCGCCGAGGACGTCAACCGCGCGGTGGACGCCTTCGTCGCGGCACGGGCGGAACTCGACGCCTGAGCGGAGCACACCGAGCGATTTGAGACAATCGCATCCATGATCGAGGCGCGGCGGCTCCACATCCTCCGAGCGGTGGCGGACCACCGCACGGTCACGGCGGCAGCCGCCGCGCTGTATCTCACCCCCTCCGCGGTCTCCCAGCAGCTCGCCGCACTGGAACAGGAGACCGGCCACCGTCTCGTCGAGCGCGGTGCCAAGGGGGTACGGCTCACCCCGGCGGGCGAGATCCTGCTCAGCCACACCAACGCCGTCCTCGCCCAGCTGGAGCGGGCCGAGGCCGAGCTGGCCGCCTACGGTTCGGGGGAGGCCGGTACCGTCACGGTCGCCGCCTTCGCCACCGGCATCGCCCAGGTCGTCGCGCCCGCGGTGGCCCGCCTCGCCGCCTCGGCGCCCGGCATCCGCATCCGGGTCCAGGACGCCGAGGGGGACGCCAGCCTGCCCATGGTCCTCGACCGGCTGGTCGACGTCGCCGTGGCGGTCGAGTACCGCGGGGCTCCCCCCGCCGACGACCCGCGACTGGCCCACGTGCCGCTGTACGCGGAGCCCTTCGACGCCGTCGTCCCGGTCACCCACCGCCTGGCCGACACCGCGGAGGTGCCGCTCGCCGAGCTGGCCAAGGACCCCTGGATCGGTCCGTACCCCGGCAACCCGTGCCACGACGTGGTCGTCCTCGCCTGCGAGAGCGCCGGGTTCCAGCCCCGTCTCGAGCACTCCTCGGACGACTTCCGCGCGGTGGTGGCCCTGGCTTCGGCGGACGGCGGCGTCGCCCTGGTGCCCCGCTCGGCGCTGCGCGGCATGGATCTCGCGGGCGTGGTCGTCCGTCCGGTCGACGGCGTGGCGCCGACCCGCAGGGTCTTCGCCGCCGTGCGCCGGGGTGCCGAGGAGCACCCACTGATCCGTCCGGTCCTGGACGCGCTCCGCGCGGCGGCCGAAGAAGCGTAGGACGCCCCTCCTCCTCATCTCGAATATGGGATATCTTCCCGAATATGAAACAGGAGGAGGCGGGGCCGCCGGCCCCGGATCCCGTCGACGTGAAGCTCGGCGGCCGGCTGGCGGAACTGCGGACCGAGCACGGCTGGTCCCTCGGAGAACTGGCCGAGCGCACGGGCATCAGCCGGTCCACGCTCTCCCGCGCGGAGCGGGCGGAGACCAGCCCCACCGCCTCCCTGCTGAACCGCCTCTGCGCCGTCTACGGCCGCACCATGTCCCAGCTGCTCAGCGAGGTCGAGGAGGAACCGGCGCCGGTGGTGCGCGCCGCCGACCAGGCGGTGTGGGAGGACCGGGCCTCGGGATTCGTCCGCCGGTCCGTGTCCCCGCCGCACGGCGGGCTGCGGGGCGAACTCGTCGAGGGGCGGCTCGCCGCCGGGGCCGACATCGTCTACGACCGCCCGCCCGTGCCCGGCCTGGAACAGCACATCTGGGTCCTGGAAGGGGCGCTCCGCATCACGGCCGGGGGGACCGAGCACCACCTCGGCGACGGCGACTGCCTCAGGCTGCGCGTCTGGGGCCCGACCCGGTTCCGCTGCCCCGGCCCCGGGGACGTCCGCTACGTCCTGGCGGTGGTGCGGCCGTGAACGTCATCCGCCCCGACGCCGCTCACCTGCTGCGGCTGGCCGAGGAGCTGGCCGAACTCCTGACCGACACCGTGGACGGTGGTGCCTCGGTCGGCTTCCTCGGCCCGCTCGACCGTGCGGAGGCGGTCGCCTGGTGGCGGGAACGGTGCGCGGCCGTCGCCGCCGGCCGGCTCACGGCCTGGGTGGCGTACGAGGAGCCCGGACGTGTCCTCGGCACCGTCGGCCTCGCCCTGCCCGACAAGCCCAACAGCACGCACCGCGCGGAACTGGTGAAGCTGATGGTGCACCGCGCGGCCCGCGGCCGGGGTCTCGGCCGAGCCCTGCTGGCCGCCGCGGAGGAGGAGGCCACCGCGCGGGGCATCACCCTGCTGCACCTGGACACCGAGACCGGCAGCCCCGCCGAGTACCTCTACCGCACCTCCGGCTGGACCCCCGTCGGAGCCATCCCGGACTACGCTGCGGACCCGGCCGGGGTGCTGCGGCCGACGACGATCTACTACAAGCGTCTCGGAGCGGCCGCGACATCGCCCGCCACCAGGTGATTGTCAGTGACGGCCGCTACGGTGCCTGCCATGCCGGATGCCGAAGACGTACGACGGATCGCCCTGTCCCTGCCGGACACGACGCAGAAGATCGCCTGGAGCATGCCCACGTTCCGGGTCGCGGGCAAGATGTTCGCCACCCTGCCCGAGGACGAGACCTCCATCGCCGTGCGCTGCCCCAAGGAGGAGCGCGACGAACTGGCCCTCGCCGAACCGGGGAAGTTCTGGATCGCCGGCCACGAGGCACAGTTCGCCTGGGTCAGGGTCCGCCTCGCCGCCCTGGAGGACGAGGGCGAACTGCGTGACATCCTCGCCGACTCCTGGCGCCAGGCCGCTCCGACCCAGCTCCTGGAGTCCCACCCCCGGCTGGGGCTGCCTCCCGCGGACTGAGGACCGACCGGGCAGGGGCGGCGCTCCGTGGCATGATCCCGCACCGCGGGCCCGCCCCGGCCGGGAGAGGGCTCCGGCGGCCACTGGGGAGCGCGGGGCCGGCCACGTGTCCGGCCCGGAGGCGATGACGGGGAGCGCCGCCCGTGCGGTCGCGGGACTTCGCGCTCTCGTCGCAAGGGGCGGTCGCCCGCGCTCGCGATGCGCGACCCGGTCCACGCGGAGGCTCGGCGTACCGCCTTCGCCCACGCCGCCCGGAACACACCCGGGGACGCGGGCACGGGAAGACCTGGCCCCCGCGTCACGCGTCCGCCGGCACCGTCCCGCCCGCACCGACGAACCGTCCGATCCGTGCCCGCAGCGACCGGGCGTCCAGACCGTGCGCGGCGACATGCTCGTCGATCCGCCCGTACCGCCGCAGCTCTGCCCGGCCCACGCCGAGCCCCAGCACCCGGTGCGGCACATCGGCCAGCGCGTCGTTCGCCGCCGCCGTCGACGTACCCGCCAGATACGGCTCCACCAGGACCACGTCCGTCCCGGCCGTCCCGGTGGCGTGACGCAGACCGGCCGCGTCGAAAGGCCGGACGGTCGTGGCGTACAGCACGGTGACGTCCAGGTCACGCGTGGCGTCCAGCACGGCGTCCAGCATCGGTCCCACGGCGACCACGACCCCGGAGCGTCCCTCACGGACGGTGCGCAACCGCTCCCCGTCCACGGGGAGCCCGCGAGCGTTGGACTGCAGCGACAACCGTACGTAGACCTTGTCGTCGCCGGCCGCCACCGCATGCCGCAACAGCGTCTCGGCCTCGTCCGGATGACCCGGCACATGCACGGTCCAGCCGTCCAGGGTGTCCAGCAGGGCCACATCGCCCGGGGCCATGTGCGTGTAGCCGCCGGCCGGCCAGTCGAAGGAAGCGGCGGCGCTCACCAACACCGCTCCCACGTCCTGGTGTCCCAGATCCAGCTTGACCTGCTCGAACGGCCGCTCGACCAGAAAGCTCGCGAAGGTGTGCACGACGGGCCGCAGCCCGGTCAGTGCCATCCCGGCCGCCGCTCCGACCAGCAGCTGCTCCCGGATGCCCACATTGACGACCCGGTCCGGATGCCGGTGCAGTGCCTGGCCGAAGTCGGCCAGGCCGATCTCGGCGAGTACCACCGCGACCCGCGGGTCCTCGTCGAGCAGCCGGGTGATGACAGGGGCGAAGCGCTCACGCATGCTGTCCACGAGAGATCGGTCCTTTCCATGGTGAAGAGACTGGGGAACGTCACGCGTTCTTCGACTCGACCCGGGCCACCACCGCGTGCGGCCTGCCCGGGTGCGGTGCGGTGAACGCGGCGTACAGCGCGTCGTGATCACGGCCGTCGACCGTGGACGCGGACCAGCCCGCCGCCCCGAAGCGCGCGGCGATCCCGCCCGGCCGGGCATACGAAGCGGAGGAGTTGTCGATGACGACGGTGTGCAGCTGCTCCAGGCCGGCGGGTCCGGCGAAGGCGATCGCCTCGTGGTTGCTGCCTTCGTCCAGCTCGGCGTCCCCGATCAGCGTCCACACCCGCGGTTCGTCGAGCCCCTGGGCGCGCAGGCCCAGCGCCGTGCCGACGGCGATCGGCAGGCCGTGGCCCAGCGACCCGCTGCCGATCTCCGCCCCCGGCACCAGCACGCGGTCCGGGTGGTGGCCGAGCGGAGAGTCGTACGATCCGAATCCCGGCAGCCAGCCGGCCGGCAGGAAGCCCTTGGCGGCCAGTACGGCGTAGTACGCCATGGGTCCGTGCCCCTTCGACAACAGGAACCGGTCCCGCCCGGGGTCGTCGATCCGCTCCGGCCCGACCCGCAGGACCCGGTCGTACAGCACCCACAGCGCGTCCAGCGTCGACGTCGCGGCCGGACCGTGCTTCTCGTCACCGGTCATGAGCCCCATCAAGGACGGCAGATCCGTGAATCCGTAGGTGCGCGTCTGTTCCTCGGTGATCGTCATACAGCCATCGTTCAACCTCAATCAAAGTTGAGGTCAAGTCCCGGCCGGCGATAAACGGATGCGCGATCACCGTCCCGAGTGCGGTATGGTTTCCGTGCGCGTTCGGCCGGGGGAATCCCCAGGTCAGACGGGCAACGGGACGTGGCGCAGCTTGGTAGCGCACTTGACTGGGGGTCAAGGGGTCGCAGGTTCAAATCCTGTCGTCCCGACTTGCTGAGGGGCAGTCGGAGGCCGTACCGGGGAGACCCGGACGGCCTTTCGTCATGTCCGCACACCCGTCGCCGGCCCGGCCTGCCACCACGGTTGCGCGGGGCCGGGGGAGTACCGCCAAGGTTTACCGGGAGCGTCAACCGGCGGGCTGACGATCCGCCGGAGCCGGCCGCATACCGTCTGTTGGCGAGCGGGGAACACCCCGCTGACGGGGGCCGCAGGGGGGGCGGGCATGAACTCACCCATGACCAGGAACGGGCAGGGCGAGGGCGCTGCTCGCCCCTCTCTGCGCGGCGCTGACCGCCGGCACGGCCGTCGTGGTGGCGGGATGCGGCCCGCCCGCGAACCGGCCGCCGCCCGCGGACACGGTGAAGCCGCGTGATCTGACGTACGCCGAACAGATCACGGTCGAGCGCGGCGAGGAGATCCTCGTCAAGAAGTGCATGAGGGAACATGGCTTCCCGTACTGGATCGGCCCGATCGCGAGTGTCGCGGACCGCCAGGGCCACGGATACGTGCTCACCGACGTCGCCTGGGCGAAGCAGTACGGCTACGGCCGGGAACTCGAGGAGAGGGCGGAGCGGGCACGGCTGACGAACCGCAACGCCGCCTACGCGCGGAAACTGAACAAGCGGGACCTCGTCCGCTACAACAAGACCTCGACGGCACGCCGGAGACAGGTGTGGTGAAGGTCGAACTGCCGCTGGGCGGCACGGTGTGGACGCCCCGGGACGGCTGCCGGTCCACGGCCATGAAGGAGCTGTACGGTGATCTGCCCACCTGGTTTCGCGCCAAGAAGACGGCCCAGAGTCTCACCGCCCTCTACGCCCCCGACATCGGCGCCGACCCCCGTTTCAAGCGCGCTGTCCACGCCTGGGCGGCCTGCATGCGCGAAGCCGGTCACCCGTACGCCACCCCACGTGACATCCGCGAGAAGCGTCCCCTGATCACCAAGGGCATGAGCCGGGACTCCGCGCGGGCGACCGAGGTGCGACTCGCCGTCGCCGAGGCGACCTGCGCCAACGACACCCCGCTGGCCCGCACCGCACGCACCCTGGAACGCCGAGGCCGCCGCGCCGCCCGGCCCCGCTCCGTCGTCGGGAAGGCCGGCGCTGCCGCGCGTGCTGGTCGCGCGCGGCGACATGCTGTTCGCGCCGAGCGTCACCCGCAGACTCATCGAGGCGTACGTGCAGCGCTCGAGGCCGGTACCGGACTCGCCGGCGTCCCTGGAGGCGCTCACCGCCCGGGAACGGGAGGTGCTGCTGCTCACGGCGCGAGGACTGTCCAACACCGAGATCGCCGAGCAGCTCTTCATCAGCGAGGCGACGGTCAAGACCCATCACAACCGCACCATGACCAAGCTCGATCTCGACAGCCGAGCCCAGGCCGTCGTGGTGGCGTACGAGACCGGTCTGGTGATTCCCGGCGGCTCCGACGCTGAACCGCCGCCCTCACCTTCGAGCCCACATGGGCGAATCCTCCTCGAATGTCCTTGGTGCCGCCCTGTGTGCTGCTTAACCTTCGCCGGGTAGGCACCGCCGCGGGGTCCGACACCGACGCCGCCGTCCCGGGAGCGAGGTGTGGAGCGCGTGCACGCGAGGCGCGGATGGACCGGAAGACCGCGACGGACGCGGGCGCTGGTCGCGCTGACCCTGCTGGCATCGACGCTCGCCGCCTGCGGCGGCGACGACAACACCTCCCGTCCCACCCTCAACTGGTACAACTTCCCGGACGACTCCGGCGCCCTGCAGCAGGCCGCGGACCGGTGCAGCCGGGCGTCCGGCGGCCGCTACCGGATCAGCTACAACAAGCTGCCCCGGGCCGCCGACGGCCAGCGCCAGCAGCTGGTCCGCAGACTTGCCGCCGAGGACGACTCCCTCGACATCCTGGGCCTCGACGTCACCTGGGCCGCCGAGTTCGCCGAGGCCCGCTGGATCCGGGAGTGGACCGGCGGGACGAAGCGCCGGGCCACCGAGGGCACGCTCCGCGTTCCCCTCCAGACCGCCACATGGAAGGGCAGGCTGTACGCCGTCCCGTACAACACCAACATCCAGCTCCTGTGGTACCGCAAGGACCTGGTGCCCACCCCGCCCACGACTTGGTCCGAGATGCTGGACATGTCCCGCGACCTCGCCCGGCAGGGCAAACCGCACTACGTGGAGATCCAGGGCGCCCAGTACGAGGGCCTCACCGTCTGGTTCAACTCCCTGCTCAACAGCGCGGGCGGCACCATCCTCAACCCGAGTGCCACCGAGCCCTCCCTCGGCCCGCCCGCCGTCCGCGCCGCCTCGGTCATGCGTGACCTCGCGAACTCCCCGGCCGCCGATCCCTCCCTGCCGAACCAGATGGAGGACCAGAACCGCCTGGCCATGGAGTCGGGCGTCGCGGCCTTCGAGGTCAACTACCCGTTCGTCTATCCGTCGATGAGGTCCAACAACCCGCGGCTGTTCAAGGACTTCCGCTGGGCGCCCTACCCCCGTGTCGACGCCGCCCGCCCCGCCCGCCCCACCATCGGCGGCATCGACCTCGCCGTCAGCGCCTACTCCCGCCACCCCGACCTCGCGTTCGAGGCCGCCCTGTGCCTGCGCAACCGGGAGAACCAGCTCACCGCCGCGCTCGAGGGCGGACTGCCGCCCACGCTGCGCGCTCTGTACGACGAGCCGGAGTTCATGAAGGAATACCCCTTCTCCAAGGAGGTGCTGGCCTCCCTGGAGAAGGCGAGCGTACGGCCGGTCACCCCCGCCTACCAGAACGTGTCGATCGCCGTCTCCCACACCCTGTCCCCGCCGTCGGAGATCAAGCCCGAGAGCGCGGTCGACACCATCAGGGAACAGATCGACCAGGCCCTTCGATCCGAGGGTGTGATCCCGTGAGCACCATGGCAGGACCGGCGAAGGGCAGGAAGGCCCTCTCCGCCGGCGCCAGACAGGAGCGCCGACTGGGCTGGCTGCTGTGCGCGCCGGCCGTCCTCGTCATGGTGGCGGTGACCGCCTATCCCATCGGCTACGCGGTCTACCTGTCCCTCCAGCGCTACGACCTGCGCTTCCCCGCCCGTGCCGAGTTCGTGGGCCTGAGCAACTACGGTTCGGTGCTGTCCTCGCCGTTCTGGTGGGACGCCTTCTGGGTCACGCTGTTCCTCACCGTCGTGTCCGTGGCCATCGAACTCGTCCTCGGCATGGGCCTCGCCCTGGTGATGCACCGCACGCTCTTCGCACGCGGCACGGTGCGCACGGCGGTGCTCATCCCGTACGGCATCGTCACCGTCGTCGCCGCCTTCTCCTGGCAGTACGCCTGGACCCCCGAACTCGGCTACCTCGCGGAACTGCTGCCCACCGGCGACGCCCCGCTCACCGAACAGTGGCCCGCGCTGTGGCTGATCATCCTCGCCGAGGTGTGGAAGACCACCCCGTTCATGGCGCTGCTCCTGCTGGCGGGCCTCGCACTGGTCCCGGAGGAGACATTGAAGGCCGCCATGGTCGACGGCGCCACCCCCTGGCAGCGGTTCACCAAGGTCATGGTGCCGCTGATGAAACCGGCCATCCTGGTCGCCCTGCTCTTCCGCACCCTGGACGCCTTCCGGATTTTCGACAACATCTACATCCTGACCTCGGGCGCCCACGGCACCGGCTCCCTGTCCATCCTCGGCTACGACAACCTGTTCACCGCGCTGAACCTGGGCATCGGGTCGGCGATCTCAGTCCTGATCTTCATCTGTGTCGGGATCATCGCCTTCACCTTCGTCAAACTGTTCGGCGCCGCAGCGCCCGGCGCGGAGGTGAAGCGCTGATGGCCGCCGCGGGCACGACACACGCGACCCGGTGGGGCGTCGTCAACGTCGTCGTGGTGCTGTACGCCCTGTTCCCGGTGTGGTGGATCGCCGCACTGTCGTTCAAGGACCCGGGCACCCTCACCGACGGCAACTACATCCCCCGGGACTGGACCTTCGAGAACTACCGGGGCATCTTCGCGACCTCCGAGTTCACCCGGGCACTGATCAACTCGATCGGCATCGCCCTGATCGCCACCGTGATCGCGGTGCTCCTCGGCACCATGGCCGCCTACGCGGTGGCCCGGCTGCGGTTCCCCGGCAAGCAGGTTCTCATCGGCATGTCGCTGCTCATCGCCATGTTCCCGCCGATCTCCCTGGTGTCCCCGCTGTTCAACATCGAGCGGATCATCGGGATCTTCGACACCTGGCCCGGGCTGATCATCCCGTACATGACCTTCTCGCTGCCGCTGGCGATCTACACCCTGTCGGCGTTCTTCCGGGAGATCCCCTGGGACCTGGAGAAGGCCGCCAAGGTGGACGGGGCCAGCCCCGCGCAGGCCTTCCGGCTGGTCATCGTCCCGCTGGCCGCGCCCGGCGTGTTCACCACGGCCATCCTCGTGTTCATCTTCTGCTGGAACGACTTCCTGTTCGCGATCTCGCTGACCTCCACCGAGTCCGCGCGCACGGTGCCCGCCGCGATCGCGTTCTTCACCGGCAGTTCGCAGTTCCAGCAGCCCACCGGGTCGATCGCCGCCGCAGCCGTGGTGATCACCGTCCCGATCATCATCTTCGTCCTGCTCTTCCAGCGGCGGATCGTCGCCGGACTCACCTCCGGCGCGGTCAAGGGATGAGCATGAAGGCAAGGAGAAGCCAGCCATGGCCGAGATCGTCCTCGAGGGAGTCACCAAGCGCTATCCCGACGGATCCCTCGCCGTGCGGGACGTGGATCTCGACATCGCCGACGGTGAGTTCGTGATCCTGGTCGGCCCTTCCGGGTGCGGCAAGTCGACCACCCTGAACATGATCGCCGGCCTCGAGGACATCACCGAGGGCACCCTGCGCATCGGCGGACGGGTCGTCAACGACCTCGCCCCCAAGGAGCGGGACGTCGCCATGGTGTTCCAGAGCTACGCCCTCTACCCGCACATGAGCGTGCGGGAGAACATGGGCTTCCCACTGCGGCTGGCGAAGGTGGACAAGGCGACCGTCGACAGCAAGGTCGAGGAGGCCGCCCGGGTGCTCGACCTGATCGAGTTTCTCGACCGCAAACCCGCCAACCTCTCCGGCGGCCAGCGCCAGCGGGTGGCCATGGGACGGGCGATCGTCCGCGACCCCAAGGCCTTCCTCATGGACGAGCCGCTGTCCAACCTGGACGCCAAGCTCCGCGTGCAGATGCGCACCCAGATCTCGCGGCTGCAACGCCGCCTGGGCACCACCACCGTGTACGTCACCCACGACCAGACCGAGGCGATGACCCTCGGCGACCGGGTCGTCGTGATGCGGCAGGGCCTGGTCCAGCAGGTCGGCACCCCCGCCGAGCTCTACGGCACGCCGCGCAACCTGTTCGTCGCCGGTTTCATCGGCTCCCCGGCGATGAACTTCCTCAACGCCTCCCTGTCCGGCGGCACTCTGCGCACCCCCCTGGGCGACCTTGCGCTCGGGGACCGCGCGCGTCAGGCACTGGAGCAACGGAAGGCACCCCGCGACGTCATCCTGGGCCTGCGTCCCGAGGCCTTCGAGGACGCGAGCCTGGCCCGCGACACGGGCGGGCCCGTCATCACCGCGACCGTGGACGTACTGGAGTCCCTGGGCTCCGACGCGTACGTCTACTTCAGCGCCGAGGGAGGACCGGTGACCACCGCCGAACTGGAGGAACTGGCCATGGACTCGGGGCTGGCCGACACCGGTGCCGGGACGGCCCAGCAGATCGTGGCCCGGCTGGACGCCGCCACCCGCGCCCGTGAGGGCGCACCCGTAGAACTCCGGGTCGACATGGGCAAGGCCCACGTCTTCGACCCGTCGACGGGCAGCAACCTCACCCACCCGGAGCGCTGACGTCCTCGGTCAGATCGCGCAGCCCGCGTGCGCCAGCGCCTGCTTCAGCAACACGCCGTGTCCGCCCGGCATCTCACTCTGCACGGCCGCCGACACGGCCTCCTGCGGGCTGAACCACACCAGGTCCAGCGCGTCCTGCCGGGGCCGGCAGTCACCCGCCACCGGCACGATGTACGCCAGTGACACCGCGTGCTGACGAGGATCGTGGAACGCGGTGATGCCCTGGGTGGGGAAGTACTCGGCGACCGTGAACGGCTGGAGCGACGCCGGCACGCGGGGCAGCGCCACCGGGCCGAGGTCCTTCTCCAGATGCCGCAGCAGGGCGTCACGGACGCGTTCGTGGTGCAGCACCCGGCCGGAGACCAGAGTCCGGCTGACCGTTCCGTCGGGTCCGATACGCAGCAGCAGACCGACGCTGGTGACTTCGCCGCTGTCGTCCACACGCACGGGGACGGCCTCGACGTAGAGGATCGGCATCTGGGCGCGCGCCATCTCCAGTTCGTCGGAGGACAGCCAGCCCGGCGTGGTTTCGGTCATGTCAGACATTGCTTGATCATACTTTCAGCGGTCAGGGCTTCACGGCCACCGCGCCGTACTGCGGCACCACGAGGGTGGAGCCGGACGCGGCATGCCACTGCGAGCAGGACACCAGACCGGGCTCGACGAACTCCAGCCCTTCGAAGAACGCCGTGATGTCCGCAGCACCGCGGGCGGTGATCGGGGGAGTGGCGTTCTCGTTCCAGAACTCCATGGCGGGCACCTGCATCTCGCCTCCGACCCCCGGGTCGGAGGTGGGGTGCGTGAGGACCAGGAAGCTCCCGGAGGGCACCGCCGCCATGATCCGGCGCACGATGTCCCGTGCCTGGTCGGTGTCGAGTACGAAGTTCAGGATGCCGAGCATCATAACCGCCACGGGACGGGTGAAGTCGAGGGTCTCGGCGGCCCGTTCCACGATGGCGTCCGGATCGCGCACATCGGCGTCGACGTAGTCGGTGGCACCCTCGCCGCTGCCGGTCAGTAGGGTACGGGCGTGCACCAGCACGATCGGGTCGTTGTCGACGTAGACGATCCGTGAGTCCGGCGCGATGCGCTGGGCGATCTCATGGGTGTTGTCCGCGGTCGGCAGCCCCGTGCCTATGTCGAGGTACTGCCGCACTCCGCGTTCCCCGGCCAGATACGTCACCGCCCGGCCCAGGAATTCCCGGTCGGCGCGGGCGATGTCCCGGATGACGGGGATGATCGAGGCGACGTGGTCGCCGACCTGCTGGTCGACCTCGTAGTTGTCCTTGCCGCCGATCCAGTGGTTCCACACGCGCGCGTTGTGCGCCACACCGGTGTTCAGCCTTGCCGACCCGCTCGGCGGGGTGTGGCTCTCACTCACGTCGTCTCCCTCTCCCCTGCCCGTGCGGGCACGTCGGACCACTGCGGACATTGTGCCGTGCGGTGATCACGTTGTCCCGTGAAACGGGGGAGTCGAAGACGGGGATGACGGAGAGTCACCGGGACGCGGCCCGGGCCAGGGCGTCCCCGGTCACGTCCTTGTCGAGCGCCGCCCGCACCAACGCGGCTGCGAGGAGCGCCGGTTCGGTGCGTCCCGCCAGGTCGGGAAGACGCTCCGGGGCCTGGAGCAGCTTCAGCCGTCGCGCGCCCTGACGGGCCTTCGCGTCCAGGTACGGGGATGCCTCCGGCCAGATCCGCGGGGCCTCGCGCAGGAAGATGCCGGCACCGGTGGGGCCGATGCCGGGGAACTCCTTGAGGAGCCGGCGCAGTTCGCCCACATCCTCGTCCGCCTCATCGCGGAGCCCGCGCAGTCGCCGCCCCAGCGCTCGGTCAACAGCTGGGCAGCTTGGCCCAGTTGGGTGGCCGTAGCTCGTCGTGGCGCGGGTGGCCGCCCCGGCCGAGCGCGTCCACCCGTTCCTGCCAGTCCGCCTCGGCCATGCGGCGGGGGTCGCGCAGCCCCGCCTCGTGCAGGGCACGGGCGGAGGCCACGGCGATCGATCCCTTGATGCCGGCACTGAGCAGGTGGGCCGGCACGAGCAGCCGGTACAGCGGCTGCGGAGTGTCCCGCAGGGGGATGCCGGCCTCTTCCGCGTAGGTCTCGCCGTGCGCGTCGACGAGGGCGCGCAGCACGGCCCGCTCCTCGTCCCGGCCGGCCACGGTCAGGTCTTGAGCGGGTCGTGACCCAGCGTCATCAACTGGTGCCGGCGGGCCGTGTCCCCGGCAGCGGGCTCGTTCTCCAGGTCGGCCTGCCCGGTGACGGTGTCGACGACCTCCTCCATCACGCGCAGGTCGTCCTCGGTGAGGTCGGTGCGCCGCTTCTGCAGGATGGCGAGCACCTGCTGCCCGGTCTCCGAGCCCGCCCGGTCGGGCAGCGGTTCGGTCGTCTCGTCGGCGTCGCTCACCCGCAGCCAGGCAGCCAGTTCCGCCGAGGTCATGTTCACCACGCGGTGGAAGTCCTCCCACAGCGCGTCCATCTCGAGGGCGTCGCTCATGATGTGCCCCTCACGTACGTGTATGCGGGTGCCGGGACGGTCAGGACTCGCCGGGGAAGTTCTCCGCCTCGAACATCCAGCGTTGCTTCTCCAGTTCCGCGGTGATCGAGATCAGCAGGTCCTGAGTGACCAGGTCCGCCTTCTCGGTGGCATCGATGCGCTCGCGCAGGCGTGTCACCGCCGCGCCGAGCGCCTCCGTCATCACCCGCACGGCCTCCGAGTCGTGCAGCCAGCCCTCCTTCGGAGCCGGCAGCGAGAAGACCTTGGCGATGGTCTCCGGGCGGCCGTCCGGCGGCACGCCGAGCGCGGCGGCCCGCTCGGCCACCGTGTCGGCCTGGGCGCGCGCGGCCGAGACCACCTCGTCCAACTGGAGGTGGACGGAACGGAAGCGGGGACCCACGACGTTCCAGTGCGCCTGCTTCCCGATCAGTGACAGCCCGAGCAGGTCCACCAGGGTGTCCTGGAGGGCCTCGCAGGATATCCGGCGTGCCTCGTCGGGCAGGGTGCTCCTCACGACGGTCATGAAGTGCTGTTCCTCCTTCTCGTTCCGTGCGTGGTCCCGCGGAGCAGGGCCTCGCGCTCGTCCTCGCCGGTGCCGCCCCAGATGCCCGAGGTCAGTCCGCTGTCGAGTGCGAAGTCCAGACAGTGGCTTCTCACCCGGCACCGCGCGCAGACACGCTTGGCGGCGACGGTGTCCCGCACCGCCGGTCCGATCGAGCCCACGGGGAAGAACAGCTCGGGGTCCTCTCCCGCGCAGGCCGCGCTCCGCAACCACTCCATGAACGCGCGGGTGCCCGTGGCCCTCCTGGGCAAACACGAAGGGGGCGGCCGCGACCGGATCTTCCCAGCGAACCGGACGCCGGTCTATAGTCCAAAACTAGCAGTGCTAATCACGAGGAGTCCCGCCGGTCACGGCACCGCGGCCGGCGTGGGGTCAGGAGTCCAGTCGTGCGTCCCGTCCACTTCGCGGCCGCCCGCCGCACCCCCATCGGCAAACTGCGCGGAGCCCTCTCCACGGTACGGCCCGACGACCTCGCCGCCGCCGTGATCCGCACCCTGGTCGCCGAGGTGCCCGAGCTGGACCCGGCCCGCGTCGACGACGTCTACTGGGGCGCCGCGAACCAGGCCGGAGAGGACAACCGCAACGTCGCGCGCATGGCCGCTCTGCTCGCCGGGCTCCCCGAGTCCGTCCCGGGCGCCACGGTCAACCGGCTGTGCGCCTCCGGCCTCGAGGCGGTCACCACCGCCGCCCGCACCATCGCGGCCGGCGAGGCCGACATCGTGATCGCGGGCGGCTCCGAGTCGATGAGCCGCGCCCCCTTCGTCCTGCCCCGCCCCGACGAGGCCCTCCCGCACCGGATGGAGACCGCCGACACCCGGCTGGGCTGGCGGCTGGTCAACCCCGTGATGAAGGAGCTGCACGGCCTGCTGGCCATGGGAGAGACGGCCGAGGAGGTCGCCGCCCGGTACGGCATCGCGCGCGAACGCCAGGACGAGTTCGCGCTGCGCAGCCACCAGCGGGCCGCCGACGCCCGCAGAGACGGTCACTTCGACGACGAACTCCTGCCCGTGACCCGCCCGGACGGGGAGGTCGTCGACACCGACGAGTGCATCCGTGAGGACACCTCGGTCGAGAAGCTGGCCCGGCTGAAGCCCGTCTTCCGGGCCGGCGGTTCGGTGACCGCGGGCAACGCGTCCCCGATGAACGACGGCGCGGCCGGTCTGATCCTCGTCAGCGAGGAGGCCCTGAACGAACTGGGACTGGAGTCGCTCGGCCGCTACGCCGCCGGAGCCTCCGCGGGCGTCCACCCGGACGTGATGGGCATCGGCCCGGTGCCCGCCACGCGCAAGGTGCTCGCCCGCGCCGGCTGGACCATCGGCGATCTCCAGGAGGCCGAGTTCAACGAGGCGTTCGCGGCCCAGGCACTCGCCTGCGTGGACCAGCTCGGCATCGACCCCGGCCTGGTCAACCCCAGCGGCGGCGCGATCGCGCTGGGCCACCCACTGGGCTGCTCAGGCGCCCGCATCCTCACCACCCTCCTCCATCGCATGCGCCGCACCGGCGCCGAGCGCGGCCTGGCGACGATGTGCGTGGGGGTGGGGCAGGGCAGCGCGGTGCTGGTCGAGCGGCACTGAGCACCGAGCACCGCCCCGGGAGCCATCAGGCGGGACTGTCCTTACCGGGGTCCGTTGCTTGCGCATAGCATCGGACCCCGCGATGAACACCATGAACCTCTGGCACCTGAGCGGCTGGGAATTCGCCGCGCTCGCCTTCGCCGCCCTGCTCGTCGGCTTCTCCAAGACCGCCGTCAGCGGCGCCAACACGGTCAGCCTGGCGATCTTCGCCGCCGTGCTGCCCGCCAAGGCCTCCACCGGCGTCCTGCTGCCCATCCTGATCGCCGGGGACGTGCTCGCCGTCCTCACCTACCGCCGGCACGCCCACTGGCCCACGCTGTGGCGGTTGTTCCCGGCGGTCGCGGCGGGTGTCGTCGTCGGCACCGTGTTCCTGATGTGGGCGGACGACGGGATCGTACGGACCTCGATCGGAGCGATCCTGCTGCTGATGGCCGGGGTGACGGTCTGGCGGCGGCGCCGGGCAGACGCGGAGGAGGAGCCCGATGCCGTCACCACGAGGGCCGGCCGCGCCAAGGCCCGCTCCTACGGCGTCCTCGGCGGGTTCACCACCATGGTCGCCAACGCCGGCGGCCCCGTGATGTCGCTGTATCTGCTCTCCGCCGGCTTCCGCAAGCTGGGGTTCCTGGGGACCTCGGCGTTCTTCTTCCTGATCGTCAACACCTCCAAGCTGCCCTTCAGCGCCGGTCTCGGTCTCATCGACGCCGATTCGCTCCTGCTCGACGCCGCGCTCGTGCTGTTCGTGGTGCCCGGCGCGCTGCTCGGAAGATGGGCCGTGAACAGGATCAACCAGCGCCTGTTCGAACAGTTGGTGATCGCGGCGACCGTGGCGGGCGGCGTCCAGCTACTGGTGCGCTGAGGAGGACCCGGCCGACTCGCCCTGCCCGCCCGGACCCGTCCCCTCGTGCGGCCGGTCCGATGGCTGGGGGCCGTGCGGCGCGGCGTGAGGGAGGTGGTGGCGGCCCGGCGCGGCGGTACGGCCGACCGTCGCCGCGAGCTTGCGCAGCCGCCGCCAGTCCAGCCGGGGCGGCGCCGAGGTGACGCCGGGCCGCCTGCGCGGGACCCGGACGCGGAGCACACCCGGCGCGATACGGCAGCGGACGGGGGCCGGCAGCACCATGGCCTCCCCGTCGACGCCGGCCTCGATCTCCTCGCGGTCCGCCTCGATGACAACCTCGGGTGCGGTCAGGACGGTCAGCCCGCTCGGGTCCGGGTTCAGCAGCAGCGCGGCCGCACCGACGGCGCCCTCGAGCCTGACGCCGAGTACGCCGAGCGCGGCGGAGTCGAGCCGTTCACGCCGGCCGAGTCCGAAGGGGTCGCCGGTGCGGTACGGATTGTTGCTGACCAGCACGGCCTGCGGAGCGGTGAGCGTCGTGTCGCCGGCGCGCGCGACCAGCCGGGGGCCCTGCTGGCCGGTGAGCAGGTCCGGCAGCATCTCCAGGCTGGTGCCGATCTTGTCGTCCCGGTAGGCGGGACTCTGCACGATCGCCGCGTAGGCGCCGAAGGACGCGTTGTTCACGAACGGCTGGTCGCCGGCGAACCCCAGGTCGACGCGGAGTTCCACGCCGTCGGTGAGCGCGTCGAGACAGGCGGCCGGATCCCCGCGGTCGAGGCCGAGATCCAGGGCGAAGTGGTTACGGGTCCCGGCGCTGATGACCAGGAACGGGACGTCGTGCTCGGCGGCCACGGCCGCGACCAGTGCCTGGGTGCCGTCGCCACCGGCGGCGCCCAGCAGGTCGGCCCCGTCCGCGACGGCGGCGCGGGCCAACTCGGTGACGTCGTGCTGCTTCCCGGGCTCGAGCAGCACCACCCGGGCGCCCAGCCGCTCGGCCTTCTCCCGCAGCCGGAACCGGCCCACCTTGCCACCGCCCGACCGGGGATTCATGATCAGCACCGGCTTGCGGGGCGGCGGCAGTCGCCGCTCCCGCCCAGGGGCGTGCCCGCCGCCCGTTCCGCGCAGTGCGAATCTGCCGCTCCACACCGCCAGACCCCACAGGGCCAGGGACACCAGCAGCGCCCAGAACAGAGTCACGGCGAACAGCGCGAGCAGACCCGCGGGCACACACACGGCGATCAGCGCGGACACCCACCGCAGCGGTCCCCTCCGGGTCAGCGTCCACCACACGGCGGCCGCGCTGAGCGCCAGTCCCGCGACCCCGCACACCAGCAACAGCAGACCGCGCAGCCCGCCGTAGACCAAGGGGGTCGCCACGGCGAGCGCGGCGGCGGCCAGCGCCCCCCGCGCCGCCCAGCGCTGGGCGTGATAGCCCCGCTCGCTCCAGTGCACGGCCATGACTCCTCCAGTCGCCCGGCGTCATCGTAGGGCGTGAACGCACATGTGTGCGGCCGGACGGGTGATCACCGGCGGGCGGACCGGTGCCGTCCGCGCGGTCCGTTCCTCGTACCCTCGCTTCCATGTCCTCGCACGTCCTCGTCCTCGGCGGCACCACCGAGGCCCGCGAACTGGCCACCGCCCTGACCGGCCGCCCCGGAACCAGGGTGACCACGTCGCTCGCCGGACGGGTCAGCCGGCCGGGCGCGGTCGCCGGCGAGGTACGCGTGGGCGGATTCGGCGGAGCGGAGGGACTGACGGCCTGGCTGCGCGAGCGGCACGTGGACGCCGTGGTCGACGCGACGCACCCGTTCGCCGGGACCATCACGGCGCACGCCGCACGGGCCGCGGCCGTCACCGGCGTGCCCCTGGTGGTGGTGCGCCGCCCCGGCTGGCGACCGGTCCCCGGGGACCGCTGGCACCCGGTCCCCTCACTGGCGGCGGCGGCCGGGCTGCTGCCCGGGCTCGGGCAGCGGGTGTTCCTCACGACCGGACGGCTGGGCCTCGCGGCCTTCGCCCATCTGACGGAACCCCACTTCCTCGTGCGGTCGGTGGACCCCCCCGAGCCGCCCCTGCCGGCGGACACGCGTGTCCTGCTGGCCCGCGGCCCCTTCACGGTGGCCGACGAGACGGCCCTGCTGCGCGACCACCGCGTCGACGTGCTCGTGACGAAGGACAGCGGCGGAGCGGCGACCTCCGCCAAACTCACCGCGGCCCGCGACCTCGGCCTCCCGGTCGTCGTCGTACGACGCCCACCCCTGCCGGAGGGAGTCACCGCGGTCGACGACGTGCCGGCGGCCCTGCGCAGGCTGGGCGTTCTCGACCGTTCGTGAGGCGCAGGGCAGCTCAGCCCGTGTCCGAGGCCCGTGCCGGCACGCGCCCGACCGCGCTCCGGCACAGGCCTCGGACACGGCGCTCCGGCCGCCCGGTGGGCTTCCGGCCGCGGGCGGGTGCTCAGTCCCCGGAACGTCTGCGGCGCAGCAGGTACGTGTCCATGATCCACCCCTTGCGCTCACGGGCCTGCGCCCGCAGCGACTCGATGCGGGGAGCGGCCTCGGCGAGCGGACCGGAGACGAGGATCTCGTCCGGGGTTCCGATGTAGGCACCCCAGTAGATGTCGATGTCCTGGTCGGCGTACGCGCGGAAGCTCTGGTGGGCGTCCAGCATCACCACCACGTCGTCCACACCCTCCGGGAACCCCTCGGCGAGTCGCCGCCCCGTGGTGATCTGGACCGGGCGGGAGACGCGGTTGAGCCCCGTGCGGTGCCGGGCGGCAAGTGCCGAGACACTGCTGATACCCGGTACGACGTCGTAGTCGAAGGCGACACGACCGCGCCCCAGGACCTCCTCCAGCACGCCGATCGTACTGTCGTACAGCGCCGGGTCCCCCCAGACCAGGAACGCCCCCGTCTGGCCCTCCCCCAGTTCCCCGGAGATCATCCGCTCGTAGAGGTCCGCGCGGGCGCTGCGCCAGTCCCCGACGGCGGGGGAGTAGGCCGGTCCGCCGGCCGCCCGGTCCCGCTCCGGGTCACGTGCCTCGACGACGCGGTAGGCACCCCCCGGTATGTGCGCCTCGAGCATGTCCCGGCGCACCCGGGTCAGGTCGGCCTTCGCCTCGCCCTTGTCCAGGATGAAGAACACGTCCGTGCTCCGCAGTGCCCTGACCGCCTGCAGGGTCAGCTGGTCGGGGTCGCCCGCGCCGATACCGATGACATGAATCTCTCGCACGCCCCCGAGTCTGCCGCACGGCACTGACAGCGCGTGCACCGCACCCGATCCCTCCGTCAGGAGGCCCCCCGCAGCCGGGGCGCCCGCGCCCCCGCGTCCACCGCGGCGCCCGCCTCCACCTCGGCCGCCAGTTCCCGGGCCCAGACGATCACAGCGGGAAGATCGATCCCGTGCGGCCGGTGACCGGCTCCCGCGGCCCACGCCTCCGCCGCGCCGGCACCGCGCCGCAGCAACCGTGCCCCGCCGGTCACGTTCCCGCGCGCGGCATGGGTGAGGCCCACGGCGAGCTGGGCCAGTCCCCGCCACAGCTCGCGCTCCTCCTCCGGCCCCGACTTCCAGGCGTCCTCGAAGACCTCGTGCGCGTGGAAAGGCTTGCCCTCGTCCAGCAGCCGCTGCGCCTCCGTCACGCTCTCCTCCGGCCGCCGCACCACCCCCTCGGGCTGCCGGGGCACGCCCCGCGTGCCGTACGGCAGGGGCCGCCCGAGCCCGTCCCGGGGCCGCGCGTTGCGCGCCCGCCCGTCGCTGTCCCGGTCCCGTGCGGCGGCCGTCCTGCCCGGCGAAGTGCTGTCCATGCTGCCCATACGCCGATTGTCCCAAGTCCCGGCCCGCTTCGGGCAGGCCCGGGGTGTGAGGTAAAGTGCTGTTCGCGCGATCACGCGGTTCACCGCACGTGAGCGCACCGGGACGTGGCGCAGCTTGGTAGCGCACTTGACTGGGGGTCAAGGGGTCGCAGGTTCAAATCCTGTCGTCCCGACTTGCGACACAGCAGGTCGTCGGGCCGTATCGGATGCTCCGGTACGGCCTTTCGTCTGTCCCCCGGCCCGTCAGCCGCGCCGTGATAGAAGCGGGCATGACCACTGTGCACCCGCCCTCCCAGCCGTCGGACCGCCGATGACGGCCGGTATCGACACCCCGGACCGCCGGGGCCGCACCGGACTCGACCGGACCGGCCGTGACCTCACCGGCAACCCGCGCGTGCGGGTCCGGGACGTGAAACTGCTGTCCAGCCACTGGTACATCGAGCGCAGCACGACCTTCGACCTCCAGCGCGCCGACGGGTCCTGGAGCACCCAGGAACGCGAGACGCACGACCGCGGCAACGGCGCCACCGTGCTCCTCTACGACACCGAACGCGACACCGTGCTGCTCACCCGCCAGTACCGCTTCCCCGTCCACGTCAACGGCCACCCCGACGGCCTGCTGATCGAGACACCGGGAGGCCTGCTCGACGACGAGGACGAGCACCCGGAGGGCGCCGTACGCCGCGAAGTGGTGGAGGAGACCGGCCACACCATCGGCCCGGTCCAGCATGTCTTCGACGTCTACATGAGCCCCGGCTCGGTCACCGAACGCGTCAGCTTCTACGCCGCCGCCTACGGTCCCTCGACCCGCACCCACGAGGGCGGCGGCCTCGACGAGGAGGGCGAGGACATCGAGATCCTCGAACTGCCCTTCCGCCAGGCCCTGCGGATGATCCGCACCGGCGGGATCAACGACGCGAAGACCATCATGCTCCTCCAGTGGGCCGCCCTGGAGGGCCCCTTCGCCCGCGTCAGCGCAGGGTGATCCCGGCCGCCACCGGCAGATGGTCGCTGCCGGTGGCGGGCAGGACACGGATGTGGTCGACGGTGGCCGAACGGGCCATGACCTGGTCGATCCGGGCCAGTGGCAGCGCGGCGGGGAAACTGAAGGCGAATCCCTGCCGCGGCACGTTCATGCGTGAGGTCAGCGGGGCCAGTCCGCGGTCGTCGACCGTGCCGTTGAGGTCGCCCAGCAGCACCACCGTGTCCAGCCGCTCGGCGGCCAGCTCCCTGCCCAGCAGGCCGGCACTCTCGTCACGCCGCGAGGACGCCAGGCCGCCCGCCCCGATACGGACCGAGGGCAGGTGCGCGACGTACGCCGCCATCTCGCCGTACGGCGTCCGGACCACGGTCCGCAGGCCACGGCTCCAGGGCTCCGCGATGTCCCGGGGCCTGATGTCCAGCGTCCGGGCATCGCCGAGCGGATGCTTCGACCACAGCCCGACGGTGCCCCGGACCACGTGGTACGGATAGTCCGCGGCAAGCGTCTCCTCGTAGACCGACAGCGCCGGGGGCACCAGCTCCTGCAGGGCGATGAGATCGGGCCCCGCCCCGGCCAGGGCACGGGCGGTGCCCGCCGGGTCGGTGTTCCCGTCACCGACGTTGTGCTGCACCACGGCCAGGTCACGCGGTCCCGGCGTCGCCCCCGGCAGCAGCAGCCCTCCGAAGAGACACGTCCACGCCGCCGTGGGCAGGAGCAGTGCCAGCAACGCGACGGCCGAACGGCGCAGCAGGGCCAGACCGCACAGCAGGACGATCACCAGGCCGAGCCACGGCAGGAACACCTCCAGCAGACTGCCCAGACGGCCCGGCGCGTTGGGCACCACCCCGTGGAACACCAGCAGCCCGGCCGTCACCACCGCGAACCCGGCGAGCACCAGCCCCCGCGTCCACACCCGTCGGTCCCGCCCCACCGCTGTCCTCCCCGTCGGTGTCGCACCGCTCTCCCGCTCCACGCCTGCCCCCGTCCGCTCCGCTCGTCGTTCAGGACGAACCACCGGGCGAACCGGTTTCCGCCGGGACACGGAGGACGATGCGGCACGCTTGACCTGGAGCGCACTTCAAGAGGAAGACTCCCGTTCCGTGCCCCGCCAACGGGGTACGAACCGGAAGGAATCCGTCATGAAGTACCGCACCATGGGCACCGGTCCGCACAGCCGCCGAGTGAGCGTGCTCGCGCTGGGCGCGATGCTGTTCGGTTCGGTGACCGACGAGAAGACCGCCTTCACCCTGCTCGACCGCTATGCCGAAGCCGGCGGCAACTTCATCGACACGTCCGACAACTACGCCTTCTGGACCGACGGGGGCCAGGGCGGACAGAGCGAGGAACTGCTCGGCCGCTGGCGGCGCAGCCGCGGCGTCGGTGACGAGATGGTCTTCGCCACCAAGCTCGGTGCCCGCCCCCTCGCCCCCGGCACGAGCTACACCGACAACCCCGAGGGCCTGTCCGCGAAGGTGATCCGGGAGTCGTCGGAACGCAGCCGCGAACGGCTCGGACTGGAGCGGCTGGACCTGCTGTACGCGCACATCGACGACCACACCGTCCCGCAGCGCGAGACGGTCGAGGGCTTCGCGGCCCTCGTCGCCGACGGCACCGTGGGGCTGCTCGGCGTGAGCAACCAGGCGGTGTGGCGGGTGGAGCGGGCCCGCGCGCTGGCGGCGGCGGCCGGACTGCCCGGCTACGAGGTCGTGCAGTACCAGCACAGCTATCTGCGTCCCCGCTTCGACGTCCCCGAGGACCTCTTCCCCGACGGAAGCCTCGGCCACGTCGGCGCGGAACTGGCCACCTATCTCCGGGCGGAGCCCGACCTCACCCTGGTCGCCTACTCGCCGCTGCTCAAGGGCGCCTACGCCCACCCCGGACGGCTGCCCCACGACTACGACCACCCGGGCACCCCCGCCCGCCTCGCGGTGCTCCACGAGGTCGCCCGGGAGGCCGGGGCGACGCCCGGCCAGGTGGTGCTGGCCTGGCAGCTCGGCCACGACCTGCCGATCGTTCCGCTGGCGGGAGTGTCGTCCCTGGCCCAGCTGGAGGAGAACCTGGCGGCGGTGGACCTGGAACTGACGGCGGAGCAGCGGGCCCGGCTCGACGCGGCGCACTGACCCGCCGCGCCGGCCTCAGGACCTGACCAGCAGCTGGAAGTCGAACGAGTAGCGGGACGCCCGGTAGATGTGGGTGCCGTACTCCACCGGCCGGCCCGTGTCGTCGTACGCCGTGCGCTGCATGGTGAGCAGGGCGGCGCCCTCCTTCTCGTCCAGACGGGCGGCCTCCCGCGCGGTGGCCGAGCGGGCGCCGACGGTCTGGCGGGCGCTGTGCAGGGTGATGCCGGCCGAGCGCAGCATCCGGTACAGACCGGTCGCCTCCAGGCGGGCGCTGTCCAGGTCCAGGAGGCCCGACGGCAGGTGGTTGCGGAGCAGGGCGACCGGCTGCCCGTGGGTGGAGCGCAACCGCTCCAGAAGGACGACCTCGGCGCCCTCCGCGAGGCCCAGTGCCGCGGCCACGTCGGGGGAGGCCGGGACCGTCTCGTTGCGGACCACCTGGGTGGCCGGGCCCTGACCGGCGGCTTCCAGGTCGTCGTAGAGGCTGCTCAGCTCCAGGGGACGCCGGACCTTGGTGTGCACCACCTGCGTCCCCACCCCGCGCCGCCGGACGAGCAGTCCCTTGTCGACGAGGGACTGGATGGCCTGACGGACGGTGGGGCGGGACAGGCCGAGGCGGACCGAGAGGTCGACCTCGTTGCCCAGGAGGTTGCCCGGTGCGAGGACCCCGTGCTCGATCGCGGCCTCCAGCTGCTGCGCGAGCTGGTGGTACAGCGGCACCGGACTGCCCCGGTCCAGGGTGAAGTCCAGGGTGCTCAGCGCGGGTTCGGTCGCGGTACGTGCGCGGTCACCGGTCTTCGCCATGGAACGTATCTCCCTCATGGGACTCGTAGGAGCGCGGACGGTGCGGGCGGGTTCACAGGTGGCGGCGGCGTGCGGCGACCTGTGAGTCGTACCGTTCGCGGGCCCGGGCGGCGGCCTCGCGGGACGCCACCTCGGCCACCGGCACGTCCCACCACGCCTCGGCCGGGGGAGCGGTCGGCGTCGGGTCGGTCTCGACGTACACACAGGTCGGACGGTCACAGGCGCGGGCCTCGGCCAGCGCGTTCCGCAGTTCGCCCACCGTTTTGGCCCGCAGAACGCGCATGCCGAGGCTGGCCGCGTTCGCGGCGAGGTCGACGGGCAGCGGCGCGCCGGTGAAGGTCCCGTCGGCGGCCCGGTGACGGTAGGCGGTGCCGAAGCGTTCGGCGCCCACCGACTCCGACAGACCGCCGATGGAGGCGTACCCGTGGTTCTGAATCAGGACCAGCTTGACCGGGAGGTTCTCCTGGACGGCCGTGACGATCTCCGTCGGCCCCATCAGATAGGTGCCGTCGCCGACCAGCGCCCAGACGGGGGTGCCGGGAGCGGCCTGCTGGACGCCCAGCGAGGCCGGGATCTCGTAGCCCATGCAGGAGTAGCCGTACTCCAGGTGGTACTGGCGGGGACTGCGCGCGCGCCACAGCTTGTGCAGGTCGCCGGGGAGCGAACCGGCCGCATTGATCACCACGTCCTCGTCGCCGACGACCGCGTCCAGCGCGCCGAGCACCTGTGTCTGAGTCGGTACGGCGCTGTCGTCGCCGGCCCGGTAGGCGGTCTCGACGACCCGCTCCCAGCGCTCCTTGCCGGCCCGGTACTCCGCCTCGTACGCCTCCTCCACGCGGTGTCCGGCCAGCGCCTCGGTGAGCCGCTCGAGACCGGTCCGCGCGTCGCAGACCAGCGTGCGCGCCGCCAGCTTGTGGGCGTCGAAGCCGGTGATGTTGAGATTGACGAAGCGCACGTCCGGGTGCTGGAAGAGGGTGCCGGAGGCGGTGGTGAAGTCGGTGTAGCGGGTGCCGATGCCGATCACCAGGTCGGCGTCGCGGGCGAGTTCGTCGCTCACCGCCGTGCCGGTGTGGCCGATGCCGCCGAGATCGGCGGGGTGGTCGTGGCGCAGGGAGCCCTTGCCGGCCTGGGTGGAGGCGACCGGGATGCCGGTGGCGTCCACCAGCGTCCGCAGCGCCTCCTCGGCCTCGCTGTGGTGGACCCCGCCGCCCGCGACGACCAGCGGCCTCCGTGCCGCCCGTACGGCCTCCACGGCTGCCGCCAGCTCCACCGGGTCCGGAGCGGGACGCCGTACGGACCAGACGCGCTCGGCGAAGAACTCCTCCGGCCAGTCGTACGCCTCGGCCTGCACGTCCTGCGGGAGCGCCAGCGTCACCGCGCCGGTCTCGGCCGGATCGGCGAGCACCCGCATCGCGTTCAGCGCGGAGGGGATCAGTGCCCCGGGGCGGGTGACGCGGTCGAAGTACCGTGACACCGGCCGGAGTGTGTCGTTGACCGATACATCCGCCTCCACGGGGTGTTCCAGCTGCTGGAGCAGCGGGTCGGCGGCGCGCGAGGCGAAGTAGTCGCCGGGGAGCAGGAGCACCGGCAGCCGGTTGACGGTGGCGAGGGCGGCACCGGTGACCAGGTTGGTCGCGCCGGGGCCGATGGAGGTCGTCACCGCCTGCGCGGACAGCCGGTTCAGCTGACGGGCGTACCCGACCGCCGCGTGCACCATCGCCTGCTCGTTGCGGCCCTGGTGGTACGGCATCACGTCCGCGTGCTCGACGAGTGCCTGGCCGATCCCGGCCACGTTGCCGTGGCCGAAGATGCCCCACGTGCCCGCGATCAGCCGACGGCGCACGCCGTCCCGCTCGGTGTACTGGGCGGACAGGAACCGCACCAGTGCCTGGGCGGTCGTCAGTCGGCGGGTGGTGGCGCTCATGCGGACCTCTCCGGTGCGGTGTAGAGGGGGAGTCGGGGGTCGACGCCCTGGTCCTGCCAGGTGTCGCGGATCCAGGCGTGGTCGGGGTGGTCGCAGATCAGCCAGGCGCGTTCGTCCTCGGGCCCCGCCATGACGTTGAGGTAGTACATGTGGTGGCCGGGCACGGCCATGGACGGGCCGTGCCAGCCGTCCGGGATGAGGACCACGTCGCCGTCCCGCACTTCCGCCAGCACGTCCGTGTCACGGCCCGGGCCGGAGGGGGAGACGCGCTGGTAGCCGAGGCCGGGGGTGCCGTCGTGGGCGGCGAACTCGAAGTAGTAGATCTCCTCGAGCACGGACTCCTCGCCCGGCCGGTGCTCGTCGTGCTTGTGCGGCGGGAAGGACGACCAGTTGCCGCCCGGGGTGAGCACTTCGACGGCGATGAGCCGGTCGCACTCGAAGGTGCCCGCCGCGCCGAAGTTGTTGACCTGCCGTGAACAGTTCCCGGTCCCGCGCAGCTCGACGGGCACGTCGGAGGACGGCCCGTACCGGGCGGGCAGCCGGCGGGTGCACCGGGCGCCGGTGAGCGCGAACCGGCCACCGCCGGCCGAGGACACGCTCGCCCGGGCGCCGCGCGGGACGTAGACGAAGTCGGTCACGCCGTCGAACACACTGGTGCGGCCGGTGAGTGCGAAGGTGTCGTGGCCGAAGTCGTCGGCCACGGCGACCGTGCATCCGCCGCTCAGCGGCAGCACGATCCACTCGCTCCCGCCGGCGTCGAAGGTGTGCGCGCCGCCCGGCGGCAGCTCCAGGACCCGCAGACTCGAGTAACCCCAGCCGGCGGACTCGGGGGTCACGTCGACGACGTAGGGGCCGGCGGAAGCCTTGCCCGCGGGAAGGTGATACGTCATGCGGTGCCTCCGTGTTCGTACGGGCTTGTCACAGCAGGCCGACGGCCGTGTCGACCGCCTTCTCCACACTGCCGTCGGCCGGATAGAGCAGCGAGCGGCCGACGACCATCCCCTGCACGGTGGGCAGCCGCAGCGCCTTGCCCCACCGCTCGTACGCCGCCTCCTGGTCGCCGACCTCGCCGCCGAGCAGCACCACGGGCAGTGTCGAGGTCCGCAGCACCTCCGCCATGTCGTCGACGTCATCGGTGACGGGGAGTTTCAGCCAGGTGTAGGCGGAGGTGCCGCCCAGTCCGGAGGCGATGGCGATGGAGCGCGTGACGGCCTCGGCGGACAGGTCGTTGTGCACCCGGCCGTCGACCCGGCGGGAGAGGAACGGCTCCACGAACACCGGCAGCCGGTGTTCGGCCATCGCGTCGACGGCGCGGGCGGCGGACTCCAGGGTGGTCAGTGAGCCTGGGTCGTCGTAGTCGATCCGGACCAGCAGCTTGCCGGCGTCGAAGCCCAGCCGGGCGATGTCCTCGGCACGGTGGCCGGTGAAGCGGTCGTCCATCTCGAAGGACGCGCCGGCCAGGCCGCCGCGGTTCATCGAACCCATGACGACCTTGTTCTCCAGCGCCCCGAGCAGCAGCAGGTCCTCCAGGATGTCGGCGGTGGCCAGCACCCCGTCCACGCCCGGCCGGGACAGCGCGGTGCAGAGACGTTCCAGCAGACCGGCGCGGTCCGCCATGGCCAGGCGCCGGCCGCCGATGCCGAGTGCGCCCCGGGCGGGGTGGTCGGCGGCCACGATCATCAGCCGGCCGCTGTCGCCGATCAGCGGGCGGCGGGCCCGGCGGGCGGCCGCCTCGGCGACGGCCTCCGGGTTGCGGGCCCGGACCGTGGTGAGGTCGGGGATGCTGAGGTTCAAGGCAGGGCTCCGTTCAGGACTGGCTCGGCAGGCCCGCCGCGTCCGGCGACGCGGCCCGCGCGAGGAGGTCCGCCACCTCCGGCCCGGTCGGCATGGCGGACGAACAGGCGAGGCGCGAGGCGACGAGGGCGCCGGCGGCGTTGGCGTGGCGCATGGTCCGTTCCAGGGTCCAGCCGGAAAGCAGACCGTGGCAGAGCGATCCGCCGAAGGCGTCGCCGGCGCCGAGGCCGTTGACCACCTCGACCGGCACCGGCGGCACCTCGGCCCGGGTGCCGTCGCGGTGCACGGCGAGCACGCCCTTGGGCCCCTGCTTGACCACGGCCAGTTCCACTCCGGCCGCCAGCAGCGCCTCGGCGCAGACTTCCGGCTCGCGCGCGCCGGTGGCGACCTCGCACTCGTCGAGGTTGCCGACCGCGACCGTGGCGTGGCGCAGCGCCTCGCGGTAATACGGGCGGGCCTGGTCGGGATCGCGCCAGAACATGGGCCGCCAGTCCAGGTCGAAGACGGTGGTGCCGGCCTTGTCCCGGGCCGCGAGGGCGTCGAGGGTGGCCGAGCGGCTCGGCTCCTCGCTCAGGCCCGTGCCGGTGATCCAGAAGATCCCCGCCGCGCGTACGGCGGCCAGGTCCAGCTCGTGGGTGTGGATCTCCAGGTCCGGGGCCTTGGGGCGGCGGTAGAAGTAGAGGGGGAAGTCGTCCGGCGGGAAGATCTCGCAGAATGTGACGGGGGTGGGGTGGGCGGCGACCGGGGTGACCCAGCGGTCGTCCACACCGAAGTCGTTCAGCGCTTCGTGCAGATAGGTACCGAAGGGGTCCGCGCCCGTACGGGTGATCACGGCTGCGGAGCGGCCCAGCCGGGCGGCCGCGACCGCCACGTTCGCGGCCGAACCGCCCAGGAACTTCCCGAATGTCTCCACCCGCGACAGCGGCACACCGGTCTGCAGGGGGTATAGATCGACCCCGATGCGACCCATGGTGATCAGGTCGAAATACTGTGGTGAGTCGGCCATGAAGCGATGCTCCTGAAACGCTTGGGGATGCGGGCCCCAGGACGCCCTGCCACGGTGGGGACGTGGATTCCTGGGACCTTGCCGCCTCTCAGGTGTAGGTCTCCGAGGGCGGCGATGTCAATAGTTTGTACTTACATTCGGACGAGCGCGTGAAATGATGTCTTAACAAAGTATTGACAGCAGCCGCATCTGGGGATTGGATCGCGTCCCAGCACGACAGTGTGTGCCACGGCACACACCCGGACTCCGGGGGTTCTGGGCCACCGAACCCCCGGGCTCCCGCCCTTTCCCCGCGTAGCACAGTGAGGTGCAGTACAGATGGACCGCTCTTCTCTCGTCCGCTCCCGTAGAATCGCGCCGTTCGTCGCGGCCGCGGCGGCAGCCGCCCTGACCCTGGCCGGCTGCTCCAGCGATTCCGGCGGCAAGAAGTCCGAGGAAGGCGGAGCCGACGCCTCGGCGGGCAAGGCCTCGACGCCCCGTATGACGGTCGCCCTCGTCACCCACCAGTCCCCGGGTGACACCTTCTGGGACATCGTCCGCAAGGGCGCCCAGGTCGCCGCGGACAAGGACAACGTCAAGCTCGTCTACTCCGCCGACCCCAACGCGGGCAACCAGGCCAACCTGGTGCAGAACGCGATCGACCAGAAAGTCGACGGCATAGCCGTCACCCTCGCCAAGCCGGACGCGCTCAAGGGCGTCATAGCCAAGGCCGAGGCGGCCGGCATCCCGGTCGTCGGCCTCAACTCCGGCGTGAGCGACTGGAAGGACCTCGGCCTGCTGGAGTTCTTCGGCCAGGACGAGTCCGTCGCGGGCGAGGCCTTCGGCAAGAAGCTCAACGAGGTCGGCGCCAAGAACACCGTCTGCGTCGTCCAGGAACAGGGCAACGTCGGCCTCACCCAGCGCTGCGACGGCCTCAAGAAGACCTTCAAGGGCAAGACCCAGGTCCTCAACGTCAACGGCACCGACATGCCCTCGGTGAAGTCGACCATCACGGCCAAACTCAAGCAGGACTCCTCCATCGACTACGTCGCCACCCTCGGCGCCCCGTTCGCGCTGACCGCGGTGCAGGCCGTGGACGAGTCCGGCAGCAAGGCGAAGATCGCCACCTTCGACCTCAACAAGGAACTGACCAAGGCCATCCAGGACGGCTCCATCGAATTCGCCGTGGACCAGCAGCCGTACCTCCAGGGCTACCTCGCCGTCGACGGTCTGTGGCTCCACAAGAACAACGGCAACTACAGCGGCGGCGGTGAGCAGCCGGTCCTGACCGGCCCGGCGTTCGTCGACAAGTCCAACGTCGACGCGGTCTCCGAGTTTGCCGCGAAGGGCACTCGGTGATGAGTGTGGCTCAACAGGCTGAGCCGGCGGTGACCCCACCGCCGGCTCCCGGCCCCCGGGAGAGCGACGGCCGCACGCGGCGGCGCCCGCTGGCGCTGCGGCTGCTCGCCCGGCCCGAGGTCGGGGTGTTCCTCGGCGCCGTGGCCGTGCTGGTGTTCTTCCTGTTCGCCGCCCCGCCGGTGCGCGACGGCAGCTCGATGGCGAACATCCTGTACCAGTCGTCGACCATCGGGATCATGGCGCTGCCCGTGGCCCTGCTGATGATCGGCGGCGAGTTCGACCTCTCGGCCGGTGTTGCCGTCGTGACCTCGGCGCTGACCGCGAGCATGCTCAGCTACCAGCTCACCATGAACGTCTGGGTGGGCGTGGTCGTCGCCCTGGTGGTGTCCCTCGCCGTCGGCATGTTCAACGGCTGGATGCTGGTCAAGACCGGGCTGCCCAGCTTCCTGGTCACCCTCGGGACCTTCCTGATCCTGCAGGGCGTCAACCTCGCGGTGACCAAACTCGTCACCGGCAACGTCGCCACCGACAACATCAGCGACATGGACGGCTTCGACCAGGCCAAGGCCGTCTTCGCCTCCAGCTTCGACGTCGGCGGCGTCCAGGTGAAGATCACCGTCGTGTGGTGGCTCGTCTTCGCCGCCCTGGCCACCTGGGTCCTGCTGCGCACCAAGTACGGCAACTGGATCTTCGCGGTCGGAGGCAACAAGGACAGCGCCCGCGCGGTCGGTGTCCCCGTCACCTTCACCAAGATCTCGCTGTTCATGCTGGTCGGCTTCGGTGCCTGGTTCGTCGGCATGCACAACCTTTTCTCCTTCAACACCGTGCAGTCCGGCGAGGGTGTGGGCCAGGAGCTCATCTACATCGCCGCGGCGGTCATCGGCGGCTGTCTGCTGACCGGCGGCTACGGCTCCGCGATCGGCCCGGTCTTCGGCGCCTTCATGTTCGGCATGGTGCAGCAGGGCATCGTCTACGCCGGCTGGAACCCCGACTGGTTCAAGGCATTCCTCGGCGTGATGCTGCTCGGTGCCGTCCTCATCAATCTGTGGGTCCAGCGCACGGCGACCCGGAGGTGACCGCAATGACCGACAAGACCTCCGCCCACGGTGCCGTCCTCAAGGACACCCCGCCGGACGGCGACCGCCCCCTGGTGGAACTGCGCGGTGCCGGCAAGGCCTACGGCAACATCCGCGCCCTGCACGGCGTCGACCTCACCGTCCACCCCGGCGAGGTGACCTGCGTCCTCGGCGACAACGGCGCCGGCAAGTCCACCCTCATCAAGATCATCTCCGGGCTGCACCAGCACACCGAGGGCGAGTTCCTCGTCGACGGCGCCCCGGTACGCTTCTCCACCCCGCGCGACGCCCTCGCCAGGGGCATCGCCACCGTCTACCAGGACCTCGCGGTCGTCCCGCTGATGCCGGTGTGGCGGAACTTCTTCCTCGGCTCCGAGATGACCAAGGGCCCCTGGCCGGTCCGCCGTCTCGACATCGACCGGATGAAGAAGACGGCCGACGAGGAACTGCGCAACATGGGCATCGTCCTGGACGACCTGGAGCAGCCCATCGGCACCCTCTCCGGCGGCCAGCGCCAGTGCGTCGCCATCGCCCGCGCCGTCTACTTCGGCGCCCGCGTCCTCATCCTCGACGAGCCGACCGCCGCCCTCGGCGTCAAGCAGTCCGGCGTGGTGCTGAAGTACATCGCGATGGCCCGCGACCGCGGCCTCGGCGTCATCTTCATCACCCACAACCCGCACCACGCCTACATGGTCGGCGACCACTTCAGCGTGCTGCGCCTGGGCACCATGGAACTCAGCGCCGACCGCAGCGAGGTCAGCCTCGAGGAGCTGACCAACCACATGGCCGGCGGCGCCGAACTGGCCGCCCTCAAGCACGAGCTGTCGCAGGTCCGCGGCGTCGACACCGAGGAGCTCCCCGAGGAGGACGCCCTCCAGGCCCCCGCAGCAACTCCGGAAGGAAAGTCCTGACATGGCAGTCGCGCTCGACCGCATCCGGGTCGGCTCCGCCCCCGACTCCTGGGGCGTCTGGTTCCCCGACGACCCCCAGCAGGTGCCCTGGCAGCGCTTCCTCGACGAGGTCGCCGAGGCCGGCTACTCCTGGATCGAACTCGGCCCCTACGGCTACCTCCCGACCGACCCGGCCCGCCTCACCGACGAGGTGAGCCGGCGGGGTCTCAGGGTCTCCGCCGGCACCATCTTCTGCGGACTGCACCGCGGCCCCTCCGAGTGGGACGCCACCTGGGAACAGGTCAGCCGGGTCGCCGCGCTCACCCGGGACATGGACGCGAAGCACCTCGTCGTCATCCCGTCCTTCTGGCGCGACGACAAGACCGCCGAGATCCTGGAACCCCCGGAGCTCACCACCGAGCAGTGGGGCCACCTCAGCACGGGCATGGAACGTCTCGGCCGCGAGGTGAAGGAGACGTACGGGCTCGACATCGTCGTCCACCCGCACGCCGACACCCACATCGACACCGAGGAGCACGTCGAGCGCTTTCTCGACTCGACAGACTCCTCCCTGGTCAACCTCTGCCTGGACACCGGCCACTACGCCTACTGCGGCGGCGACAGCGTCAAACTCATCGAGACCTACGGCGAACGCATCGGCTACCTGCACCTCAAGCAGGTCGACCCGGAGATCCTCGCCGACGTCGTGAAGAACCAGATTCCGTTCGGTCCCGCCGTCCAGCGCGGAGTGATGTGCGAACCGCCCGCCGGCGTCCCCGAACTGGGCCCGGTCCTGACCGCCGCCCAGAAGCTGGACGTGGACCTGTTCGCCATCGTGGAGCAGGACATGTACCCGTGCGAGCCGGACAAGCCGCTGCCGATCGCCGTACGCACCCGCACGTTCCTCCGCTCCTGCGGCGCCTGACGACCCGGAAGGGGAGGCGAGAGACATGAACCGGCGCGAGCCACTGCGCATCGCCGTCGTCGGCACCGGCCGTATGGGCGCCGACCATGTACGCCGGATCGACCGGGTCATCAATGGCGCGCGGGTCACCGCCGTCGTGGACATCGACGCCGAACGGGCCAAGGCCGTCGCCGCAGGCATCGACGGCTGCACCGCCCACACCGACCCGGCCGCCGCGATCGCGGCGGCCGATGTCGACGCCGTGGTCATCGCTTCCCCGGGGCCGGCCCACGAGGCCGCGCTGCTCGCCACGTTCGAGCGGGATCTGCCCGTCCTGTGCGAAAAGCCGCTCACCCCCGACGCGGCCTCCGCCCTGCGCGTCATGGAAGCCGAACAGGCCCTCGGCCACCGCAGGGTGCAGGTCGGCTTCATGCGCCGCTACGACACCGAGTACGTCCGTCTGAAGGCGCTGCTGGAGACCGGACAGCTGGGTCGCCCCCTGATGCTGCACAACCGGCACCGCAACGTGGCCAGTCCGCCCTTCTTCACCAGCTCCATGCTGATCAGCGACTCCGTGGCCCACGAGGTGGACGCCACCCGCTGGCTGCTCGGCCAGGAGATCAGTGCCGTGACGGTCCTGCGCCCCACTCCGTCCGCCGGTGCCCCCGAGGGACTGCGCGACCCGCAGTTCGTCGTCCTGGAGACCGCCGGCGGTGCGATCTCCGACGTGGAGATCTTCGTCAACTGCGGCTTCGGCTACCAGGTGCAGGCCGAGGTGGTCTGCGAACGCGGCACCGCCCGCATCGGCGACGGCCATGCCCTGGTCACCAGCATGGCCGGCCGCTGGGGCGGCACCATCACCCAGGACTGGACCGACCGCTTCGCCCAGGCCTACGACGACGAGCTCCAGACCTGGGTCGACACCACCCGCCGCGGCGAGATCACCGGACCCAGCACCTGGGACGGCTACGCGGCGGCGGCGGTCTGCGAGGCGGGGGTGCGGGCGCTGGAGGAGGGCGGCCGGGTGGAGGTCGACATGGTGGAGAAGCCGGCACTGTACCGGTGACATCACGAGTACGGCCGCCCCCTCGAAGGGCGGCCGTACTCGTGATGTCAGCCGAGCGTGGTCCGCGGGCGCGGGCCGAGCCCGGCCGCCTCGTAGCACGCGTCGATCAGCCGCATCGTCGTCACCGCGTCGTCCGGGTCCAGCGGCAGCGGAGCGCCCTCGCGCACGCGGGCGGCGAACGCCTCCAGCTGGTACGTGTACGACGAGCGGGTGCCGAGGTGTTCCGTGCGTTCGCCGCCCCCGGTGCGGATCACGACGCGGTCGTCCTGCTGCGGAAGCACGAAGTTCGGGGCCGTCACCTCTCCCCGGCTGCCGGTCAGCCGGATGCTCATCTCCAGCCGGTCGTACGCCATGTGGCAGCGGGCCGCGCCCGTCGCACCGCCCGGGTACTCCAGCTCGGCGTCCAGCCACTCGTCGACGCCCGGCGCGCCCGCCCGCTCACCGGCCCGTGCGGAGCGCAGCCACGGGGCGCCGCCGGCCCAGGGGGCCAGCATGCGCAGCGCGTGCAGGCCGTAGCAGCCGAGGTCCATCAGGGCGCCGCCGGCCAGCGGCAGCGACCAGCGGGGGTCGGTGGCCTGCGGGGCCGGGATCGCCACCATGGCCTCCACATGGCGGAGTTCGCCGAGCTCACCGGAGGCCAGCAGTTCGTGCAGCCGCCGGGTGACCGGGTGGAAGAGGTAGTGGAAGGCCTCCATGAAGACGGCGCCGGACGTCGACGCCGCCTCCCGCACCTCCTCCGCCTCCGCCGCGTTGCTCGCCGACGGCTTCTCCGACAGGACGTGCTTGCCGGCCGCCAGCGCCGCCAGGTTCCACGGCCCGTGCAGACCGTTGGCGAGCGGGTTGTAGACGACGTCGACCTCGGGGTCGGCCAGCAGCTCGGCGTACGAACCGAGAGTCCGCTCCACGCCGTGCGCCTCGGCGAAGGCCTCCGCGCGGGAGCGGTCGCGGGGGGGGGGGGGGGGGGGGGGGGGGGGGGGGGGGGGGGGGGGGGGGGGGGGGGGGGGGGGAGGGGGGGGGGGGGGGGGGGAGGGGGGGGG
>NZ_JBVIIM010000014.1:123784-139186 GCF_055569765.1 Streptomyces sp. NPDC031365 | reverse complement strand
CACCCAAACACCGCGCGCGCAACAGCGAGCTCCCATCCGGCGCCGACCCCGCCCCCCCCCCCCCCCCCCCCCCCCCCCCCCCCCCGCCCGGGCCGGGGCAACGAGGGAGCGCTCGGTGATCCGCGCGGCTCCCAGGATTCCGATGCGCAGGGGTTCCCGGCCGGACTCGCTCATGCGTGCCGTACCTCCTCGACGGTGACGGGACGGTGCTCGTGCAGGGACAGTGTGCACGCCTCGGCGATCCAGCCCGCCTCCAGGGCGTCGGCGATCGTGCACGGCGAGGACACGGAGCCGGCCACGACCTCGGTGAACGCCGTCAGCTCGGCGCGGTAGGCGGCGGTGAAGCGGTCCATGAAGAAGTCGTGAGGGATGCCCGCGGGGAACGTCACGCCCGGCTCCACCGACCGCAGCGGCAGCTTGTCCTCCAGGCCCACCGCGATGGAGTCCCGGAAGCCGTGGAGCTCCATACGGACGTCGTAACCCCGGGCGTTGTGGCGGCTGTTGGAGACCACCGCGAGGGTGCCGTCGTCCAGGGTGAGGACCGCGCCGGTGGTGTCGGCGTCGCCCGCCTCCCTGATGAAGTCGGCACCCCGGTTGCCGCCGGCCGCGTACACCTCGGTCACCTCCCGGCCGGTCACCCAGCGGATGATGTCGAAGTCGTGCACGGAGCAGTCCCGGAAGATGCCCCCGGACGCGGCGATGTACGCGGCCGGCGGCGGCGCCGGGTCCAGGGTGGTCGAGCGCACGGTGTGCAGCGTGCCCAGCTCCCCGCTCCGTACGGCGGCCCGCGCGGCGACGAAGCCGGCGTCGAATCGGCGGTTGTAGCCGATCTGGACCGGCACGTCCCGTCCCTCGGCGGCCTTCAGCACTGCCACACCCTCGGCCATGGTGCGGGCCACGGGCTTCTCGCAGAAGACGGGCACGCCCGCCTCCACACAGGCCAGGATCAGCGCCGGGTGCGCGTCGGTCGCGGCGGCCACGACCACACCGTCCACCCCGGCCGCGAGCACTGCCTCGGGGGAGTCCGCGACCTCCGCGCCGAACCGCTCGGCGGCGGCCTTCGCGGCCTCCGCGAACGGGTCGGACACGACGAGGGACTCTACGGCGTCGAGCCCGGACAGGGTCTCGGCGTGGAAGGCGCCGATGCGGCCGAGACCGAGGATTCCGATACGCATGGGGACGTGCTCCTTGGGTGCGTAGTGATGCGTGCTGGTGCGTACGGGCGGGGGCGGGGGGAGGTCAGTCGAGGCCGCCGAGGACGTTCTGGTCCCAGTCGATCACGGACCCGGTGACCACCCCGGAACGGTCGGACAGCAGCAGGACCACGAAGTCGGCGATCTCGTCCGGCTGGCCGAGCTTGCCCATCGGCAGCCGTGCGGCGGCCTGTTCGCGCCAGTCGTCCCCGGCGGCGTGGAAGGTGCGCTGGGTGGTGTCCTCGCCCTCGGTGGCGGTCCAGCCGATGTTCAGGCCGTTGATCCGGATCCGGTCCCAGCGGTGGGCGTGCGCCGCGTTGCGGGTCAGGCCGATCAGCCCTGCCTTCGCGGCGACGTACGGCGCCAGGAACGGCTGCCCTCCGTGCGCCGACGAGGTGATGATGTTGACGATGGTGCCGGGCTCCTCGCGCCGCACCATGTCCGCGACGGCGGCCTGCATGGCGAAGAACGGTGCCTTGAGGTTGATCGCGATGTGCTGGTCGAACAGCTCGGGAGTGGTGTCCAGCAGCGTCCCGCGCGAGGTCAGACCGGCGGAGTTCACCAGGCAGTCGACCCGGCCGTACGCCCGGACCACCTGGGCCACCGAGGCCCTGGCCTGCTCCGCGTCCGCCAGGTCGGCCCGTACGAACATCGCCTTGCCGCCCCCCTCGGCCAGCTCGGTGACCAGCGCCTCACCGGGTTCCGAGCGCCGCCCGGTGACGGTCACGACCGCCCCCTCGCGGACCGCGGCCCGCGCGACGGCGGCACCGACGCCCTGACTGCCGCCGTTGACGAGGACGACCTTGTCGTCGAGAAGTCCCATGATGTCCTTCCGGGTTCCTTTCAGCTCTCGCGCCGCTTGGCACCGGCCCGCAGTTCGTCCCGCAGGGTCCGCGCGGTCCATCCCTCGCGCAGCGCCCGGCGTACGACATCGGCCTGCGAGGGCGGGGCCAGACCGTCGACCGGCGGGTCGTTGTCCAGGTTGGTGGGGAAGGGGTACCCCTCGGCGCTCGCCGCGATCACGTTCTCCAGCCACTGCTCCCCGGCGCCTTCGGCCTTGCGGCCCAGGAGCACCGGGTACACGGCGCCCGCCACGGTCTCGCGGTCCACGCTCTCCATGGCCCGCCCGAACGCGGACGACACCTGGAGCAGGTTGGCCATCCGCCGGATGTCCGCCGAGTGGTTGGCGCCGGCGGCGTGCAACAGCGCCGGGTTGAAGAACACCGCGTCGCCCTTGGTGAGCGGCAGCTGGACGTGGTGCTCCTCGAAGTACGCGTGGAACTCCGGGAGCCGCCAGGCGAGATAGCCGGGCTCGTACTTCTGCGAGTGCGGCAGGTAGAGCGTGGGTCCGGACTCGACAGGCATGTCGCAGTGCGCCACCGCGCCCTGCAGGGTGAGCACGGGGGAGAGGCGGTGCACATGGGCCGGGTAGCGGGCGGCGGCCTCGTTGGAGAGGAAACCGAGGTGGTAGTCACGGTGCACGGTCTGTGCGGCACCGCCCGGATTGACCACGTTGACCTGGGAGGTGACCTGATAGCCGGGGCCCAGCCAGGCCGAGGAGACCAGGGCGATCACATCGTTGGCGTAGTAGTCGGCGAACGCCTGCGGGTCGTACAGGGCCGCCTTCTCCAGCGCGTTCCACACCCGGTCGTTGGCGCCCGGCTTGGCGAAGTGGTCACCGGCCGCCGCGCCCGCGGCGCGCTGCTCGGCGATCAGGGCCTCGAACACGGCGGTGGTCCGGTCCACGACCGCCGGGTCGGGGAAGGCGCCGCGGATCACCACGATGCCGGGGCCCTCGGCGAGGGCGCGCACCAGTTCGGTCTGTACGGCACGGCGGTCGGGGAGGGCGAGCCGCTCGGCGTCGTAGAGCAGCACGTTCCGCTCGACGGCGGCGGCGTACGGGTAGCGGGCCGGGTCGGTCTGCTGCTCGACGAGAACGCGCAGGGCGTCCAGGTCGCAGTCCCGCTCGGACAGCCAGGCGACGGGCGCGGGGGACTGCACGGACAACGATGCGGACATGGGGTCGTCCCTTCTGGTCACGTCTGGTCATGAAGCGACGCGGTTGATGTCATTCTTGTCAGTACAAACCCTTCGAACAACCAGCAGGATGCCATCAAAAAGCCCTCAGGAGCCGCCGCATGGGCCACCCCTTCCCGCTCCGGGAAATCGCACGTCAGGCAGGGTTGAGCGAGGCCACGGTGGACCGCGTTCTCAACGGCCGGGGAGGGGTGCGGGAGAGCACCGCGCAAGAGGTGCACCGCGCGATGGCCGACCTGGACCGACAGCGCACCCAGGTCCGGCTCGTCGGCCGGACCTTCATGGTGGACATCGTCATGCAGTCGCCGGAGCGGTTCTCCACCGCGGTCCGTGCCGCCCTGGAGGCCGAACTGCCCTCCCTCCACCCGGCGGTGGTCCGCTCCCGCTTCCACTTCCGTGAGACCGGCCCGGCGGGGGAGCTGGTCGCCGTCCTCGACCGGATCGCCCGGCGCGGCTCGCAGGGCGTGATCCTCAAGGCGCCCGACGTCCCCGAGATCACTGCCGCCGTCGGCCGGCTCGCGTCGGCGGGCATCCCGGTGGTGACCCTGGTGACGGACCTGCCCGCGAGCGCCCGGATCGGTCATGTCGGCAGCGACAACCGTGCGGCGGGTGCCACCGCCGCCTACCTGATGGGGCAGTGGCTGGGTGACCGTCCCGGCAATGTGCTCACCAGCCTGTCGAGCGGCTTCTTCCGCAACGAGGAGGAGCGCGAGATGGGCTTCCGCGGCGCGATGCGCGCCCGTCACCCCGGGCGGGCCCTCGTCGAGATCGCCGAGGGACAAGGGCTGGACGCCACGCAGTACGACCTGGTCCGGGCCGCCCTGGACCGTGATCCGGAGATCCGCGCGGTCTACTCGATCGGCGGCGGCAACATCGCGACCCTGCGCGCCTTCGAGGACGCCGGGCGCGAGTGCGCCGTGTTCGTCGCCCACGACCTCGACCACGACAACACCCGGCTGCTGCGCGAGCACCGGCTGTCCGCCGTGCTCCACCACGACCTGCGCCACGACCTGCGCGAGGCCTGCCACCTCGTGATGCGCGCCCACGGCGCCCTCCCGCCCGCTGGGCCCACCCTGCCCTCCGCCATCCAGGTGGTGACCCCCTACAACATGCCGCCCCCGACGCCCGCCGGGTGACGGTCCAGGCGTGTATGCCGCCACACCGGGACGGGGCTGCCTACGGTCGTGCGCATGAGGAAACCGACCCCGGACGGCGGGCCCGAACGGCTCATCGCGCTCGCCGACGGCGTGTTCGCCATCGCCGTCACTCTGCTGGTCCTGGACATCTCCGTGCCGCAGGGTCTGGACCCGGGGGAGTACCGCCGGGCGCTGAGTGACACGCTGCCCAACCTGGGTGCCTACGCGATCAGTCTGGCGGTGCTGGCCGGCTTCTGGCGCGACCACCGGGCGATCTTCCGCTCGGTCCAACAGGTGGACGGGGACGTGATCGCGCTGACCGTGCTCGGTCTGGGGCTCGCGGCGCTGCTGCCGTTCCCGACCACACTGGTCTCCGAGTACGGCGACGAACCCGTCTCGGTGGTCATCTACTCGGCGGCGGTCGCCTCGCTCGGCGCGGTCCACCTCGCGCTGGCCGCCCTCGTCGTCCGCCGCCCCTGGCTGCGCGGCGGGGCGGCGCCCGTGCGGGACGAGGCACTCTACGCCGTCGACCTGGGCGCGACAGTAGTGGTGTTCCTGGCGACCATCCCGCTGGCCCTGATCGTGGGGCCCGCCGCCATGTGGTGGTGGCTGGTCCTGGTACCGGTGAAGGTGTGGCTGGGCCGACGGGAGAACGCGTGAGGGAGACGACCGCGGGCCTCTTCGCCCCGCCGTCCCTTCCCGTCCATGAGGGCTGCCCCCCAGATCACTTCGCGCGGTTCCTCGCGCCCCTGAAGGGGCGCGAGCAACCACCCCACCACCCGCCCGTCCGGGGTCGAAGGGGCAGCGCCCCTTGAGGACGGGACGGGAAGGGGCGGCGAGGGAGAGGAAAGGTGTCAGAGGACCCCTGGCCCGCCCACCGTCACCCAGCCCCCGCTCTCCGCCGACCGCGTCATCGCGTCCAGCACGACGGCACTGTGTACGGCGTCCGCCACGGTGGCTCCGTACGGCACGCCCTCGGCCACGGACCGCAGGAAGCGGTACGCCTCGATCACCTTCAGGTCGTCATAGCCCATCGCGTTCGCGGCGCCCGGTTGGAAGGCGCCGAACTCGCCGTGGCCCGGGCCGACGTACACGGTGCCGACGGGCTGGTCCTGGTAGACGGTGCCACGGCTGACACCGAGTTCGTTCATCCGGCGGAAGTCCCAGAACACCGCCCCCTTGGTGCCGTGCACCTCGAAGCCGTAGTTGTTCTGTTCACCCACCGACACCCGGCAGGCCTCGAGCACCCCGCGCGCTCCGGAGGCGAACCGCAGCAGGCAGTTGACGTAGTCCTCGTTCTCCACCGGAGCGAGTTCGCCGCCCGCCGCGCGGGAGTGGCCGGCCGTGGCGCCCGCCGGACGGGCCCGCTCGGGCAGGAAGATGGCCGTGTCGGCGGTCAGCGAGGCGATGTCGCCGAGCAGGAACCGGGCCAGGTCGGCACCGTGCGAGGCCAGGTCGCCCAGCACCCCGCTGCCGCCGCGCTCCCGCTCGTAGCGCCAGGTCAGGGCGCCCTCGGGATGGGCGGCGTAGTCGCTGAACAGCCGGACGCGGACATGAGTGACCGTGCCGATCTCACCGGAGGCGATCAGCTCGCGCGCCGTCTCCACAGCCGGCGCGTTGCGGTAGTTGAAACCGACCGCGCCCTGCACCCCCGCCGCAGCGACCGCGTCCGCCACCGCCCGGGCGTCCTCGGAACCGAGGCCCACCGGCTTCTCGATCCAGATGTGCTTGCCGGCCTCGGCCATCGCGACACCGATCTCGCGGTGCAGGAAGTTCGGGGCGGTGATGCTGACGGCCCGCACCCGGGGATCGGCGGCCGCCTCCCGCCAGTCGCGGGCCGTCGAAACGAACCCGAACTGCGCGGCGGCCTCCTCGGCCCGGCCCGGCACCTCCTCGGCGACCATGACCAGCTCCGGACGCAGGGGCAGCTGCGGATAGTGGTGCGCCACGCGGGCGTACGCCTGGGTGTGCACCCGCCCCATCCAGCCGAATCCGATGACGGCGACACCCAGCGCATCCACCATGAAAGCCTCTTTCCGGCCCGGTCCGTGTCCTGTCCGCTCACCCTCTGCGGCGCTGTGCGTCATGTCAACCTTTTGACAGGACATTTCCACGCCCGGCGATGGGAGGACGCACGTTCGCAGGCACGGCACTCAGGGCAAGTGCGGCAGCGCGCGCTCGGGTGGCTGCGGTCGGCGAAGACCTGTTCGCCGAACCCGAAGACGTGGGCACGGCGATGCGAGCACACCGGTGATCAGCTCGCAGGCGGCGCGTGACCGGCGGACGGGAGGGCGATGGCGATGGCGAACCGAGAGCTCCCAAGTCCCGGGGGGAGTTCGTGGTTGAGTTCCGAGCAGGTCAGCGGTGCACCACCGGCGCGGCCTTGCGCGGGCGGAGCGAATGCGCCACCGTGCCGGGGTGACGGCCCCCGAGTCGGCGAACACCTGGCACCCACCACCACTCACGGGACCGCCCCGGTGGCGGCCCACCACCGCTCTTATGGGGTAGGGTTGACCTGTGTGATCACGCGGTCCGCCGCGCGAGCCGCATCGGGACGTGGCGCAGCTTGGTAGCGCACTTGACTGGGGGTCAAGGGGTCGCAGGTTCAAATCCTGTCGTCCCGACTCGAACGAGTCGCAGGTCAGGGCCGGTTTCGGAGGCTTCCGAAACCGGCCCTTGATCATTCTTGGGGACCAACTGGGGACCGGCGTCCTTGACCGGGGTCAGCGGGTCACGACGATCGGGCTCGGCAGCGAGCGCGGTGCGCGCAGCACGCTGAAGTGGGCCGAAAGCGCCGCCCCGGCAGCCGTGATCTTGTGTACGTCCGGGTGCAGGTAGCGCTGGGTGGTGGTCAGTGACCCGTGGCCGGCGATCCTGCGTAGGACGTGTACTTGGACTCCGGCGTCGGCGAACCAAGTCAGTCCGGTGTGCCGGAGGTCATGGCGGCGCAGGTGCTCGTAGCCGAGCTTGGTGACCACGTCGTCCCAGTGTGTGGCGTCGCGCAAAACGGCAGTGGAGATGCGTCCGCCGCGCGGGCCGGTGAACAGACGGGCGTCGGGATTGGGGCCGGCGGACAGGATGCGCTGGGCGATGAGGGGGCGGATCTCCTCGACGATGGGAACCTTGCGTGCCCGCTTGCCCTTGGTGCCCTTGTCGGTCAGCCCGCCGGGCGCGGGCGTGGTCTGACGCCGCACGGTCCAGATCCACTGGGTGGTGTCGATGTCTCCGACGCGGCAGCCTGAGACCTCGCCGATCCGCGCGGCGGTGCACGCGGCGAAGATGACCACGTCTCCCCAGCCGCGGTACTGGTCGTGGGAGGCGGCCACGAGCCCGTCGGCCAGTGCGACGAGGGTCTCCCAGTCGGGCAGGGCCAGCGCGCGTGGGTCGAGGAGTTCGTCTTCGGCCTGCTTGTAGAGTTTCTGCCAGCCGGTCACCCGGGCGGGGTTGACCTTGATGATGCCGTCACGGACTGCCTGCTCCATGACGCGGACCAAGACGGCGATGGTGTTCTTCACCGTCGAGCGGCTGTGCTCGTCGGCGATCCAGTTCTGCACGGTGCGGTCGACGACGCCGTTGGTGATCATCCGCACGGCGAGGTGGCCCAGGGCGGGGACAACACGCATTCGCCATCCCGAGAGGTAGGGATCCAGCGTTTTCAACTCCAGGCCGCGCAAGGCGAGGTCCATGTTCGCTTCGCCGTATTGGGCGAGCTTCATGGTGGCCAGCGACGGAGTCAGGCCGGCTTGTGCGGCCTCAATGATCGCTTGGAGCCATTCCTGGGCTTCTTCTTCGCTTTCTTTTCCCTCGGATAGTGACTGGCGGCGCTTGCTGGTCGGATCGGTCCACCGGACGCGTGCCCGATACGGAGTGGGGCGGTCAGGACGGTACTCGATGTCGGTGGAGAGCCGGACTCCGACAGGAACGTTGGTCTTATCGGCCATTGAGCTCCTTGGCCGGGACGGTGCGTCGGCGGCGCAGCCATTCCTCGACGTCGAGGGCGCTGTACATGACGACGCGTTCCGAGACTGTGACGAAAGGCGGTCCCTGAGGTGGCTGAGCAGTGCGCCAGCGGCGCAGGGTTGAGGCATCCACTCTCAGGAAAGCGGCGAGGTCGCTGGTTGAATACCAGGAGTTGGTCAAGAGAGGCGCTTGATTATCAGGTGAGACGACATGATTGCGAGAAGCTGCAGGGTACGCTGCGGCCTCCTTCTCGTGATGCGGTTCGGCGTTGGCGATAGTTGCTATCGGCTCAATGGGCAAGTGGGCCTATTCTCCGGGGAGTACGGAACACTAGACGGATCTGTGGAAGAGTCCAGAGACGGACGACACAGTTCGCGAACGGAGAACGCGGCGTGACAATATAGGGCCGCCAGGGCGACGCGCTTTCCCTGTCGCTTAAGTCCGTGGTTGTGCTCGGGAGCGGACGTTAGCGAAACAATCGTCTCTGGAAACGCCGGTTTGGCTAACCGGCGATCACGGGCTATGTTGCTTGGCTTTAGCGGAGCAGGGCGGCACGGGCTACGCCCCACATGTCGCGGCAGGCCAAAGGTGCCTCCTACTGCTGCAGGCGCGCTTCGTGACAGGTGTCGCTCCTGCGCCGCCTCACCCTCCTCCTGTAACCCAGAGTCCCCCGTTTCACCCTGCCTCCCGCCCTCAACAGCACGCCGCTCGCGAAACGGCCCTACGACCTGTGCAACTCGGCGCGGTCCATGCGGCTATGCGCGGGCGCGGATGACTGGCCAGCGCATCGAGGGCTGTTCAGCTCCTACGACCGACCGCTTGAGCCTGCCTCGGCGCACGATTTGCCTGGCATCGCTGGCATAGCGTGGTTGTAAGGATCTGCCGTCCAACAGCTGCAGTGTGAGTTCGGGTGAGTGCGCGTCTCCGACAGCTCCCTTGCAGCGTCCATAGCCCGCGACTGAGCCGCCACCTTCACTTCTCCTGCCGAGCTGCGTCTGTGACGGCACGGACACGGAGCGAGGCTGATGTTCTGCATGACCGTTGCTCTTCTGGGTGATGCGGTGATCTACTGCATGCTCCGAAGTGGCTTATGGGGGAACTGTGCGAACAGGCCATTTTGCCGTGTATCGAGGGCCCAGCGCAGTGCGTCAGTGCGCACGAGGCGGCCGTGGTGCTCGCGCCTGCTGACGGCGGCCGTCGGAGCAGGCGGGGGTTCGCCTATCAGGATGCCGTCACGGTGCTGGACTGCCTGGACATGCTCGAAGGGCAGTGGACGGCGGTCTCGTGGGAGGACCTGGAGGACATCCTGTGTCATCGGGATGGCGCACCTGTATACCGGCAGGTTAAGACGATTGAGGAAGCCGGAACCCGGCACAGCATCGCCAACGTTTGCCGACCGGAGGAGAAGAAGGCCGCAGACAGCAGCTATCTGGGCAAGCTGTTCCTGGGCAAGCCGCTGCCGGACGGCACACGGTTCACCTTCATCGTCAACGAGACGCCTCAGCGGGACCTTTATGAGTTCGTCGCGGAACGTGACCGTCCTCGCGGTCCTGTGAGTGCTGACGCCCGGGCGGACATAGTCAAGAGGCTCAGAGGGGTACAACTGCCGGACGGCAGGGACATCGGATGGTGTGTCGACCGTCTGGACGTTCTGGTGGAGGCGCGCACCATCGACCAGGTCGAGGCGGAGGCCATGGCGCGGCTAGCGCCACTGGTGGAAGCGTGCCTGGGTGAGAAACCGCTGTACGAGGAAGTCGAGGAGGTCATGATCTGGCTGATCTCCCGGTACATAGCCCGCAGCGCCCTTGAATTGCGACCGAGAACCTTCACCGCGGACGACTTCGGTGCGGCCCTCGACGACAGCGTGCGCAGAGCAACCGGCCGACGGCGAGACGGTTCCACCGAACTGTTGATGAAACTCAAGATCAAGCTGCGGGCTGCCGAAATACCGGAGCCCGAGGCGGAAGCCCAGCACGATGCCATGCTCGCCTACCGTCGGACCTACCGCGCCAGTGTCGGCACGCGGCGCCGCGCGTACGACGATTTGGCCGATCAGATCAACGCCATCTGCACGCTCACGATGGCGAAGCGACGCGCCAGACGTCTCGACGCCGGCTCGGCGGCGTACTTCGAGACGCTCGTGGCGGTGAGTGAGCTGCCCGAGGTGACCAGCCGACAGTTCACCCTTGCCGAGGCCCACGCGGTGCTTTCCGACATCACGGCACGCTGCCAGAACAGGTACGCCGATGCCTCATAAGATCGGCAGCAGCGTGGTGCCCCCGCTGTATCGCGCCTGGGACCCGGACGACTCCCCTGACTTCCACGCAACACGGCTCCTGCTGCTCATCTACCTGTGTGGTGAGGAGCCCGGTCCCTACATCGAGGGGCGGACGAAGTTCGCCAAGCTTGATTTCTTCGTGCGCTATCCAGGGTTCCTGGAGCGGGCCCACGCCGCGATGCCGGAAGCCGTGGGTGCCGAAACCACCTTTCTCGCCAGCGATCCGTCTGAGGTCGAGGCACCGATGATCCGTTACCGCTACGGGCCCTGGGACCAGCGCTACCGGCAGTTCCTCGCCTTCCTCGTCTCCAGGGACCTCGTGACCGTCACGACCCACCGGGTCGAACGAGTGAAACTCAAAGCCGTTGGTAAGAGGACAGCACAACGTCTCACCGAAGCCCGGCAGTTCCAGCCGCTTGTCCGACGCTGTCAGGCCATGCGAGGAAATCTGGCTGCCATGTCGGGCACCGACCTGAAGAACCTGATCTACGACCTGTTCCCAGACGAGGTCGGCAACGCGCCCTTCCGCCAGGAGATCCGGCCATGACAAAGCCCGTGACCGCCCACCCCGACCGCGGGATCAGGATCGACTCCGTCAAGCTAGTCCACAACACCGCAGAGATCGACGAGTACGCCTTCGGAACCGGCATGCTGAACATCCTCAGCGGGCCCCGCAACAGCTCCAAGACAACCACGCTGAAGGTCATCGACTACTGCTTCGGCGACCGCGGCGGGATGATCGACGCTCTCGGTGCCGCCGTCTCCGACGAGTACATCGAGGTCTCCACCGCTATCCGGCTCAACGGACACCCTCGCATCTTCACCCGTCTCCTGCAGCACGGGCGCATGAACAAGGTGTACGTCGACGGAGACGAGCTGACCGACGCCGACTTCTCCGACTGGATCCTGCGCGAACTGGGCTGGCCCAACCTGCGCATCCCCAAGGGCCTCCACCCGGCCACAGCCAGTGAACTGACGCCCTTGTCCTTCCGGAACCTGCTGCGCCACTTCTACCGCAACGAGGAATCCTGGACGAGCTTCGCCAACAAGGAACAGGAATTCATCCGACGCGGCGTCGTCAGTATGCTCCTGGGCTTCGCCCGCTCCCGCTACGACACCAAGGACTTCGCCGTCGCCCAGGCCAAGCGGCGCCTTGCCGAAGCCCAGGCAGTGGAGCGGGACGTGCAGGACAGCACATTGCAGGCGGTCACTGCCATTTCCGAACGGCTCGGCATCCCCGTCGCCCGCACCCTCGACCAGGTAGCGACCGCACGCGAAGAGGTTACTTCCCAACTCGACGGGGTTCGCCAACGACGACACGAACTGACGCAGGAGATCAACAGCCTCCTGCAGGGAACGCCTACCACCGAGACGGCAGCCGGATACGACTCGTCCCTGACGAGCCTCTACGAAGACGTATCCAGGCGGCTGCAACTCGCGGTCGACGAGGTCGTCGCGCTCGAACAACTCGGCAGCGAACACACCTACTCCGCCCAGACGGTCACCTCCGAGCTGACCCGCATGGAACGCCTCATCACCTCCGTGGAGATCTTCGACGCCCTCCCCGTTCGACTGTGCCCAGCGTGCGAGCAACGGGTCGACCCAAACCGAGAGCACGACGAAGACGCCTGCTACCTGTGCTTCCAGCCGGTCAACGACGACCAGCGCCGCCGACGGGCACAAGTGGAGATCCGGTCGCTCAAGTCGGAACTCGCCGACCTGGACGACGTCACCGCCCGCACCGTCGCCGATCTGCAGGCGGCCCGCACTCGCCGAGCGGGCCTTCAAGACGAACAGACACGGCTCGCTCACCGCATCAACGAGCAACGCGCCGCGCAGTTGGCTCCTTTCATGGCCACCCTCGAAAACCTGGCCGCCCAAATCGCCCAGCTCGAACAGAAGATGACAGCCTTTCCTGCCATTGAGGAGATCCTCCAACGCCGCGCGGTAGCCAGCCAGGCCGTCACCGCTGCACAACAGGCCGTCGATGCACTTGACCAAGAGACTGTCGCCGTTGCCACGGCTACGCTCTCATCCGTTGAACGATGCGCTTTGTTCGCCGAGCGCATGAACGAATTTCTCCACCGGTACCGCGAACGCGGCTGGGTCAAGGGCGCCATCACCATCAACGACAGTGACCTCACCTTTTACGTCGGCACCCGCCCCTGGGACCAAGCTCTTGGGGCAGAGACGAAGGTGCTCTTCTTCCTGGCCTACAGCTACGCCACTCTCTTCCTGGCTTCCGACCTCGACGAAGAAGCCGCCTTCCCCGGCTTGCTGTTCCTAGACAACCCGTACCAGCAGGGCATCGGCACCACCGTGGTCGACGATGTCCTGCGAGATCTGGCAAACGCAGCCCAGGCCACGGGCGCCCAGGTCATCAGCACCCAGGCCGTTCCGGTACCACGCGACCGGGCCACCATCCGGGTAATCCACATGCCCACGGAGTATGAAGCGCCGTAGACAGACCTACAGGGGTGTTGGTATATCCCGAGGGCAGGTAGCCGTGGATGTTGGCGACTCCTTCTCTCGGCCGGCCTGGAGATCGTGCCCCCTCTGAGTTCGCGGAGCAGGTCCAAGGTGCCGGAGCCGCGCGGTAGGGGTCGGTGTGGTGCTGCTGTGGTCGGTGATTCCTTACTCTGGATCTGGAAGCGCTGCCCAGCATCTCACTGTGCGTGAACGGCGTTCTGATGCCTCAAACACGCCCGCACCCTGGACGTCTTCGCCCTCGGTGGCGCCGCGGACTCGGGGTCCGGGTCTCCCACACCCGCATGGTCCTTCTCTGCGCCACCGCACTGCTCACCGCGGCCCTGGTCAGCTGCCCCTGCGCGATCGGCTTCGCCGGCCTGGTTATCCCGCACGCCACCCGCGCGCTCACCGGCGCCGGGTACGCCAGTCTGCTGCCGCTGATGACACTGACCGGAGCCGTCTTCGTGGTTTGGGTGGGGACCCTCGCCCGTACCGTTCTCGACCCCCAGGAGATCCCGGTGGGCGTGGTGACGTCCTTCATCGGCGTACCGGCGTTCGCGGCCGTGCTCTACCGCGGACGGAGCACGGCTCGACCAGCCTGCAGGAGGACCGCGTCGTACGCCGTATCGCCGACAAGGTTGTCGTCGACGGCGTCACCCTCACCTTGCGTCCCGACGAGACCGTCGGCCTGCTCATGCTCGGCCCCAACGCCTCGGGAAGGTTGACCCTGTTGAGACTGCCGGCCGGCGTCATCGCATCCAACAGGCCATGGGCTAGGAAGCCGCCTGCTCAGTTCTCAATAGTGGCAGCCGGGGCGCGTTCGCTTGATGCAGTGAGAGGGCGGGCGGTACCGGTCCGACGACGTGGTGGAGTTCCGGTTCAATGTCTAGCGGGTGACTTAACACCACTTCGCTGATCTGGCAAACATGCAGGTCAGAAGGGGTCTGACTCTTCGGGGTCGGACCCCTTGATTTTTACCGTGCTGGATAGGTGCTGGATTTTCTGACCTCTCGTCACCTGTCATCACCTCCCATATCCGTACCGTGCTGGATTCGTGCTGGATGCCGACGGGCCGCGGGGGAACCACGGGTGCACGTGCCGGGCGGCGAGGGCTACCAACCCAGTAGATTGGGCCCCAAGCGCACGTTCTTCACATGATTCAGGCCCGTTGCGGAAACAAATCTCTGCCCACCCGACGTTGTCGATCTCCGATGCGATAACGGGGGTGGTCGGCTTGAAGCTGTTCCGTACGGGCACAACGAAAAGCGGCGTGACCGAGGTCACGCCGCGTCTTGCTGAGGTCGAGGCAGATGTGCAGGGCCTCGTCGAGGAGCACATGGAGACGCTGTTGGGCGTCCGATTCCTGGCGAGCGAGTACGGCACGGGGCCGGTCCACGGGGGCCGGATCGATTCGCTCGGGCTGGACGAGAACGGATCGCCGGTCATCGTCGAGTACAAGCGCGGCGTCGATGCCGGCGTCATCAACCAGGGCCTGTTCTACCTGGTGTGGTTGATGGACCACCGGGCCGAGTTCGAGCGCCTGGTCCGCGACCGGCTCGGGGTGACGGCCGCGTCCCAGGTCCTGTGGAGCGGCCCGCGCCTGATCTGTATCGCTGGTGACTTCACGCGCTACGACGTGCATGCCGTTCGCGAGCACCGGCGGTCGATCGACTTGGTCCGCTACCGATTCTTCGGCAGCGACCTGCTAGGGCTTGAGACTGTGGCGTCTGTGAGCGGTGGCATGCACGTGGCCCGCCGGGTGCGTCGCCGGGCGGTTGCTCGGGCAGCAGCTGACGTCCAGGGCGCGTCGATGATGGAGCTGGCGGGCGCGGTCGACGAGGCACTGCTCGGGCTCGGGGACGGTGTGAACCGTGTTGAGCGCAAGCAGTACCGGGCGTATCAGCGTCTGCGGAACTTCGCCTGCCTGTGTCCGCCGCAGCGGAGCAAGCTGCTGGTCTACCTGAAGGTCGACCCGAAGGACGTCGACCTCGTGCCGGAGTTCACCCGGGACGTGTCGGGTCTCGGTCACCACGGGACGGGTGATCTGGAGGTGCAGCTCCGTACGCCGAAGGACGTGGAGCGGGCGCAGGATCTGTTCCGGGCGAGCTACGCAGCGGCGTGATCGCCTGTGGGCCTCTTGGCTGTGCTTGCTTCGTGGCTGCTCTGTGGTCGTCGGGTGGTGCCTTTCGACGTGCGGGCAGGGCGTGGCGGTGGACTATCAATGGTGCGGGGGGGGGGGGGGGGGGGGGGGGGGGGGGGGCGGGCGGGGGGGGGGGGGGGGTGGCTGCCCGTACCAAGACGTCCAAGGACCGCCCGTCCTACCGCTGCA
>NZ_JBVIIM010000014.1:0-123774 GCF_055569765.1 Streptomyces sp. NPDC031365 | reverse complement strand
CGCCCCTCCCCTCCGGGGACGACTCCCCCCCCACCCCCCCCCCCCCCCCCCTTCCCTCCCCCCCCCCCCCCCCCCCCCCCCCCCCCCCCCCCCCCCCCCCCCCCTTCTTCCCCCCCCCCCCCCCCCCCCCCGCTATGTTGCCCCGCTCTCGCGTGCCGATGATCAGCGTGAACGGCTGGCAGCGGGACCGGCCGTGACCGCCGGAGCGGCCGGTGGGCTGGTGAAGAGGGTCGTCCTGCGTTCGGGGCCCGCGGTCTGCGGGCGGCGAAGGCCGGTTCCGAGGGCGAGGGTTTCGGAGAGATCGGCCAGCAGCGAACTCGGGGTGTGCGGGGACGCGGTGATGGTCCAGGTGGGCCTCTCAGGATCGGGACCGGCCCAGACGGTCCAGGCGGCCAGGTTCTGGCTCGGGTGCTGTGCGGTGAAGGCGTCGAACTGGACGCCTGCGTCCCCGGTGAGGGATGTCCAGCGGATCCATCGCCCGTCCACAGTGTGCTTCCATCCGGCGTCGGAGAGGGGCTGCGTGGCCGCGGTGACCATCTTCTCGTCCACCGGGGCGCGGATGGCCGTGTCCCAGCCGTCGCCGTCGGCGAGGTGGTCCAGCAACTCCTGCAGCACCGGGGCGGGGGTGGCGCCGGTCGCGGTGAGGACCCACATGCGGTCGGAGACGGGAGTCTCGTAGGCGGCTACGGTCCACGCGGTTTCGTGGGCGGGGGTTTCGTGGACGCGTTCGATGCGCAGGGTCTGTGATTCGTGGATGGCGTGGGTTGTCTCGTCCGACCAGGTCCGCCACTTCTCCCAGCCGCCGTGTGCGTCGAGGAAGGTGTCGAGGAGGGCGTCGTGGTCGCCGGTATCGGCCAGGTAGGCCGGGACGGTTTCCGGCTCCGGGCGGGCCGGTTCGGTCGTGGCTGCGGTGAGGGCGAGTGGGGTGCGGGCTTCGGCGGCGGCGCGTTCGGTGTCGGTCAGGGGCGCCGGCCCGGGGCGCATCTCGGCGCTGTGGACCTTTTCGAAGGCGAGCAGGGCCCCAGCGGGTGAGTCGAAGGTGTCGGCGACCTGGCGCTGGTGGTCCTCGCCGTGGAGATAGACGGACTTGCCGTTGCGGCCGAGGTAGGTGCCGACCGCGACGGTGGTGTGGCCGTCGTAGGCGTGGGCGTGGATGAGGAGCTGACCGTGGCGGATGTCGTTGTGGATCTTCTGGGCCTCGTTGGAGACCTCGCGGATTTCGCTGCGGGTGCACCAGGGCATCGGGTAGTTGGCCCAGGTCCATTCTTCGTCAATGGCCTCCCGGAGCCGAGGGGTGATCTCGACGGCGATGCCTCCGGCGGACAGGTGCTTGGCCGCGTCCTGCGCCCAGTAGGGTTCCGCATGGTCGATCCGGACCAGGACCAGCACGTTGTCAGCGACGACAGTCCAGTCGGCAGCCTCCAGGCCCAGGTGGGCAACGTGGGCCTGGGTGCCGGTCAGGACGGCGGTCACGGCGCTGGGATGGGTGGGGTGGCTGTCGAGGCGGACGTGGGCGTCGATCGTGGGAGTCACGTTGGGGTGTCGTCTCTTCTGCCGGTGGCCGGGCCTTCGGGTCCGGCCACCGGCGTATGCGGGGGCTATCGGGTTGCTCGCGCGGCGCGGGCGGTGCGCGCGGTGCGCGCGGCCGTGGTGGTCGGCGGGCCGGCACGGGTGGTGGGCGCCCGGCGTGGTCGCTGCGGCGGGACCGTTCCGGTGGCGTGCTGCCAGCGGGTGCGGACGGCGCCGATGTCGGCGAGGGAACGGCGGGCGCCGACGACGAGCTGGAACGGGGTGTTCGCCGGGTCGCCGGCGTACGCCTCGATGTGCCGGCCGGTGTGCTCGGCGGTGGCCAGGAGGGAACGCTGGAGGGCCCGCTCGCCCCAGTGCTCCACGGACCCAGCCGGTTCGGCCAGCAGGCGGAGCACCTCGCCCGGTTCACTTCCGTCGTCCAGCAGACCGCGCTGCGCGGCTTCCCACAGAACGGTGACGGGGTCGACGGGCTCGCGGCGGCGAGCGAGGGTGGTCAGGCACTGCCACAGCCCGGCGTGCAGCGGCCGGTTGAAGTCCTCGGGGAGCAGCCACCGGACGGACTCGGTATCTGCGGGGTGCGCGGTGGCGGTCGCGAGCAGCAGCTGCTCCTCCTCGACCGCCTCGGTGTAGTCGGGCGCGATGGTCCGCGGCGGTGCCGTGGTGCGGGGCAGGACGCCGGCGCGCGGCGGGAAGCGGCTCGCGATGTCGTCCACGACCGCGGCGAGCGCGTCGGCCTCGGCGAGCACCGTCTGGACGGGGTGTGGGAGGGAGACATCGTGGACGGTCTGGACGAGGCGTTCCGCGGCGGCCTGCAGACGGCGGCGGGAGTGTTCGGCCTCGACCATGCGCGCGTAGGCCGGCGCGTGGCGGGGCCAGGGGCAGGTCTGGATGAGGGTGTGCAGGTATGAGACGGACAGTCCGCGCGCCTGCTCGCGGCCGGCGGCGAGCACCTGGTCGAGCCACTTGGTGTTCTTCGCGTGCTCGGCCGGATCGGGCGGGGGTAGGGTGCTGATCGCGGCGAACAGGGCGGCGTGCGCGGCGGTGGAGAACGAGTCGGCGGTAATCCCGGTCACGTCGCCGAGCCGATGCGGGTCGAGGAGGAGGGCACCGAGAAGGGCCTGCTCGGCGTAGCGCACGGGCTGCGGCGGATGTGTGTCGGGCAGGTCGTCTTCGTCGGGTTCGGGGCTGTGGGGCATCAGGCAGCCAGGGTGAAATCGTCGGGGTCGAGGGTGATGCCGAGGTGCGGGGCGAGGAGGTGGCCAGCGAGCAACGGTGGGACCGCGTTGCCGATCTGGCCGAAGACCTGGCCTTTGTTGCCGGCCCAGGGGTAGTCGGCGGGGAAGGTCTGCAGGAGGCCCGCCTCGCGGGCGGTGATCCGGATCGGCTCCGGCACAGCGGGGGCCTTTGTGTCCTGCGTCGGCGCAGCGGCCGGTTCTGCGACCCACGTGCACTCGTTCGCGCGGTGTCCGAAAAACAGCGTTCCCGCCGGCTCCTCGATGGACCGGACGGTGGCGTTGGCCTGGTTGTTGCTGCGCAGCGACCAAGACCAACGGTGGGCCTCGGCGGTGAACGTCGGCGCCGGAGCGCTGGCGGCACGGTTCTCACGGGTGCCGTGCCGCGCCGCCCACCCTGCGCCTTCGCGGCGGGACTGCAGAACCACTCCATCCGGTCGCGGCATCCAGGTGCCGCGCTCCCGGGCATCGGACAGCGTCTTTCGGGAGCCCGAAGGGAAAGGCTCGGGCCCGCCGCCGGGTCCGCCGCCGGCGCAAACGGTGGGGACAGGCCGGTCGGTCGCGCCCCACCCGAGCGCCTCAGCCATGCTCACCCAGCGGGCGCGGCCCGGACCGAACAGCGATTCGGGCTCAGCGACTTGGGAGTGCGTCGGCGTTGGAGGCTGTGCCGTACGGACCCGGGAGGCGAGGAGAATCGCCCGCCTCCGCGTCTGCGGAACGCCGAAGTCGGCGGCATTGAGGATCCCGTACCAGACCGAGAACCCCCAGCCGCGCAGGACGGCCGCGTACTGGCGCCACAGCGGCAGCACGTCGGGGACCTCCTCCATGGCCACCCATTCCGGTTCGCCGACCGTGTTGAGGGCGTGCAGGTAGCGCATCGGCTCGGCTGCCAGCAGGGAGCGCGCGTCGCGGCAGGCGGCCAGGAGTTGTGCGCGGGTGTCGCGGCCGGTGGCGAGGTCGGCGACTGCCTGGTGGACCAGGGGCTGGTCCACCAGGCCGAGGCGCTTGCCGGCCATGGACCATGCCTGGCAGGGCGGGCTTGCGATGAGCCCGGCTGTTTTTCCGAGGAAGGGCCAGACGGGATACAGCGCCACGTCGGTGCGAATGGTCAACTGCCCTGCCGCCGCACGGGTTTTGCAGGCCCACTCGTCCCATTCCAGGCCCACGTCCCGTACGCCGAGGACGTCAAGTGAGTGGCTCCATCCCCCCGGTCCCGCAAACAGGTCCAGGATGGTCAAGAGGCCAGTCCGAAGTCGTCCTGTACCGGCTCGACTTCACCGCGGCAGGCCCATGGGGAACAGCCGTCGACGACGCCCTGCTCCAGCTCCTCTAGGTCCGGTCCGCTCTCGGTAAGTTCTTGCTGTATCGCCGCCCTTTCGGCGGCGGTGACGTGATCGATGGGGGCTTCGCTGAGGGGTACACGGGAGCGGTGGAGAAACGCCTCGCCGAGCAGACGGTTGCCGGTGGCGTTGGCGCGGGCATTTCCCTGGCGGATGGCCGCGTCGAACTCCACCACGTCCTCCCATTCCTCCGGGGAGTTGTCGCGGATGTTGCGCCACTGGGCGTTTCCGTGGAAAGGGCACCCGAGGCAGCTCGATTTCGGGGTGTCGGCCAGGCCGAGCGACGTCAGATAGCGGACGCAGTCGGACCGTGACCAGCCCATGTCGACGAGCGGGTGCCGGTTGCGCATGTACTTGACGTCGGCGTCCTTGGCCCGGTGGAATTCGTCGGTGGAGATGCCGACCCACTGCTCGACGAAGATTCCCTTGGGGATGCGTGTCGGATAGGGGTAGTCGAGTAGTTCGCGGATCTTTTTCTTGATCGGCTTAATTCTATATTCCCCGGTGCATTGGCGCCTGGTCATGCCCGGATTTCCGTCCTTGTTCAGGACGTAGAGCGGCATTGACGCAAACCTGTGGTCGGGGTTCAGGGCATCCTTGCATATATGTCCGGACGATACGCGGAGAACGGGTATGCCTGCGGGTCTGGCTATTTCTCGCTCCAGCCGGTCGAGATGGGAATAGACGGCTCTCGGTTCCCAGCCCGTGTCGGCGAAAATTGCGTAGTCGACCTTCGGGAGTATGCCTTGTGCGGAGAGGGCGAGCATGGCGCTGGACTGGATACCGGCGCCTAGTGAAATTGCCCGAAAGGTAGGGAGTTCGGAAATGATCGGTCCTGGGGGTGAGGAGGGTGGGGGCGTGGGTCGGCGGCGAGGCGGGCGATACGGTCGCTGATGAGCGCGGGGTGGCGGATGGGCAGCGCGTGCGTGGTGCGGGGGAGGATCTCCAGGCGGGCGGCAGGGAGTTGGGCGGCCAGCTGCTTGGTGTGGGCGGCGGGGATGTGCCGGTCGTCCGCGCCGGCCATCAGCAGCAGCCGGTCGCCGAACTGGTTGAGCACGGTGGCGTCGCGCGGCTGGTAGCGGCGCAGGCACTGCCACAGGTCGGCGAGATCGCGGGTGTGGGTGTGGCGGATGCCGTGGCGGCACGGCGGTGGCCCGTCGGCCGGCCGGTCGGGGTGGGGCGCGAGGCTGTAGGGGTGTGTGGTGGGCAGCCGGTGCCGCAGGAGGTCCACGGCCTGGGGCGCGTGGGTGCAGGTCAGGGCGAACAGGCCGCGTCCTGCGGCCAGAAGCAGGGCACGCGGGCCGCGGCCGGGCAGCACGCTCGCCCCGCGTGCGGTGGCCGACAGCAGCACCATGCCCCGTACGCGGGCCTGGTGTTGGGGTGCAGGGCGGCGAGTTCCTGCAGGACCAGGGCGCCCAGAGAGTGGCCGGCGAGCATGAGCGGTCCGGTGGGGACGAGGCGGGTCAGGATCTGGTGCAGGTCGTCGGCGAGCTGCCGGATCGTCAGCGGTGCCCGGCCGCGGGGGGTGTGGCCGTGCGCGCGCTGGTCGTAGCGCAGGACGCCCAGGCCCAGGCCGGTCAGGTGCCGCGCGTGGACGCGCCACAGGTCTGCGGTGACGGACGCGCCGTGCACCAGCACGACCGTCGCGCCGCCGGGACGCGGGCGCACCGGGGTGTCGCGGTAGACGGACAGGCGAGTGCCGTCCGCGGCGGAGACCGACAACACCTCAGTGGCAGAAGGCGGGTTGCGCACAGGTAGAACTCCGGAAGGGGGGATCAGTAGGAGGCAGCCGTTCGCCGTCCGCGCCGGGTCGGTGGAAACCGGCCGTTCGGCACCGCACTGCGCTTGCCGCTGTACGGGGTGGGCGGATACCGGGCAGGCGACCCCGAAGGGGCTCGGGCAGTCAGCGCCGCACGGCTGTCGCCTTCGGCGGCGTGCTCGGGCCGCGGGACGGGAATGCGCTGCCGGTTACCGGCTCGTACCACGGCAAGGTGGTGCCGCTGCCGTAGGAGGCAGCGAGGGGGGCGCCTGTGGCCGGGCTGGTGGCGGGCGAGCGCGCGGTGGCCTTCGGCGGCTGTGTCGCGCTGGATCCCGGCGGCGGAGATGTTCAGCGGCGCGGGCCCGGCTTGACGGCGGGGGCGGCAACGGCGGGCGGCCGCGTGGTGGTTGACCAGCGCGGAACGCTGACGGTCGCCAGTGCGGGACCGCGAGCCGCCCGGGCGCGGGCGAGGTCTCGCGGTGTGGGCACCGCCACGGCCCGGGGCGCCGCGGGGGCGTCTGGCTTCAGCGGGCGCAGGTGGGCGTGGCATGCGCGCGGCACGCAGGCGCGTTCACGGGAGATTGGTGCCGGATCGGTCAGAGCCGTGGCGAAGGCTGCGACCAGGTGGGCGGGGGTGGCGCTGTGGAAGTCGGCCTCCCACAGCGCCCGTCGCGCATCCGGGGCGGCAAGGATCCTGGCGCGCCACGCCTCGTCTCGGGCCACTGTGTGCCCGCCGAACGAGGAGGGAGGGCGGTATTCCAGGCGGGCCAGCCGGTCGGGCGAGGTAGCGGTGATGTGCAGGCCGTCCACGGTGATCTGCCAGCGGGCGGCGCGCAGGACGTCCCACACCATCTCCGGATGGTCATCGCGCTCGCGGTAGGGCTCGTCGTTCCATCGGCCCGCGGTGACGTCGGCGTCCAGGGCGGCGGTGACGGCGGCGACGATCTCGGGCGGGGTCTCGTCGGTGAAGGCCGCGGTCCACGTCGGTGGGGCGTGCAGATCTGTGCGGCAGCGGATCTGCCACAACGCGGTCGCGTCCGGCATCAGTTCGGATGCTTCCGGGACGTAGGCGATGCGGAGCTGGCTGCCCATGGTCGTGACATAGAAGTTGCCCATCTCGTCACTCATGTCGTGCCAGTAGTGATGGGTCAGCGGGACGAAGGCGTCGTCACCGCAATAGGCACTGCCGGCGAGGTAGCCAGGGGCGACGAGGACATCGTCACCGGTACGGTCACGGCCGGCCCGCTGCGTGCGGCGCAGGCCGGGGTCGGGGCGGGGTTCGGGCACAGGGGAGTCCAGGGGTGGGGAAGAGACGGAGCGCTTCGGACCGCCGTCAGTCGTCGGCGTCCAACGGCTCAGGCGGCGCAGGAGCCTGCGCTGTGCCGAAGAGGCCGGGCGGGAAGGTCAGCGGCGTGATCGTGTGGGGTTGGCAAGGCACATCTGCGCGGTTGTTCGGGCCACGGGTGCAGCGCTGGCCGATGACCGGGCGGTGGCGCGGGCAGCGTGAGGTTGGGTGCGGGCCGCCGCAGAGCGGATGGTCAGGAAGGGCAGGTGGCGCTCGGGGAGGTCGCGCGGCCTGCGGCGTACGGGGGCCATGCTGGAGAGGGCGTCGGCGGTGACGATGATCAAGTGCAGCGGGGTGGCGGAGGTGAAGTCCGCGTGCCAGCGGGGCCCGTTGGCGGCCTCGATGCCCGCATACATGGTTCGTTCGGCGGAGACGCCGCCTTCCAACTCGGAGTGGAAGTCGGCGTCGTACTGGCGGAGGCTGAGGTAGGCGTGTCGGTCGGGTGAGTGCTGGTACTGGAAGAGGGCGTTGGCCTCGTCCTTCCAGCCGTGGGCGATGAGGACATCGCCGCGGGCGATGGGGGTGTAGTGGGGGCCGCCGGGGAGGAAGTCCTTGTGGTCGTTGTCCAGTCCGCGCATGAGGGTGGTGGTGAAGGCGGAGACGATCTCGGCAGGCGTGTCGCGGGTGAAGTAAGCGGTCCAGTGGGGACGGCCAGTGGCTCGCGGGCGTAGGAGATCGTCCAGCCGTCGGGAAGGTCGGCGATCTGTGCGCGCAGGCAGGGGCTGGAGAACATCCGCCCGGCGGGCGTGCGTGCCTCAGACCAACCGGCTGCCTGCAGCGGGCGGGTGACTACGGTGGAGTTGCCGGGGCCGCCAGGTAGACGGGGCTGACCATACGGTCCGTCGGGGCGAAGCCGGTCATCGCGTGCGTCCTGCGGCGGCCTGCTTGGTCGCAGGATGCGTCACGGCCGTTGTTCGGGCGGGGGTCGTGGCGGGCTTGTGCTGGGCGAGGGCACGCTGGCCTTCGGCGGTGACGTGGAGACGCTGGCCCTGGTGCAGGGATGTCGTGGTGTCCACCTCGACGAGTCCTCGCTTGATCAGGGCGTTGAGGGTGGCGACGTTCACGGTGGCCCGGTCCTTGTCGATGGCCTTGAGCACGCCGTACCGGCTGATCACGTAACGGGTGCCGCCACTTGCAGACAGCCGGGCGAGGACGGCGTACTGACTGTCCGTGATCTTCGGCACCGGTGTCGCCTGGTTCTGTTCGGCGTGCTGCTTCAGGTCCCGGGTGATGCCGCTGGCGAGGTAGTAGCAGCCGGTGTAGGCCAGGTCGAGCTGGTGGGCGGCGTTCGCGAGGTGCTCCGCCATGGCGGGGACCGCCTCCGCGTGCCGCGCCGTGCGCACGGCCGCTTCATCGGCCGACGAGCTGAGGAACGAGGCGCCCGGCGGGCCGGGGAACGGGGCGCCCTCCAGCGGGTTGGCCTCCAGCGCGCAGGCCAAGTCGGCTGCGGCGAGACTCGCGGCCAAGACGACGGAGGCGAGCAACTCCAGAGCCGGGCGGCTGCCGGGTACGGCGGTGTACTGGCTGCCGTCGACGGCGGCGAGGCGGAACATGGCCTGTTGGACCAGCTCGTTCGTGTCCACGATCTTCGCCGTGAGCTGCTGACGGGCGTCGGTGCCGGGTGTCAGGGCGAGCGAGCGGATCTCGCTGTGCAAGTCCTCGAAGTCGCTGCCGAGTTGCCGCAGTCGGGCTATCTCGGCTTGCAGGTCGATCTGGCGCATGGTGCAGTGCTCCGGGGAAAAGCGGACGGTGGTCAGCGGCTGCGCCGCTGGACCTGTGTGGTGGGCGGCGGTGCGGGGGCGGCACCGGGGCGGGATGGCGCCGGCGGGATGTCCTGCCAGGTCGCGATGCCGAGGTCGCTGCGCACGCTTATGCCGTCGGCGTAGAGGTGGGCCTCGGCGCGGACAACAGTGCTGAGGGCGTCGCGCTCACCGAGTCCGGACGGCAGTGCGTACTGTCGCTTCGCCCCCGCTGGTATGAAGCCGTGCTGGACGAGGACGGCGTCGGCCTGGCCCGTGGCCGCGGTCGCGGTGACCGCGTGGTCGGAGAAGCGGATGGTCACGTCCGGCTCGCGTGACGAGGTTGCGCCGTGCTGGCGCGTGGTCCAGGCCAGGTCGACGAGGTCCAGGGTGTGGGCCATGAGCCCGTAGGCCGCGACGCCGACGCGCTCGTGCGCGTCCTCGGCAGTCTCGGGCGGGAGGAGGAAGAGGGTGCGGCCCTGGTGCTCGCGGGCGGTGAATCCCGCCCCGGTCAGGATGCGGGCGGCGTTGCGGAGAGGGCGGTTGAGGACGACGAAGGTCCATCCGTCGCCGGTCGAGCCGATGAAGACGTCGTGGTGGTCGGTGAGAGCCATGGTGCTCCGGAGGGTCGTGGGGCGGTGAGCGCGATCCGGGGGTGTGGCGCAGCCCGGTTAGGCGGCCGTGCCGTAGTCGCCCTGCTGGGGTGCGTGCTTGGCGACGGCGCGGGCGGTGATGGCCTTCGACGCGCGGGCGGAGGCGGCGGACAGCTCGTCAGCGCCGGGCTCCAGGTACCAGGGACGCAGGTCGAGCATCGCGGCGCGCATGCCGGTGGCGAAGCACAGCGCGGTGCCCTTGGGCAGGGCCCGGATGGCGTCGGCGGGCAGGATCCGCTCCTGCCGCATCGACACGGAGGTCGACTTGCCGGACTCCGAGTGCGAGGTCGAGGTGGTCTCGACATCGTGGTCGCCGATCAAGCGGCTGAGCTTGTCGGCGAATTCGGGGTCGTCGATACCGCTGCCGATGACCTTCACGGTCGAGGCGGACCACATGGCGTCCATGCCGGCGTCACCCCAGACCTTCTGGCCCTGGCGGTAGGACTGCAGGATCGTGATCGGGATGATCCCGCGCGACCCGAGGTGCGAATACAGATCCGGCAAGTCGCTGATCTTGCACACGTTGGCGGCCTCGTCGAGGATCGCCAGCATGGGCGGGTCGAGCCGTCCGCCGGCGCGCTCGGCCTGGGCGGTCGCGGCGCGCATCACCGAGTCCGCGCACGCCGCGATCAGCGCGGAGGCGCCGCCGCCTCCGTCTTTGCTGAGCAGGAAGAGCGTGTCGGTGGAGGTGACGAACTGCGCCGGCTGGAATTCGGGGACGTCATTCTGCGGCGTCACCCAGGCCGCGATCTCGGAGTTGAGCAGCGCGGCGGCGTACTGGCGGGCGGTCTCGTAGATGCCGTCGCGGGTCTCGGGCGGTCCCTCGACGGTGCCCTTGAGCTGGGCGGCGACGGCGGCGAAACCGTGATCACGGAGGATGTCGAGCGGGGTCCGGTCGGCCGGGAAGGCGAGCCACTGCATGATGTCGGTGATCGGCCGCTCGTCGAGAGCCGCACCCAGGAGCAGCTGGGACAGGATGTTGCTGCCGGCCTTGGACCAGAAGTCGCCCTGCTGGGACGCATCGACGCTCGCGGCGAGGAAGTGGCCGGCCAGCCGGTTTGCGCCGTCCAAGGTTGTCGCGCTGGCCAGGGGGTTCCACCACATCTCGCGGGCAGCATGGGCGATCTGCTGCGGGTCCATGGTCCACACCTGTCCCGCTTTCGCCCGCGCTTCGCAGGCCGTGGTGAAGGCATCGCCGGCGGCCTTGTTGCTGGTGAGCAGCACCGGTCCGGGGGCGTGCAGGATGGAGGGGATCGCGAGCGAGGTCGTCTTGCCGGAGCGGGGCGCCATGATCGCGACGGCGACGTCCTCGAACCCCATGCGCACCTCGTGCTTGGTGCCCTGCAGGTTGCCCAGGAGGATGCCGGTGTCCTTCGCGTCGATGTGCTTGGCGTCCTTCAGGCTCGGCCGCAGGGAGCGGGCCTTGTCGGTGATCGCCCTGGCCATCAAGGGCTCGATGTCCCGGGCCTTGGCCATGTCTGTGATCTTCTTTTTCCGGCCGCCGCTGCGGCTCTTGTGCCGGGCCCATACGACGCCGACCGCCGCCCCGAGGGCCAGGAGCAGAAGGACGGGCACGATGCGGGCGCCGATCAGCAGGGACGCTTCTCCCGTACCGGGCCAGACCTGCTCGGGGTGGAGCAGGGCGGCGGTCGGCTGGTACGGCGCCCAGTCGGCTCCGGTGAGGTAGGCGGTGATGTTGCCCGACAGCCAGGCGAAGTGGGCGAGGGGGACGACGATCGCGAGTACGCCGAGGAGGAGGCGCAGAACGAGGTCGTATCCGTCGGTGGAACTGTTCGAGGAGGAGGAAGGGGGCAAGGGCTACGTGCTTCCGGGCGGGGACGGAGGGATCAGCGGCTGCGGCCGTTCTTGACCGGCGCAGGCGCCGAGGGCATCGGTGTGGCCGGCGGGACGGTGCTCCGGGCAGCGAGGGTGTGGACGCGTTCTTCCAGCGCCCCTGCGACGAGTACGGCGGGCACGTCTGTGGTCCGGCGTGTGACGACGTTCGGGTCGTGGGTCGGCAGACTGTGCGCGCTACGGGGGCCGGATCGGCGAGCGCGTCGCTGAACCCGGTGACGAGGCGCGCGGGAGTGTGCTCGCCGAAACGGGCCTGCCACACCTTCTGATGCAGGCCGAGCGTGACGGTGACGAACCAGGCTCCCGGATCATCCGGCGTTCCCAGGCGCTCGACGTATGCCGCCTTGTCGGGCGATACGAGGCCGTCGTCGCCGTACGGTGACCACCCGATCTACCGGAGCGGTTCGTACGGGTCGGACGGTGTGCTCGCTGTTGAGGCGGGGTCGGTGAGGGTGTCGGTGACGGCGGCGATGAGTTCGACCGGGGTACGTGTGCCGAAGCTCGCGTACCAGGCGGGCCTGTCCGGCTCCGCAGCGTGGCTCAAGGTCCACCACTGTCCGTCAAGGTCGGGCTCCAGGCGCAGGAGGGCCTTCTGGTCGGGGCTGGTGAGCAGGACGCGTGGCATCAGGGGGTCGTTGCCGTGACTCCAGCCGCAGGCACGGTGGAGGGGAACGGTGATCCAGGCGGGATCACCGCCGCCGGCGAGGTGACGCGGTGCGATGAAGTCGACCTCGACGGTCTCGGGAGCCGGGGGCATGCTCACTTCCGTGCCGCAATCCGCCGGACGGGTGCGGGGACCGGTATGGGGGCCAGAGAGGAACGGGCCTTGCGAGCAGCGGAGTTGATCTCCCGGAGCGCCTTGCCGTGAGTGGCCCAGTCATCGAGGTAGCTCCACGATTCGGCGTGATGCTCGGCGAGGGCGTCGTCGAAGTCGGCGGTGCCGGGCCTGGCGGTGGCGGGGAGGGCGTCTCGGGTCTCCAGCCAATGCTCGTGCAGTTCGTCGAGCCGGTCGAGGGCGTCGCGCAGGACGCCCAACTGGTAGACCGTGCGGCTCTGCACCGTGTTCTCCGGCAGCTGGGCCAACTGGGTCTCGGCGGTGGCCAGCAGGTGACGGGCGCCGTAGCGGAGGGGCTCGAACGCCGTGATGGTGTCGGCGTCGCGCTGGCTCGCGCGCATGCCGTAGGCGTGGTCGTCGTAAGGCCAGCCGTCGAGGTCGGTGTGCTCGTCGGAGTAGGCATCCCAGGCGTCGAGGATCTTCTTGCTGTCGCTCAGATAATCGTCGAGGTGACGGAGGAAGTCGCGGTGTGCGTGGTGGTCGGTGGAGATGAGGTGGAGTCCTGTCGGTTCAGCGGCGAGCGGCCGGCTGGGCTGGGCCGACGTTCGCCGGGGTCGTCGCGGGTTTTGTCTGCTGCCGACGGGCGGAGCGTGCCTGCGCGCGGAGGGACTTGAGGCGCGTGGCGTGGGCGTCGACCACTTGCTGTGGGCGCAGTGGGCTGGGCTCCTGCACGGCGCTGTAGTGGCCGGTGCGGTCGTACATGCCGCGCTGGAGAGGGCTACGGTCGGCCAGTGCGCTGAGGAACGATCCGACCAGGTGGGCGGGGGTGTGCTCGTCGAAGTAGGCGTGCCAGATGCGCGGGCCGTGGAACTCTCCGTGGCCGGGCTCACGGGTCTCGACGTGCCAGGACGGCCGGTCGCGGAATTCGCTCAACGGGCGCAGTTCGATGTGACACATGGAGTCTGGCGAGCGCGCTGTGCCGTCTGCGTCGCGGTGCCACCCCGTCGAGGTCACTGGTTGCCACGGGTCCGGCTGCTGTGGCGGCGGGACGATGAGGGCGTCGGTGAAGCCGGCGAGGACCTCGGCGGGCACGAGTTCGCCGAACTCGGCGTACCAGCCGGGCTCGGTGTCGGTGGGATCGGCCCGCAGCCGCCACCACGCGGAGGTGGTGGACTGCGGGTCGAACTGGAGGCGGTGGCGCAGGTCGGGGCTGCACAGGACGATCTCGGCACTCAGAGGGTCGGAGACGGCGCTCCATCCGGCGGTGGCCAGGCCGTGGGTGACGTGGCGGGCGTCTCCGGGACCGGCGAGGTGGCGGGGGCTGGTGTCGAACGGGATGCGCCCGGCGTGCTTGTCTGCGAAGGCGGCGAGCTGCCGTTCGCTCAGCGGCACCGGCAGTACCCCGGCTCGCTCGCGGCGGCACTGCCGTACAGGTCGCGGAGGTCGTCCAGGACGTAGTGGAGTGTGTGCTGGTCGGTCTGCTCCCACGCGGCCGTGCGCAACTCGGTGATCAGAAGGTCGACCTGCGCGGTGCGCGGGACGTCCGGGGCCTCCTGCAGGGCACGAGCGAGGGCGCGCAGGGTGTCGGCGAGCTGAACGGGCAGGCCCGTGTACTCATCGAGAAGGGGCTCGACGAGGGCGAGGGCCTCCACGGGGTCAGGGTTCTCGCGCAGGTAGTCGGTGAGGTCCGACAGGGTCTCGGTCGCGGTGCGGATGGTGTCCGGGGTGAGTGCGGGCATCGGGCTCCTTGGGACGGGGCGTCGGGTCAGCGGCGGGTCCGGGCGCCGCCGGCGTGGATATAGGGACGGGCGGTGGTGCGAGGCCGGGTGCTTCGGGCGCTGTTGCGGGCCCATGTGGCGGCGCGGGCGGCCGTGATCCGGGCCTGCTGCCATGCGCTGAGCTGGGAGGGCTTGACGGAGACCGACCAGGTACGGATCTGCGCGCTCAGCGGCACGCGTCCGCGAGGGCGCATCACGGGATCGGGGCCGCCGAGTTCGGTTGAGAAGGCTTGTACCAGGTGCATCGGCGTGTTCGGCGTGAAATTGGCCGTCCATCCGTTGCCCTTCTGGTCCTTCGCTCCGGTCCACCACATTGCCGAGCCGTCGGCGCCCTGGTGGTACTGCATCCACGCGGTGCCGTCGGGGCTGGTCGAGGTGTAGTGCTCGCCCTCGAAACGCGTGTGCCAGTTCTGCTCCTGCAGGGGTGCCCAGACGTTGGGGGCGTGGGCGGAGCGGGGTCGGGTGAGGGCGTCGGTCAGGCCGGCGACGATCTCCACTGGGGTCTGTCGGCCCAGGTGCGCCGTCCACTCGCCGTTGGGGCCGTCCGCTCTGCCGTGGATGGTCCACCCGCTGGGAAGGACATTGGGGTCGTAGGCGACACGGACGGTGCGGTCGGGGCTCTCCATGAGCAGAGGGCCGTTCGTCTTGGACTTGTCCCGCCATCCCGAGGCGCGCAGGAACTCCGAGACGTGTCGGATGTCGCCGCCGCCGGCGAGGGCACGGGGCTGGACGAGGTAGTGCTGCTCGGCCTGTTCGCCTGGCCCCCAGCCCTGCCATTGCTTCTTCTTCACCGGTGCCGCCGGACGACGAGCGGTGCGGGTGCCGGGGGCTTCGGCGCGGTGGTGGCGGGCTGGGTGCCGACGTGCCGGAGGGTGTCTTTGTGTTCGTCCAGGTCGAGGGTGATGTCGTGAAGTTCGTTCGAGGCGCGGCCCAGGGCGAGCCATACCTCTGCGGGGAGGGCGCCTCGTTCGGCCTGGTCCTTGGCGAACATGCTGCCGGTGGCGACGAGGTGGGTGATGCTGCCGAGGACTCCGGCGTCCGGGTCGAGGACGCGGGCGATGACCTGCGCGGCCTGGGGCGGGGGAAGTTGAGAGAGGTGGTCGGCGAGCTGGCCGAGTTGTCGGGTGATCTCGTCGGCCAGTTTCACCGGGTAGGGGGCGGGGTGGGTCATGCTCCTCCGGGTCGGTGGACGGTCAGTGGTGGTGGCGGTGGCCGACGCGCTGCGTCTCGGCGAGGACGGCCTCCGGGCGGGCGCTGGCGAGTGGGGAGGCGCGGTCGGGGCCGGTCGGGATGCAGGCGCGCAGGTAGCGGCGGAACAGCGCGGTCGCGAGTCGAGGTTTGAGCCGGTGGCTGATCGGTGGGGGTGTGCGGGCTGCTACAGGTTTCTCCGGGGATCGGGCGGTGCGGTGGTCGGCCCCGGCGTGGTGCCGGGCCCGCCCGGGTGGCCTTACGGGGTGCGGCGGGCTGGAGCGGGGCGCGAGGGGGAGCTGGCCGGTGCCGGCTGCTGCGCGGCAGGGCGGGCTCCACGGGTGCGGATGTCGTGCACGGCCTGCCGGTAGGTGGCTTCGTCGAAGACGTCGGGCGTGCAGTTGACCTCGTACCCGGCCAGGAGTAGGGCGGGGATGGCGCGGGTCGCCAGGCGCTTTTGCTCGTTGGCATCGAGGTGTTCGGGCACGGTGTGCCAGATGTACAGCGGCGCGCCCGTGGGGTATTCGTGGCGTTCGAGGCCGAGCTGTTCCAGATGGTCGTGGAGCTTGGCGGGGGCGCCGGTGGGGGTGTCGGCGTGGATCGTGGTCGTCAGCGCCTTGATTTAGATCTCGACGTCCGTGCCGTATTCGTCGGCCAGGTTGGCCATGTGTTTCTCCCCGGGGTCAACGGCGGCGGGAGGCCGAAGGCTGGGCGTTGCTCGGCGGCGGTGTGGGGGCCGCCGGTTGCGGAGCGCGGGCGGCGTGGTTGCGGGCGCGGAGGATCACGTGCGCGGCCTGGCTCAGGGAGCTGGCGGTGTCCCCGAGCCGTACGAGGGGTTCGGGTTCCTCGCCGGGTGCAGCCTGCTGGAGGTCACTGGCGGCGATCCAGCCCCGGACGACCACTTCCTTGGTGAGCGGCAGCAGCCCATTGACCGGGGCGGCGATCTCGGTCAGCACCTCGGCCACCGCACTGCTGGTCCTGGCGGCCGAGGCCCGCTCGGCGAGCTGGGCGAGGTAGCGCAGGGCCGCGTCATGTTCGCTGTCCGGCGTGGCCAGCGCGTTCAGAGCGGGGTCGAGGTGGACGCTGTGACCGGCGGCGAGCAGGGCGTGCGAGGCGGCGGTCGCCTTCAGCCGCTGCTGCTCGACGGGCAGGCCGTGCGGAAGCCGGTGGTAGTCCCCGCGAGGCCCAGCCGCGGAGAGGAAGCCGCCGGTTCGCTGGAGGATGTCCGCCGCCTTCTCGGTGCCGCCGATAGCGACGACCAGGTCGGTACGCGGGTCCTTGGTGATGGTGATGTACTCCAGCACCCAGAACTCGGGCTCCGTCTGCTTCATCGAGCCCTGGCGGTCGACGTACGGCTGCTTGCCGCGGAGGGTGGCATGGAGGCTGGGGCGGAGGTGGGCGCGGTCCGGCCTGCGGGATGCTGGAGGGCGGTGCCGATGCCGAGGGCGTCGAGCTGAGGGCCGATCTCGCGCAGGGCGCGTGCCTGCGCACTGGTGTCGCCGCCGCTGAGGCGGTAGGTGCCGCTCTGCGGGTCCTGGACAAAGCCGTTGGCGACGAGGATCGCGTCGGCACGGTCGTCGACGGGGGCGGTGGCGACGCTGCCGTCTGGCTGCCAGGTCAGGACGACCCGGTCCGGCTGGGAGGGCTGGATGCCGCCCAGGGCGTTGTGCCGGACCTGGGCGAGTGCGCTGTCGTAGCGGGCGAGCAGGTCGCCGGCGACGTGCTCGGCGCTCAGGAACGGGTCGTCCGCCAGGGCGATGCCGTTGGGCTCGGGGACGGCGCGGTACGCCTCGTCGGGCAGGGCGCGAGGGGCGACGGCGGCGATGAGGAATCCGTCGCGTTCGTCGTGCCGGTCCAGAAGGACGAGCTGGGCGCCGTCGGGGCGGCTCAGGACGGCTGCCTGCCGGAGCGGGTGCTCGGCGAGGGAGGCGGCGACCAGGTCCAGGTCCCAGATGCGGTCGGCCAGTTCGGTGAGGTCGTCCTTGGCCTCCGGCGGAAGGTGAGTGCTGGTCCAGGTGTCGGGGAGTTCGCCGGCGAGGACGTCGGCGTACGAGGCGAGGCGCTCGGAGGTGTCGTAGTCGTGCATGGTGTCCTTGGGCGAGGTGGGGGTCAGCGGCGCAGTCCGGCGGCCACCGGTGGCGGCGGGGCCGGGAGCGTGCGAGGCGGGGGCGGGCAGGCGCACACGGCGGAGCGTTCGCGTTCGGTGGCGGGGACCTCTTGGGTGCAGGCGCTGCGGCCGGGGTGCGGTGCGTGCCGGTCGGCGAGGGTGTTGCGGGTGTCGGCGAGGTCGGTGCGGATGATGTGGAGGTGCTCGTCGGAGAGGTAGCGCAGCCGCCGGGCGATGTAGGGGTCGGCCGCCTGGCCGAGCCCGTCGTGGAGTCGGCGGTGGCGGTGAGGACGCCGTCCAGCGCGGCGAGGATGCCGTCGTGGGCGGCGGTCAGCTCGGTCAGGGCGTCGGCCGCCTCTTCCGTGGTGGTGGCTTCGCGTATGCGCTCGGCGATGTGGGCTACGGAGGAGCCCAGCGGCAGGTAACTGGCCGGACGGGCATCGGTGTCGAAGTCCGGGGCGCAGTCGACGTGGTACCCGGCGGCCCGGAGGCGGGCGACGGCGTCGGTGGCGAGATCGGACTCGTCGTCCTCGGTGAGGCCGGTGGGTGCGCGGTGGTAGGTCTCGTGGACGCGGACAACGGCGATGAAACCCGCGCGCTGCAGGACGCTGTGCGCCTCGGAGTCACCGCCGCGGGCGAGGAGTTCGTCGGAATGCGGGTCACGGCGGATGTCCAGGAAGCGGTCGGCAAGGGGCAAAGAAACGTTTCTCCTACGGCGATCGGTGGGCGGTGCGCCGGGCGGCGGGCGGTACGGCGGCGACCCGCAGCTGGACCAGCTGCGCGGCGGTGCTGTCCAGGTCCTGCTGGATGGCATGGAGGCGGCGGGCGATCAGCTCCAGGCGGTGCGCCGTGTCGGTTCCGGCGGCGCCGGGCTGGCGGGCGATCCGGTGCGCGGTGTGCTCGACGAGTCCGCGGACCGTGGCCAGCGGACCGGCCTGCTCGTCGGCGAGCTGCGTGAGGACGCTCGCGAGCTGGGCCGATGCCGTGGGCGCCGGCCGGATGGAGAGCCCCGCCGTGGGGCCGGTGCGGACGGGGATCAGGTGGAGGTCCTGCTCGATGTGGCGCGCCTCGTCCGAGAGCCGCCGCAGGATGTCTGCGGGCGGGGCGTGCCACGCGCCGTCGAGGTGGATCAGGTTGGCGATCAAGTCGAGGCGTCCAGGCTGCGCCTGAACGGCAATCCACCGGCAGCCGTGCTCCTTGCCGGGAATCTCGATGCCGGCGGCCCGGGCGAGCCGGTGGGCTGTTTCGGCCCACTCTGGTCCGGTCAGCTCGCGGTCGTCCGGGTGAAGCCGGATGTCGAGGTGGAGGATCGCCCGCCGGTCGTCGTCCGGGCTGGCGGCGAACGGGTGCTCCAGGTACGGGTCTTCGAGGTGCTCGGCCCACTGGACGGCGGTCCAGGTCTTCTGCTCGTCGTCCAGGGTGAAGTAATCCAGGCCAGGCCAGTGGGCGACGACCGTGTACTCCGTCAGGCCCTCGTTCGGCGAGACCGGCCGCCCCAGCGCCTCGGCGAGCGGGTCGTGCGGCGTGTGGGTCCGCTCGTGCAGGCGGGGAATCATCGGCCGCCCCGGATGTCGGCGATGTGCACCAACTGGCTGAGGGCGGTGGTGGTGTACCAGCCGCAGTCGATCAGCTCGTTGCGGCCGGCGTACCGAGGAATGAGCGCGTCCTCCATGGCCCGCAGGTAGATCAGGCAGTCCGGGCAGCGGCGCGAGAGGTGCACGAGGTAGCGGGGGTGGCCGGTGACGTAGGACTGGGCTCCGCCGGTTGCATCACGCAGCCGCCATCCGTCCTCGTCGGTCGGGGTGTGCCAGGACGGGGCGACGACGCGCATCGCGTCTCCCCACAGTTCACCGCCGGCCACCCCCTTGAGGACGACGACGGTGTCGCCGGCCTGGAAGTGCTGGTGCGTGATGTCCCGGTCGGGGGTGAGCGGGTCCGGTGTCGGCGCGAAGGCCGAGGTGGGCGGGGGCTGGGACATGCGGTTCGGTTCCTTCCACGCAATCGGTGGCGGGGTGGGAGGAACAATGGTCCGGAGGAACGCCGGTTTGGCTAACCGGCGTTTCCCGGCTATGTTCCGCCGCGATCAGCGGAACGGGTTCTCCGTACCGCGGTCGTTCTCGCCTGCAGCGTCGAGGAGTTCGAGCACGTCGGTGCCTTCGGCGTCGCGCTGGTCGATCCACCATCCGGCGCGGGTGATGGCGCGGGCCTTCTCTTCCAGCTCCGCCCAGTCCGCCTCGTCCCAGGTCCCTTCCACGACCAGCGCGGTGTGCGCGGCCGTCATCAGTTGGTGGCGGGAGCGCTCGCCCCAGTCCAGGGCCTTGGCCGGGCCTTCCAACTGCGGCATGTCGAACTGCTTCGCCCACGCGACGGCAGCCTCCTGCTCAGCGGTGCGCTTGGCCGCGAGCCACTCCTCCTTGGACTTGGTGTCGGCGTCGCGCGCCGCCTTCCAGCAGTCAGAGCAGTCCTTGGCTGCGAGCCAGCGGGCGAACCCTGCCCGCTTGTCGGCAGGACGGCCGGACAGGTCATGAACCACCTGGTGGGAGCACGCGTGCTCCACTGTCCAATGCGTACGGACGGCCATAAATGGATCTCCTCAAAAGGGTTGGAAAGTGGGGGTGTTGCGCCCGGATCAGGGCGTCTTGTGCCGGCCTCGGAGCGGGCGGCGGTGCCGGCCGCACTGCATGTGTCCGGTGGGGCCGAGACGTCGGCGAGCGGCGAGAAGGACGGTGAGAGCGAAGGCCGCGCCGGCGGCGGGGAGCGCAGCGCTGGTGAGAGGCTGCTCGGCGAGGCGTCCGGCGAGGGCGGTGCCGGCGGACTGCCCGGCGCCGATCGCGAGGATCAGCCACGCGTACGCCTCGCTGGTGCGGCCTGCGGGGGTGAGCGCGTCGGTGGTGACGTAGGCGCAGGCGACCACGATGGTCAGGAACGCACCGGGCACGGTGACCGCGGCGGTGGCCGCATACGGGGCCGGAAGGGCAAGGAGCGGGAGCCACCCGGCCAGGAACGCGGCTGTGGCGATGATCAGTCGCCTGGTGGTGGTGCCGGTCCAGGTGCGGCTTCCGTAGATGAGGCCGCCGAGGAAGGCGCCGGTGGAGAACGTGGCGGGGATGATGCCGGAGAGCATGTCCTGGTGGTGGTGCTCGGCCATGGAGATGGACCACACGTTCATGGCTTCGATCGCGAACCCGATGCCGGTGAGGGAAACGAACAGCAGCAACGCGGCAGGGGTGGCCAACTGCCGAGCCGGGGCCGCGTCCTGCCCCACGAACGGTTCGGGTCGCCAGCGTCGCGACGGCGGAGCGAGGGCGACCGCGGCGGTGCCGGCCAGGCCGAGGGCTGCGGTGACGGCGAGCGCGACGGCGGGGTTGTACGCGGAGGCGAGCGCGGCCACGAGCAGGGGGCCGACGATGTACAGCAGGCCTCGCGTGCCGGTGTCGAGCGCGAGCGCGGCGTGCCGCAGCCGAGGGTGTGGCAGCACGCTCGGCCACAGCGCCCGGAGTCCGGCCTCCAGGGGAGGCGTGGTCAGGCCGCCGGCGACGACGATGGCCGTGGCGAGGCCCGGTCCGCCGTACGATCCGGCCAGGGGCAGAGCCACCAGGAGGGCCGAGTTGAGCAGGGCGGCCGGAAGGCGCACCGCGCTCTGGCCGTGGCGGTCCATGAGGCGTCCCTTGACCGGCTGGGCCAGCGCGGAGGACAGCCCGTACAGGGCGCTGAGCAGCCCGCCGAAGGCGATGCTGCTGCCGCTCGCGGTGGCCCACAGAAGGATGGCGACGGGCGCCATGCCGTTGGGAAGTCGGCCGGTGAGGGTGCCGCCGAGGAGGCGGGCGACGTACGGGCTGCCCAGCACCGCGCCGTAGGAGATGCGCGGGGCCGGGGCCGGGGATGCGGTCAGGGACAACGGGTGCTTTCTCGGTGCTTAGCGGTGGCGGGCGGTCGTGCTGGTGCGGGCCGGCGGCGTGGGTGGTGCGGTGTCCACGGCGGGGCGCGGGCGGACGCGCAGCACGGGGGTGCGGTGCGGCGGCAGGACGGCGACGGTCGCGCCGAGGTCCTCGGCCGCCTCCTCGACTTCGCGGGTGAGGAAGTCGATCTGCCGGCCCAGCGCCGAGAGACGGGCGGCGATCTGGCGGCCCTGAACGGTCTCCAGCGCGCTGGCGAACTGGCCGCTGGTCTCCAGGAGTTCCTGGAGACGGACCATCGGGCCCGCGTCGTAGCCGCGCTGGACGGCGCCGAGGAGAGCTTCGGAGGCGTCTCCTGCGGTCTGGCCTTCGACGACGTCGCGGATGAGTTCCTGCAGCGACACCTCCGGGACCGGCGCTGGGCGGTTGAACCAGGAGACGTCCGCGCGCAGCACGCCAGGCGGGACGGGGACGGGCAGTACCTTCCCTGCCTGGTATTCGTGGGCGTAGTGCCCGATCACCTGCCAGCCCGGTGCGTCAGGGTCGCCTCGCAGCGCGACCAGCGTCGAGTCGTCGTCTTCGATGAGGTGGGCGAGGGTGATCGGCTGCCCGTCGGCGGCGTACCACGACTCGGACAGCTCCAGCTCGCCTCGCCTCTGCGCGACCAGGGCCCTCTCGGTCCACATCTGCTGTTCCTCGTCGGTCAGCGGGGCCTTGTGATGGTGGTGCTTGTTCTGGTCGGCGAGGTCGCTGGCGATGAAACTGTGATCCGCCCAGGCGACGACGTGCGGCCACAGGGCCGAGTGCTGAGCGCGTTCGGCCGGGGAGCCGGGGGCGACCGGCCGGTCGAGGGCCCGGCGGATCTCGGCGGCGGAGGCGGCCAGGCCGTCCAGCACGGCCCGCCACCCGGCCAGGTGCCGGGCGGGTGGCAGCTCGTCGAGCGCACGGCGGGCGGCGTCGAGCAGAGTGTCGGCGTGCGGGGCGAGGTGTGTGGTGTACGCCTCCACCGCCGCCCTGTTGCGGTGGGCGCGAGCGGCTGCCGCGGCGTCTGAGTGGACGGTGCGGCCGTAGCGGTCGCATGTCAGGTCGAGCGCGACCTCGCTCTCGCGGTCGATGACCGCCATCCGCAGCCGGAAGTTGCGTGCACCGTCCGTGAGTTCCGGTGTCACCGGGACGGAGCCGTCCGGGGTCGGATTGCTCGCGGGCGTCATCGGGACCGTCCACTGCCCGAGGCCGTCAGGTGGACGGTCGGTGCGTAGCTGGGCTTCGGCGGGATCGGCCGGGCCGAGGGCGGGGAAGTGGTGGGCGGTGTGGCGCGCTGCGTCGTTCGGCCGGCGGCGGCTTGGGCGAGACGGCTGCGGCGCTCCTGGAGCCCGTTCGGCCGGACCGGGCGTGGTGGGCCGGCGGAGAGGGACGGGTCGAGGCGAATGTCGGCCTGCACGGTGTAGCCCTGGCGGCGCAGATCGTGGACGGCCTGGCGGGTGCGGCGGGGGCCGTCGCGCTCGGGCTCGCCGAGCCGGTACTGCCCGGGTTCTTCGGGAACGGGCTCGAACTGCTCGCGTTCCAGGTACCAGTGGGCGAGGTGCGCGGGCATGGAGGCGGAGAAGGAGGCGACGAAGCCGTGCGTGTCGTGGTCGCCGAAGACGAAGTGGGTGCCGGGTTGCAAGGGGGCGGGGTTCTCCTCACGTTGTGGGGGTGGAGCTCTCAGTGGCTGCGGTGCGCGGGGCGGGCCGCAGCGAGGGGGAGGGCCGGTCGGCGGTGGGGTGCGCTCACCCGGGCCTGGCGCAAGAAGATCTCGCCGTCGGTGAGCCAGGTCTCGATGGCTGGCCACGCGCGGGCACGGCGCTCCTGCGGGGCGAGGGGGCTGCCCTGGACGACGTCGTCCAACAGGGTCTCGGCATCAATCACGACGTCGGCCAGGCGGGACAGCGTCGCGGCGTCGTCGGGCCACGGGCTGCTGGCGGGACGGCACCGGTCGATCAGTGTCGGGGCGTGGTCGACGACGGTGAGGAAACGGCGCCAGGCGTGGTCGAGGAACTCCTCGGTCGCGGAGCCGAGGGCGGCGGCGCTCAGCGGGGTGGCGTCGCTGTAGCGGCCGGAGGCGACCATGGTCTGCCAGGTGTCGTGCTCGGAGCGAATGCCGCTGAGTACGGCGGCGATGGCTGCGGTCCGGCGGGCGTGGACGGCCTGCTCGTAGGAGGGCAGGTACCGGTCGGCGACGGCCTGGGCCGCCCGGCTGGCGAACGGGGGCACGACGACACTGCGCGGAGCGTGGGGATCGCCGTAGCCCTCTTCGAGCCCTTCCGGAGCGAAGGCGCCAACCAGATAGTCGAGTTGACGGCCGGGGCGCTCGACGAACAGCAGCATGGTGCCTTGCACCACGTCGGTGAGCTTGGCGGCGTAGGGAATCCGCTCGCTCTGGAGGGCACGGCCGAGTTCGCCGCTGTCCCAGATCCAGGGCACCAGGTCTTCCTGCCAGGCGGGATGCGAGTAGATCTCGACCGAGGCGTGCCACTGGCCGGGCAGGTGGCGCGCGAAGTCGCGGGCGGCATCGCCGATGAAGCGCCGGCTGCTCGTATGCACGCTGGTGCGGTGCCGTTTCGCGCACTTGACCAGGTCGACCACGGTGGTCCCGGTGCCGTCCGCAGGCAGGTGGTAGACGCCCTCGTCGTCCCGCCGGAATCCGCTCTCCGCGAGGGCGGTGTGCGCCCACGGGTACTGCTCGCCCGAGGCGATGGCGACGATCCCGGACTCCCGGCTGTGCGACAGGATGATCTGCGCCTCAGCCATGGACCAGGTCCTCACCGCGGCGCACGACGGAGCGCAGGCTGCGGCCGTAGGCCCAAGCGTGCTCCCGGGCCGCCGCCTCCAGCTGGTCGTATCCGGCCTGGGCCGTCATCTGCCCGTCCCATTTGCGATACCTGTACACGGGGACCGGTAGCAGGATTCCGGGCGCGAGGGCGGTCACGCCGAGGGCCGCGCAGTAGTCCTCGCCCTGGACGAGGCCGCCCATCGGAGCGGCGCGCACGAGGTCGGTGCGGGCGAGGATCGTGGTCGGCCCGATGGGGATGGTGTCCGCCGGCGACTTCCAGTACGCCCACACGTCGCCGGCCTCGTGGCGGCCGGGCGGTGTGGGACATCGCCACAGGGTGGTCGAGCCGTCGGAGTGCTGGTCCTCGCTCCAGCCCGCACACCAGCCGACCCCGGTGGACTCCAGGGCGTTCAGCCGCACGGACATGGCGTCGTCGGTGAACTCGTCATCGTCATCAGCCCAGTTGGTGTACGGGGTGCGGACGTGGGCGAGGGCCAGATTTCGGGCGCAGGCGGCGCCGACCGGACGGGGCAGCACCAGCGTGCGGACGCGGGAATCCTGCGCGAGCGGGGCCGGCAGGCGATCAGGTGAGGCCCCGTCGAGCGCGATCACGGCCTCCCACGGCACGGACTGCCGGGTAAGGCTGGCGTGCATGGTGGTCAGGTAGTCGAGCCGGTCTTCGCGCAGGCGGCTGGCGATGACGACGGTGATCAGGGGCATGGTGTGCGGGGGCAGGGAAGGCTCCGGTGAGACGAGAGGGGAAACTATCGGCGCGTGGCGGGGTGTGGGGTGCCGGCCTTCGCCGGGGCTGCGGCGGGTGTGCTCGGGGGCGGCGTGCTGCGCGATGCCCGGAGAGCCGGTGCCGGGTCGAGGGAGGACCAGGCCGCCGGGTGGTCGTTGAAGGCGGTGCGCGGGTCGGTGGCCCAGTCCACGACGGGGCCGATGTCCTCATGGAGGAGGCTGATCACCTCGATGCCCTGCTTGTGCAGGACGTAGCCCCACTGCATGTCCTGCTCGTCCGCGGTCTCGTCGGTGACCGACATGCGCACCGGCGGAGAGCCGTCCGGGGTGATCAGGTGGTCGAGGGTATGGCTGGGCCACTGCTCGCCGCCGGTCAGCGCGGCTACGAGCGCGGGCGGGGCACCGTCGAGGAGATCGGTGCCCAGCTCGTCCCAGCCGACGGCGACGTCGTCGATGAGGTGCTGGGACATGGCCTCCACGTCGCGTTCGAACTTGTACTGGTAGGCGGCCAGGAGCAGCGGGAGATGGTGACTGGGTACGCCGTCGAGCTGTACGTGGATGCCGCTGTACCCCGTTCCGACGGTGGGGCGGGCAATGAAGGAACGTGTGGACAGGGAGTTCTCCAGATTGAGCAAGGGAGAGGGGACGTTCGGCGGCCATCAAGGTGGCGTGCGGCGCCTGGGAGGGGACACGTCTACGCGCGGTCGGACCAGGAGGCGACCGGGGGGCCGGAGGCGTCGGTGCGGGCGCAGGTGTAGCCGATCAGGCGGGACGGCTCGGCCTTCCCGGGGACGGTGGCGGCGTCGTTGCATACGAACGTGTACGTGATGGAGTGCGGGGCACGTCGTGGAGCCAGGCCCGGTCGTCCTTGCCGGGGTTGATCTGCAGGCCGGAGTGCGCGACGGCGTCGGTCTGGGTGTGCGTGTGGGAGAAGAGGATCAACGCGCCGCCGTCGGTGGTTTTGAGGGCGTAGGCGTCCTTGTATCGGTTGGCGGCGCCGGCGAAGACGGTGGTGCCCTGGTTCCCGTAGCGGGTGCCGGTTTTGTCGTGGACCTCGATCTGCCGCTTGCTCGCCTTGGTCGGGGCGAAGACCTTCGTCCCGGTGTTCGCGCCTCCGGTGGTGAAGTTGTCGAGCACGCCGGTGCGTAGGAGGTTGGCACCGGCTGCCAGCTGCTTGTTGCCGTCGGCGGCGACGGCCGTCGCGAACCCATCCCGGTCGAGGGCGATGTCGGGCAGCTTCTGCCTGTCGAGGTCGACGACGGATACCAACTCCCAGCGCTTGTGCTGGGGTCGTTCGGCAAAGACCGTCAGACGCGAGGGGGCCTTGCCCTTCTGGTCCGAAAGCGCGGCGGCGAACCAGCGGTCCTGTCCGGCGGCCAGGCGCGGGATGTACAGCTTGGCGTTCGCGGAGTTGTAGGACCACGGCTTGTACGGCTTGCGGTCTGCCGCGGGAAGCCCCTCGGCCTCTATGTAGTCAGAGATGGACATCGCGTACAGCGGGCCGTCCTCGACCGTGTCGAGCAGGGCGCGGTTCCGGTCGGCGTTGGCCTGATTGTTGATCTTGGAATAGTGGGTGATCTGGGCGAGGGCCGCCTTCTTCGTCAGGGCCGGCTCGGAGGTCGGCGTGGGGGAAGCGGTGTGCGTGGCCCGGGCGGTGGCGGGGGCGTCGGCGCTGCCGGAAGAAGCGCAGGCGGTCGCGGTCAGTGTGACGGACACGGCGGCGGAGAGCAGCAGGGCGGTGTGGCGGGCGGAGGTGTGCAAGGGAATGAGGATGCTCCGGGGAAGGGGGTGGGTCAGCGGTTACGGGATGCGGCAGAGGAAGCGGCGGGCGGGCGCGGCGCGGTCACGGCGGGCGTCACCTGGGTGTCGGCGGCAGCACGCAGGTGCTTCGCGGCGCGGGCGAGGTGTGTACGGGCGTCACCGATGCGGTCCCCTAGCCCCTGGTGTGCGGTGGCGATCGACCGGTCGCGGGCGGGGGTGGGCGGCTCGTGGGTGAGGTGGGCCAGGAGGCCGAGGTGGTGGACGGCGGCGCCGAGGACGGCGAGCGCGGCACCGACTGGCTGGGCGGCGCTGGCCAGCGCGAGGGTGGTGCGGCGGTCGGTGGCCGTGGGCTGGTGGGGGTAGCGGATGGTGGCCCGGTGGCGGAAGGCGCTCTCGCCGACCAGGTAGCCCAGCAGGCGGGCGAGTTGCCGGACTTCGTCGTCCAGGATCTCGCTCAGCCCCGGGTCGGGGTGGATCTGGTTGGTGAGCGGGAGGTGGTCGGCCACGGTGTTGAGCCGGTCGGCTACGTCGTGCAGCAGCATCCGCTGGTCAAGATCGGACAGAAGCAGCTCCAGGATGCGGGGGCGGGGCTCTACCGTCGCGCGGCTGTTGGCGAGTTCGTGGGTGGCGGCTGCGCGCCGAGTGCTGCCGTGAGCGGGCGTCCCGGCCGGGCGGGGGCGGCGGTCGGGGCGGCGTGGCGGAAGTCGACGCCGATGCCCTGGGCGGTGAGATGCCGGACGGCGGTCTGGATGAGCAGGGCGCGGTCGGTGGTGCTGTAGAAGGCGGGCAGCACGAACGCTGACTCGTGCGGGCTGTACTGGAAGTAGCAGCCGTACAGCACGGTGCGCGCTTCGGCGGGCACGCTCGCGTACGGCGCCCCGACCACGCCGTCCGGGTACCAGATCAGTGTGAGGGTCTGGGCGACCTCCGGTGCGGCAGGACGGTGCGGCGGCTCGGGCTGGAGGCGGGCGTTGTGGTGGACCGCGTCCAGGGCCTCGTGGAAGCGGGGCAGCACGCGGCGCGTGACTGCGGCGGCGGCGCGGACAGGATCGTGGGGGACGGCGATGCCGTTCGGCTGTCCACGTAGCGGAAGTGGTGTGGCTTGAAGCCCTTGGGCTCCAGCGGGGCCACCAGGAACTGGTGCGGGTACAGGGGCCGGTCGGTGACGTAGAGCTGCTCGTTGCCGGGGCCGTGGAGGACGGCGTCGTGGCCGAGGACGTACTGGCTGACGATGTAGTCGACGTGGCCGCTGTCCCAGAGCCGTTCGATGGTGGGGAACTGGTCCTCGTGGGCAGCGTGGCGGTGATACTCGCTGGTCCATGTGTCAGGCAGGCGCTCGGCGAGGGCGGTGGCGAAGGCGGACAGGTCGGTGCGGGGCTGAGGCATGGGCTCCTGAGGTGTTGTCAGCGGGTACGGCCAGAGGACGGTGCGGATGACGGGGGCGTAGGTGCCGGGCGGCTGGGCGGGGTGTGGGCCGTGCCGTAGTTGATGGCCACGGCTTCCTGCCAGCTCCGGCGCGGCGGGGTGGCCAGAGCCCGCATGTGGTCGGCGGCAACGTGCAGGTCTTCACCGAGGGCGCGCATCGTGCCGGCGGCCCGCTGGAAGCGGTTGTAGAGGTCGAAGCCGTCGTGACGTTCGGATGCCTTGGCCGTCATAGCTGCCGCTTCGAAGAGTCCTTCGATCGATGCGAGGAGTCCCTCCGTCGGCTCCAGGACCTGGTCGAGGAGCTGGGCGGCTTCGTCGTACGAGCGGGCCGCGTTGAGCCGGTCGGTGAGAGCGAGGAGCGCGTCGCCGTAGGCGGAGGTGCGGTCCGCGTTGTCGGAGACGGCCGGGGTCTTGGGCGCGCGGAGCGCAGGCGTGGCTGCGGACATGAGCGCGCTTGCGGTGGACGAGGAGACAGCGGGCAGCAGCCCGAGTTGGATGAGCCGCTGGTCGATCGCCTCGATCAGGTGCGTGGCGTTGCCGCCGTGGCGGGTTTCGGGCCGCTCAGGGGCACCGGGCTCGGCGGAGGGAGCCGAGTCGTAGATCACTTCGAACAGCGCCTGCTCGTCGGGGTGCTGGCGGGTCACGATCCACCCCTGCGGGTCCCCTGGCGGACGGTCGCAGGAGGGCTCCTGCGGCGGGCCGATGATCAGGTAACTGTCGTCGGGGAGTGATACGCGCACGATGTACGCGCTGAGGCCGAACTCGATGTCGCACTCCAGCCCGCGCTGCCGCAGCGGCGTGGTGATGTGCGCGTGGCGGCGCCACAGCTCCTGCGACCAGGCGGTGTCCACGTTGCGGTGGTCGGGGAGCGGCGTGAACGCAGACGCGTCGACGGACGTGCGGCGGGCGTCGGCGTGGGAGGCGGTCGGGGTGTTCTTGTCCTCAGCGACCACGGCTTCTCCCGCGCGAGGGTGCGTGCAGCGGCGGGGTCCGGCGAGTGGGACTGGGCTGTGGCTCCGGAAGAGGGGTGAAGTCGAATTCGTACTCGTCGTAGGCGTTGATCAAGCCGTGTTCCAACTGGGCTTCGCGCTCGGCGACCTGCGCCATGAGGTCGTCGTGCTCGGCCTGGCACTGCTGGTACTCGGCCCAGTCGGCGTCGCTGAAATGGGCGGGGCGGTTCAGGGGACTCCTTGAGAGGGTGATGCCGACGTGGATGCTTCGGTGCGCGCTACCGGTGGCGTGCGCTCGGCCGGGGCGGCGGGGGCGCCGGGCTCTCCCGCCGGGAAGGCGTGGGGAAGAAGCGGTGGAAGTCGAGGTGGGCGTCGAGTTCCTTGACCGCGTCGCGGAGCGATTGGGACGTGCGCCGCAGATAGGCGCGCGCCGTGGCGTGGTCGATGACCATGCGGTTATCCCGGTGGTGCCGGTCGGTCGGGCTGGAGGACCGGGGCAGGGAAAGGGCCCTCTCCGCTGTCTCGGCGAAGTACGGGGCCGCGTGGCTCGACGTGGTGGCCGCCGCCGCGAGGTGGGCGAGTACGGCGCTGCAGGCGCGGTTCGTGCTGTGGGCCGTCCGGGCGAATTCGGCAGTCATGCGGACGACGTCGCGGGAGAGGGCCTGCGCGTCGGCGGCATGCTGGAGCAGATTGGCGTAGGACGGCGTGGCCGGCACATGACCGGTCTCGTCCAGCAGCTGCCACTGCTCGGCGGCGTCGAGGAGTTTGGCCTTCATGTCGTCGAGCGCGCCGATAAGGTGGAGGGTGGCGTCGCGAGGTATCAGTTCGCGCTGGGCATCGGAATTCATGAGCCTCTTGCGTTTCAGTGCATGCGAGCGTCGGTGTCGAAGAGCGCCAGCTCGTGCGCGTGCAGAAGGTGCTGCACGATGAAAGATCGTCCGGCGACTTTCCACAGGCCACGCCCTCGGTTGAGGTGGGCGATGGCGTCCATTTCGACGGACGTCAGGCCGAGCAGCGAGGCTGCGGCATGGAGTTGGTCGGTTTCCTGGCGGTAAATGATGCGGGTGGAGCAGTCCGCGAGGAGTCCTTCGGCCAGAGCCCGGCCCTGCGATCCGGCGTCGCCGGCGGTGAGCAAGTCGCTGAGCCGGTGGATCACCATGAGGTTCGCGATGCCGAGGCCGCGGCTCAGCTTCCACTGGGCCTGCATGCGCTGCAGCAGGCCGACGTGCCTCATCAATCGCCACGCCTCGTCGTACACGATCCAGCGCCGGCCACCGGACGGATCGGAGAGGGCGGACTCCATCCAGGCACTCGCGCAGGTCATCGCCAGAACGAGGGCGGTGTCGTCGCCGGAGCCGCCCAGCCGGGACAGGTCGATGGTGAGCATCGGCGCGTTCGGGTCGAAGGCGACGGTGGAGGGGGCGTCGAACATGCCGGCCAAGTCACCGTGGACGAGGCGGCGCATCGCGTGGGCCAGGTCGCGGGCGGCGTCGCCGAGTTGGCCCGACATCATCCCGGCGGCCTCGTTGAGCGCACTCGGATTGTTGAGGGTGGCGGCGACGTCGCCGAGGAGCGGGGTGCGGCCGGTGTCGACGGCGCGGGTGACGACGGCGTCCAGGGCGACGTCCAGGGCGGTGTGCTCCATGGGCATCAGGTCCCGGCCCAGGACGGTCCGGGCCAGGGAACCGAGCAGGAGCAGGCGTCGTTTGCGGATCTCGCCGACCCAGTCGGCCTCGGAGACGCTCTCAGGGCGCGGGGCCGCGTCCAGAGGGTTCAGCCGGCCGGGCAGTCCGGGGCCGAGAGCGACGGACCGGCCGCCGAGGGCCTCCGCCACCGGCGTCCACTCGCCCTTCGGGTCACACGGGACGTAGACGCGGTATCCGAAGGCCACCGAACGCAGCGCGAAGCTCTTGGCGAGCGCGCTCTTGCCCTGGCCGATCACCCCGGCGAGCAAGAGGTTCGGGTTGGTGAATCCCTCGACCTTGCCGTACAGCGCGAACGGATCGAAGACAAAGGACGCTTCCGCGTGGACGTCGCGCCCAATGTAGATGCCCCGGGCGCCGAGTCCGCCTTCGGCCAGGAAGGGGTATGCGCCGGCGGCCACGGCCGTCGTCATGCGGTGGGCGGGCAGCTTCAGCCGGTTATTACGCGCGGAGGCGGGTCCGGGACGTCCGCTCGGTGGGTAGAGCGCGGCGGGCATCTCGCGCTCGGCGGATGTGCTCTCGGTCTGGTGGGCGCTGGCTTCCGCGCGGGCCTTGGCGGTGGCCTCGGCGAGTTGGCGACGGGCGGCCTTGCGGCTGGCGCGGTCGGTGCCGTGGGGGGTGAAGAGCGGGCTGGCGGACGCGCGGCGTGCGCGACGGGCGGGCCGGTGGCTCATCGGTGGCCCTCGTTTCTGCGGGTGGTGCTCATCGCACGCAGGCCGTGGTGTGCGGGCGGAGGTCGGTGGGGGTGGTCTTGCGGCGGATGATGTGTCCGGCGGCGAGGTGGCGCTGGCAGATCGTGAGCACGGGCGGTCCCTCGGGCAGCCGCTCTGGATGGCATGCGCTCGACTCGGCTTCTGCTGCTGTGTTGTTGGGCAGCAGGTGGAAGGCGGAGTGGACCTCGCTGGTGGCCTGCCAGAGGCGGGCGTGCGCGGTGGCGAAGTGGCGGCCGGCGGCGGGGTGTGGCGGACGGGTGGTTTCGGCGAGGCGGTCCAGGAGTTGGTGCAGGGCGGTGAGGTGGGCGTGGAGCACGTCAAGGTGCAGGCGGTCCGCCGGCCGGGGCGGGGTCGCGTCCGACGAGGCAAGGGCCCGGGTGTGGTGGCGGACTCCGGCGCTCGCGGCGCGGAGGTAGGGGTGCGCGTCGTCCGGAGGTGTGCGAGAGGTCAAAGGTGGTGGTCCTTCCTGCCGGGAGGCAGGGGCGGCGACGGGTGATCCGCCGCGGGTGAGCGAAGAGCAGCGGGCCGGGGTGCTGGCCGGCGGGGCCGGCTCACGGGGCTGTCCGGGCGAGCGGGAGCGCGGTGAGGGTGAAGGCGTCCGGCTGCTGGTAGTTGAGCCTGCGGAGGTCGACGCCCGAGGTGACGGCGTGGGTCTCGATCTGCGCGCAGGCGGCGTCCAGGAGGGCGTCGGTCTCGGCGGTGACGGTGACAAGGCCGGTCAGGGCCACGTCCGCGTGCCCGGCGATGAGCTGGCGCTCACGCTGCTTGACGTCGGCATACTCGACGGAGTCTTCCTCGCTGTCGACCTGCCCCCGGCGGGCCCGTTCGTTGGCGTCGGCGATGATCGCCGCCTTCTTCCTCTGGACGTCCCGCAGTGCAGACTCGAGCCCCTGCGGCACGTATATAAGGGACAGGCTGCGCCGCACTCCGGCCGTGAACATGATCCCGTGCAGGAACCCGGCCCCCATCTCGGTTCGCGGCCAGTTCTCCACCCAGTACGTCGCGTGCCGTGCGCTGTCGGTGGCGAGCCGGTCGTACTCCTCGAACTGGACGACAGGCCCGGCGGCTGCGGGGTCGGCCTCGGCGCGGCCGGTCTCGGACCACTGCTGGAGGGCCGCGAGGGCCTTGGGATCGTAGGCGGTGCGGATGACGGCGGCGATCTCCCGCGAGGTCAGCCACCCGGTGACCTGGAGTCCGGCGTTGCGGGCGGCCTGGGCGATGGAGGCGGTGGTCTGCTCCATGACGGTGAACGCCCCGGGCAAGCCTCCGCCGGCCTGGCTGATCAGGCGCCGGGCGGCTTTGAGGTCGAGAGAGATGGCGAGGTAGGTCTCGTGCGGGGCTGCGGCGGGGCCGGCCGAGGAGACCAGTTCGGAGTAGATCTGTCCGGCGACGGGGGCCTGGGGCTGCCCGTTCTGGGTCCAGTGGCGGGTGAGGGTGTCGCCGCTGTCGGGGACGGTGCGCTCCAGCACCTGCACGGTGGCGATATGACCGGTGCGGGCGATGCCTGCGAGCGCGCGTCCCCAGCTGCTCACGTTGTGGTTCTGGGTGGCGGGGTCGAGGAGGGCGAAGGCGCGGCTGCTGACGCGGGCGATGGCGGTCAGGGTCTGCTGGTGCGGGTCGTGGACGGCCGCGGCGCCGTTGGCGGAGTCGCCGGGGGTGACCACCTTGAGGGAGGCGGTGGTGCCGGGCAGGTGGAGGACGCCGTCCTGCCGGGGCCGGGTGACGGGCCGGGCGAGCCAGAGGGTCTGGCCGGTCCGGCGGCGGTGTGCGTAGCGGGTGACGATCGGTGCCCAGTCGATGAGGGAGCGGCCGTGCCGGCGGATCGCGACGAGGGCACCGGAAGCTGCCCACAGCGGGGCCAGGGCGACGGCGCCGAGCAGTCCGGTGGAGACCACCGTCATCAGCAGCACCGCCAACGTGCAGGAAACGAGAATGAGTTGAGGCAGGGAGAGGCCGAGGAGGATGCCGCGGCGGGACCGGTGCGGGAACTTCACCGTGACCGGGGCGACGGAGAGATCAGTCAAGGGGCGGGTCCTGGAGGCGCGGGTGGAACCCGGGGGCGGGAGGTGCAGTGCACGTCCCGCCCCCGGAAGGCGGGCAGGGGATCAGAGGCCGGTCGGAGGCGGCGGCGGTGAGGCCGACCCGCTCGACGTGGCGTTCTGTGAGCCGGAGGACGGGGGTGCGCCCTGCGGCGGCGGAGTCGTGGTCGGCGGAGCGGACTGCCATCCGCCGCCCTGGCCGGACGCGGCATTCGCGCCAGATCCGCCCGGCCCCGGGCTGCCGCCCACCTGGCTGCTGGTGTCGTCGGACACGCTCGTCGGCGCGGGCTGGACGGCCTTCTCCAGACCGGACTTGACGGCATCGGCACCGGGCGAGACGCCCGTTCCGCCGCTTTGCGAACCTTCGTTGCCCTCTCCGCCTCCGCCGGTCGGGTTGGCGGCGACGTCGCCGGGGAAGCCGCCCCCGCCGGCGTCGGGGCCTTGCGGCGCGGCGCCTGCTCCGGCGGCAGCGCCACCGGTTCCGGCGGTAGCTGCAGCTGCGGCGGCCTTGCGGGCGGCCTTCTCGGCATGCGCCTTGGCCATCTGCGCTCCCGCGCCGCCGGCGCGGTGGATGGACTCGCCGTCGGTGCCGTCGGCTGCCCAGTGGACGAACTTGAAGACCGCGTACGGGCAGAGCAACACCAAGACCATGATCACGATGCCGGACATGACGTCGGCCAGAGCAGCGATGCCGTCCTTGGCCTCGGTTTTGCCCATGGCGGCGATCCCAAGCACGAAGATCACGGTCATCAGCAGCTTGGAGACCACGAGGGTGGCGGTGGCTTCGATCCAGCCCTTGCGCCAGCGCCGGGCGACCTCCCAGCCGCCGCCGGCGGAAGCGAAGACGGCCAGCGTGACCATGACGAGGATGCCGACCTTGCGGACCATCATCACGCACCAGTAGAGGAAGGCGCCGATGGCTGCGCCGAGGCCGGCGACGACTGGCACGAGCCAGCCCAGGCCGGACAGGCCGCCGATCTGGTTGACCTTCACGATGCGGCGCACGGCCGACTCGATGTTCAGGTGCGCGGTCTTGAACAGGCCGTCGCTGACGGCGTCGACCACTTCGACGGCGACTGTGGTGAAGGCGATGGCACAGAAGGCGAACAGGACGCCGCTCATGGTGCCGGTGAACGCCTGTGCCAGCGCTTGTCCGTCGCGCCGGATGGCTGCCCGGACCAACTGCGCGCAGAACGTCGCGACCAGCAGGACCAGGCCCAGTGGCAGCAACATCTCGTAGTTGTCGACGAACCATCCGGCGTTCAGGTCCACCTTCGTGGTGGTGTTGACGGCCTCGGCGGCCAAATCGGCTGCGGCGGCTGCCAGTTCACCGGCGGACTTCGCCATCCAGTCACCGATGGCCTTGCCGGGGTCCGAGGCGAAATCCACCGCGTCACCGACGGCGCACAGCTTGTCCGCCAAGGGAAAATCACAGAAACCCACGAGGAGTTACTCCTCCTTTCTTGTCTCAGGCGCGGGTCACTGCGTGACGCTCGGTGCGATCGCGGCCAGGGTGCAGTCGTGGTTCGGGCGGCACTGCACAGCGAGGGTCACTGCCCTCTCCTCGGCTCCGCCGCCGCCCTTCTTCCAGCTGAGCGTCTGCTTGCCGTTGACGGTGACGACGTAGATGTACGCCTCGGTGATCGCGGACGGGTCGTCGGCCAGGGCCGCCTTGAACGCGGAGGGGTAGTGGCCCTCGGTGACGCTGGCGGTGGCGTGCTGGTCCTGGTCGGCCATCCGTGACCACAGCACCGGATCGGGCACCTGGCCGGAGACCGAGGCCCAGTCGGCGTACTTGGGCTCCGCGGTCATCCAGGCGCGCATGCCGGCGAGCTGCTGGTCGCGGCTGGTGTCGCGGGTGTCGTAGGACCACAGCATCTGGGCAGCCGCCTTGGCGTAGGCGACCGGGTCGGCGATCTGCGGGGGCTTGGGCACTGACCCGGATCCGGAGGAAGGTTTGGGGGCGGCCTCGGAGGAGGACGGGCTGCCAGTCGGGGCGGGCGCGGCGCTGTCCGGGGCCTGGTGGCTGTTGCCGCCGCCGGTGAGCAGGGCGACGATCCCGGCGATGGCGAGCAGGACGGCGACGGCGGAGGCGACGATCGCGATGCGCCGATTGGCCGACCAGCCCGTTCCGTACGAGGACAGCGAGAAGGAAGGGAATCGGTTCCGCATCAGTGGACCTGAGACCCCAGGCCGGAGAAGAAGGCCACGATTCCGTTCGCGGCACCCAGACCGAGGGCGGCGCCGGCGGCTACGACCGCGCCCTTCTTTCCGTTGGCCTCGGCCTGGTGGCCACCGGTGTGGTGCCCCCAGGCCCATACGCCGAGCGAGACGGCGAGGGCGCCGACGACGGCGATGATCCCGAACATGTTGATGCTGTTGACGACGTTCTTCAGCACACTCAGGCCGGGCAACCCGCCGCCCTTGGGTGAGATTCCTGGGTCGTAGGCGAGCTGGATGACGCGGTCTGCGAGAGGGACGGACATAGGTGTGGCGGGGCTCCTTGCATACGCGGGCCAGGCGAGGGCCGACGGGGAGGGGAGGGAAAGCGGAGGGGGAGGTGCGCTCGGGGCGCGGAAGTGGCCGCGGCGGCGCCCCGCCCGGAGCGGCGTCGGGCGAAGGCGGGGGGAGGTCACTCCTCGGGCCGGGGCGCAGCTTCGAAGCCGCTGTTTCGGCTCGGGGCCAGGGAGGGCTGCCGGGGCGTTCTACTTCGGGATCGACGGCTTCGGCGCCGGGTTCGACTCGTACGGGTTGGCGCAGTCGTAGATCATGTATCCGCGGATCTTCTTGCCGTCGGACTTCCGGGTCACCGTGCCGCGGGTGTACCAGGTCTTCTCGGCGCGCTTGTACGCGAACTGGTCATAGGCGACCTTGTCGTGCCGGTAGGCGATGCCCACGACGGTGGACTTCTTCGAAGGATCCTTGCGGACCTTGACCGCCTTGCACGAGATCGTCGTGCGGCCGGTGTCGTACGCCTGGGCTGTGGAGGCGCTGGCGAGGCCGCCGGCCGCAACTGCGAGGCCGATCAAGCTGGCCGCGAGGGCGCGCCGGACGCGGGAGTGGATTGTCACGTGGATGCTCCGGGGTGTTGGGGGACAGGGAGTGGGCCGTCGGCTCGTCCTGCTGGGCGGCCGTCGGGCGAAGCGATTGAGGGAGATGGGGAGTTGGCCACAGAGCCCAGCTATCGGGCACCACCGGCGAGGTCCTGGTGACGGCGGCTCGCGGGCCTGCGGGCTGACCGGGGTCAGATGACGCGGCGAGCGGCGAGGATCGTCCAGTCCTTGATCGGGGTGATCCGGACCGGCCTGGTGGTGCGCGGCGCCTCGATCACGAGGCCCTCGCCCATGTACATGCCGACGTGCTCGGGCCGTGCGGCGGTGCCCCGGCTGAAAATCAGGTCACCGGGCTCAAGTTGGGAGGACGAGACCGCCTTGCCCTCGTTGACCTGCGTGTACGTGGTGCGGGTGAGCGTGACGCCGGCATGCGCGTACGCCTGCTGCATCAGGCTGGAGCAGTCGCAGCGGCCCATGGGGTCAGGACCATGCGAGTTCGTGCAGGAGCCGCCCCACTGGTAGAGCGTGCCGAGCTGGTGCATCGCCCACTCGATTGCCTTGCGCGCCTTCGGATCGGCGTCCTTGGGGATCGAGTAGCCCTTCGGCACGCTTCCCTCGGGGATGCGGCCGAAGCCGGAACCGTACTGGCCCGGAGTACAGCCGCTCCTGCCAGTCGACGGTTGCTTGCCCTGGTCCGCGTCCTTGCCGCCGCCCGGGAAGGTCTTGGCAATGGCCTCCTGCAGCGCGGTGGCCAGGTTCTCCCACTGCGCGTACGCGTCCGGCAGCCCGGACTTCTGCACGGCTTGGGCGGCCTGGGTGACGGTCATCTGCTGCCAGCCGCTCACCTTGAGCAAGTGCTTGTAGAACTGCTCGCTCGCGTAGACCGGGTCGCGGATCTGCTGGGCGCTGCCCCAGCCCTGGGAGGGACGCTGCTGGAACAGGCCGAGGGAGTCGCGGTCGCCGTAGTTGAGGTTGCGCAGCCGGCTTTCCTGCATCGCCGTGGCGAGCGCGACGATCTGTCCCTTCTTGGGGACTTCGAGCGAGAGGCCGGCGGCCACGATCGTCTGGGCGTTGGGGACCTGCTCGGCCGGCAGGTCCAAGCCCTCGATGTGGACGTTCTTGCCGGACGCGCCGTCGAGGATCTTGGTGACCTGCTCGGCGATCTTGTCGGTGTCGAGGTCGGTCAGGCAGCTGCTGAAGGAGCCGCTGCTCTGCACGGCGTCGGCGGAGGTGGCCAGCATCATGCCGGTGCCGGCGATCAGGATCGGGGAGAGGAAGACGACGCCGATGCCGGCGGCGAGCCACTTCAACCGGAGCGGACCGCTCGCGGGTCAGCGTTTTCGGGCATGGGTGGGTAGCGAGACGTCATGAGCGTGTCCTTCGGGGTGCGGTGTCCGGGCTGCCGCGTGCGCGAGGCGTGGTGGAAGGGCGCGGCGGCCGGGGTGGGCGATCGGGACGGGCCGGTGCGGGCGAGTTGCCGCTCGCTCCGCGTGGCCGGGCCGTGAGCTAGGTGTGCCGGGGCAGGGGGTACCTCCGTGAGGCGTGGCGGGAAGTAGCCAGCGGCGGTGTGCGCCGGGCGGTTCAAAAACAGTAGGCGCGGATCGGCGGTTGACCAAAAAGTTGGCGTGAGGTGCCGGAATCCGGCACCTCAGCAACGCACTTCTTGGTCGTCGGCGGATTCGCCTCTACAGTTTTTGGACTCCCCCTCGCTCTCCTCGGTCTGCGGCCCTGGGCTTCTGCATGCCCACTTCCGGCCCGCGAGGATTCCTGCGCGAGGCGGTTAGTTCCCTCCGCGATTCCGTACCCGAATAGGGGTTCCTCTTTGCCTTTTTCCCTGCACCAGGGCGACGCCCTCAGCGTTCTCGCCGGCCTTCCGGATGACTGCGTCGACTCCGTCATTACCGATCCGCCGTACAACTCGGGCGGTAGGACCGCGAAGGAGCGCACCACCCGCTCCGCGAAGCAGAAGTACACCTCCGCCGACGCCCAGCACACCCTGCCGGACTTCACCGGCGAGAACATGGACCAGCGCAGCTACGGGTTCTGGCTGACGCAGATCATGACCGAAGCCCACCGCCTCACCCGCACCGGCGGCACCGTGCTGCTGTTCACCGACTGGCGTCAGCTTCCCGTCACGACGGATGCGATCCAGGCGGCCGGGTGGCTGTGGCGTGGGGTGCTGGCCTGGCACAAGCCGCAGGCCAGGCCCCAGCGCGGGAGGTTCACGCAAAACTGCGAGTTCATCGTCTGGGCCAGCAAGGGGCCGATCGACGGCTCCCGGAACCCGGTCTATCTACCGGGCATGTACTCCGCGTCGCAGCCCTCGGGGGCGAAGCGCCAGCACATCACGCAGAAGCCCGTCGAGGTGATGCGCGAGCTGGTCAAGATCAGCCCCGAGGGCGGCACGGTGCTCGACTTCTGTGCCGGCTCCGGCTCCACGGGCGTCGCCGCCCTGATGGAAGGCCGGGACTTCATCGGCGTTGAGAAGACCGAGCACTACGCGTCGATCGCGGCCGACCGGCTCACCGAAACGATCCGCGAGACCCTCACACAAGACGACGTGATTCTCACCGTCTGAGCCGCGAGCGCGCTTCCCGTCAAGGCGACCGGCACCCAAGTCGGCAATCCGACGAAGCGGACTTCTAACTCGTCGGCCGGTCCGTGCGTCGCCGCTTCCGTCTTCCTCACATTCCGCGTCTCGTAGGAGGCCAACCTTTTCATGCCCGAATCCACAAAACCATCTGACGATGGGGGGTTGGAGCCGGTACGTATTCCCGATCCGCAGCTGGAGGGAATCGAGGCGAGCGTCCGACGGCTCATGGAGCAGTCGGCGCAACAGGCGCAGCAACTCGACCACCTCGCGTCCGCCCCGGAGCCGAGCGGATCGCCGTTCGCCGCGTTCGGCATGCCGGGGCTCGGCGGGCCGCCTGCCGCCGCTCCGCCGGAGCCCCGCCCGATCCTGGAACTCGACGGGGAGGAAAGGGAAGACGAACTCGACGCTTTGTCGGACCGGGTCGACGACTTCTTCCTCCCGGTCTACGGGTCGGAGGTCACCACCGCGGCGCCCTGGTGTCTGCAGTGGCAGGAGCACGACGATGTCGTGGCCTGGCTCCACGCCCTGTGGCTTGCGTACCAGCAGCACAAGGACCCCGAAGCCGGACTCTCCGGCCTGTTCGTGTGGCACCGGGACTTCCTCACCCACGCCATGGCGGCGATCCGCGCACCGGGCGGGCCGCTGTCGGCCTGCATGACCTCTCCCGACCGGCCCGCGCACCGTCTTCTGCCCGGCCCGCCGCCGTCCGTTCGTATGGAGACGGCGGCGGACCGGGCGGAAGCCGCCGGGCCCGCCGAGCCGACGTCATGACCGTGGGACAGGGACAGCCTGCCTTCGGACTGAGCTTCGACCCCCGCGCGCTGACCGATCTCCTCCAGGCCCCCAGCGATATCCGCGACCTCACCCTCGCCTACCTGCAGGAAGTCGTGAACGCGCAGCGCTTCGGGCTACGCCTCGACGGTGACCTGGAGGGTTATCGAAAGCTGTTTGTGGACTCGCGCAAGGACTGGCGCGTCGTCTACGGCGTCCGCCCGGCGCCCGCGGAGTCCGCGCACCCGAACGAGATCCACGTCGTCGCGGTCCGGCCGCGTGCGGGCAACGACGTCTACGACGAGGTCGGCCGCCGCCTGGGGATGACCCGCCGGCCGCTGAGCGCCCGCACCCACGCGGCCCGCTCCCGCTCCCCGCAGCTGACCACCCGCGGCCCCGCGCCCCAGCCCGGTCCGCCCACCGCACTGCCGGGCCTGCCCCGTCCCGCACACAACCCCGCGCACCATCACACCCGCTGAACGCACGGAGCCTCGCCTATGCCCCCTGAACCCGCGCCGACGCCAGCCCGGCGTGCGGTCTCCCCGCTCGACCATCGCATCGAAGCCGTCACCGGCCACGACATCGACACCCTGTGGGCCTACCGTGACCGCGGCGTCCTCGACGAGCCTCACGCCCACCTGGTCGACCGGCACCGGGAGTTGGCCAAGTCCCAGACCGGCGTCGCCTTCTACCTCCGCCTCCTCAACCGCCTGTCCAGCGGCGAGTTCGACGTCGATGACGCCTTGTTCACGCGCATCGACCGCACCGTGGACCAGCTGGAGGAGGCCACCGACGCGCGGGACGCCGCCGCCGGGAAGGTGCTCGCCGCCCTGGAGCCCATCGAGGCCGCCGCAGCGGCCTTGGCACCCGACGCGAAGCCGCTCTCGACGGACGACCAGGCGGCGCTGCTCGCCATCGCCGGCGGCGCCAAGCTCTACGAACACCTGCTGACCGGCCGGATGTCCGTCACAGCCGCCTCCGGCACCCGCATCCCTCACGCCAAGCTGCAGCGGCTGGAGGACGCTGGCCTGGTCGTCCGGGATACCGACCACCCCGTGCACGCCGGCCAGCCTGTCTCGCTCACCGACGCCGGACGCGCCGCGCTGTTCGCCGCCCGACGGAAGCCCACGACCCAGGCGCCGAAGGTCCCGGCTCGACCCGGCACGTCGCCGTCCACCCCGGCGCAGCGGCGCTGAACTCCATCGAAAGGTCCTTGTTGTCTCCCTCCGAACCGGCGCCGGCTCGGAAGTCCATCCCTCAAGTCGACTTCGCATTGGACGACTTCGATGCCGACGAGGAGATGTACCTCGACTTCTACCGCCAGGTCGCCGTCCGCGAGGACATGCTCGTCCCCCTCGCCGAACACCACACCCCCAACGGCGCGCACAGCTACTACGTCCTCTTCGACCGCACCGCCACCTACGGGCACCCAGGCATGCCGCAATACGTCGCCGTTCACCTGAAGCGGGACCGGGAGAAGGAGACGTTCGACTTCGAGCAGGCCCTGCTGCCGCTGCCCGCGATGGCGCAGTCCTGGCTCATCCACCGCGGCTGCCCGCACGACGCCATCGGCCTCAACGCCGAGCTGGGCCCACCGCCGGCGGACGAGGCGACTCGTGCGCTGGAGCGACGCCTCGCGGGCGACGGCGACCACTACGCCATGGGCTACTCCTACACCGCCGACGACCCGGACGACATGGTCACCGTCGTGGCCCTGCGCGCCCTGGACGAGCGAGCCCCCAGCCCGTTCCGCGTCGTAGTCGAAGAGGTCGACACCGACGCGTGGACGCACACCCTGCGCGAGGGCGGCTTCGACACGGTGGGCGAGGCCCTGCAGTGGTGCGACGACCGGCTTACCGGCGAGGCCGGTCCTCTCCCACCGGTCCGCCCGGCAACCGCAGCCAGCCGCCCGGCCGGTGTGGCAAAAGCCCCCGCTCCGCGCCCGCCCGGCCGCTCGCGCTGACCGTCAAAGCCGACGCGGGCGGCGAAACATAGCCGACGATCGCCGGTTAGCCAAACCGGCGATTCTCCGGACTCTTATACAGCCGCCGGGACAACTCCCGCGGCGCCATTCCACGCAATCCCTATGCCTTCACGGAGGTTTCTTCCGCATGCGCTCCACCCGAATTGCCATATCCGCGGCGATGCTCGGCGCACTCGCTCTGCCGATGCTGTCCACTACGCCCGCGAGTGCGGCCCCCGTCGCTGCTGCCTCGACGGCCACGAGCATTACGCCCTGCCCGGACCTCCCGCCGCTGCCGTACAAGGTCCACACCTCGGCAGTGACCATCCGGTCCAAGGCCACCACGAAGTCCACCGCGGTCGGAGTGCTCTACAAGAGCCACAAGTTCACCGTCCACAAGAAGAGCGGCAACTGGCTTTACATCACGGACAAGTCGACCGGCGTCAAGGGCTGGGTCTCCGGCACGTACGTCTACCGCGACACCCGTATGTGCCTGGACTGACAGGTATTCAGAAGGTGCCCGCAAGCGACTGAGCCGCCGGGTACGGACGCCCCTCACATTCCCCCAGGCATCGGCCTTTCCAGAACAGGAGTCTCCCTTTGTCCGACGGCATATCCGATGACGCTGAGGATGTCGTGGGCGTGCTCACCGATCGGATCGAAGCGCGCTTCGCCATGGACATGGACCAGTTGAAGGCCGCGGTCGCCGCCGCGCCGACCGCGAATCCTGACGCCACCGACGTCGTCAGGTGGCACGGCCTTCTCGTCAAGGCCCAGGCCGTGCTCGACCGCGCGGAGGACGACCTCCTCGCCGCGCTGGAAACCCAGCCCAGCGAGGTCGACGACCCGACGACGGGCCTCGCCCGACGCCTCAACGCGGCCGTCACCGCACGCGACGGCCGGGCCATGGTCGTGCGGTGGCTCCTCGACCCGGACGCTCCGGGCAAGAAGGACCTCGCCGCCGAACGGCTCGCCCGCCTGCGCCCCCGAACCGGGCCGGCGGTGCAGACCAGCGCTCCCCAACGACCCCCGGGAACACCTGCGCCGACGTCGGCATGGCGGGCGGGAAGGCCCGTCCGTTGACCCGGGTCAAGACCAGCACCATGGACGCCGACCTGGCGAAGGTCTTCGGGAACCCGGTCCCGGAGCTGTACGAGCCGGCCGTCGGCCACGATGGATCGCCTGCCCTCGCCCGTGCCCTGGAACTGCGCTCCTTCCTGGCTCTGACCGAGGAACAGGTCGCCCGCGTCCGCGACCGCGTGCACGCGGACATGGATCCGGACCGCGACATGGGCGAGCTGTCGGCGGACAAGCTCCGCTTCGACGCGCAGTGGCTGGAGGCGGCGTTGGACGCCCGCGACGGCTACCGCGCCGCGCTCGGCGAGCTGCTGCGCACCATGCCCCCGCCCGACCAGCGGGCCCGCCCCGTCCGCATGGCACAGCTCAGGGCCACCGCAACCCTGCCCCCGTCCGCCGCCCCGGCACCCCCGCGTGCCGGGGCGGCCCGGGCCCGCCGACCGTGAAAGCCCCCGCTTGCCCCACCTCACGTCCACCGAGATAGCCGGACGGATCGAGGACTTGTACGGCGCGCCGCTCGCCGACCTCGAAGCCCACGCCCAGGGCCAGCCGTCCGGCATGCTCTCCGCCCTGCTCGGCATGCACGACGACCTCGCCGTCGCCGAGCGCAGCATCGACTTCCACCGCGCCCACCTCGCCCGGCTTATTCACCCCGATCGGCAGATCGGCCGGCCCGAGGTCTCCCATCTCCTCGACGGCTCCCGCCGGCTCGCTGAGGCGGTCGCAGTCCGCGACGTCCAGGCCAAGTCGGTCGCCGCCGTTCTGCAGAGCCTGGCCCGCGTCCCGGCCCCAGCGCCGTCCCCGCCGGCACCCTCGCCGCCCGTTCCGGCTCTGCCCCTTCCGGCCCAGAGCACGGCACCCAGCCGCTGATCCGCAGGCGATTTCCCCTTACTCACCCAGGAGTTTCTCCCTTGGCCATCACCGCGCTGCCTCCCGACACCGACGCCGACATCGCCCGGGTCACCGAGGCCCTCGCCATGATCACCCCGCGCTGGAACGTCCGGATCCTGCTGGCACTCTCCGGCCCGCCGCTGCGTTACAGCGAGCTGGCGGCCAAGGTGTCCTGGCTGCAGAACGGCCAGCTCCACCCCAAGCTCAAGTCGCTGTGCGACGCCGGTCTTGTCGAGCGCACCGAGCACACCGCACGGCATGTGAGCTACGGCCACACCGAGCGTGGTGTCGCCCTGTTGCCGGTCCTGCCGATGATCGTCACCTGGGCCGAGGAGCATCTGGAGAAGGCGGACCGCCCGCTGCCCGCGATCGAGCAGATCGAGGACAGCCTCACCCTGCTCACCCGGCGGCACGCCGCCGCCATCCTGTGGGTGCTGAAGTCCCGCGAGGAGGTCAGCGGGCGGGCCTTGGCCCGGATCGTGATGCCCAGCAGCGACTGGACCAACGTGTACCCGCCGCTGCGGCAGCTCGTCTCCGACGGCCTGGTCGACACCGAGGGCATCGGCCGGCCCTACCGGCTGTCCGCAGCGGGCGACGGCCTGGGCCCCGTTCTCGGCGCCCTGTCCGCGTGGTCCGCCGGACAGCCCCTCAACCAGGCGGCCCACCACCCGGTCTGGGGGCACCCGCAGGCGAAGCCGACGCCGCGGCCGTGGATAAGCAGCCAGTCCCGGCTGGCCCCCGCAACCCTCCCGCAGACCCGGACGGGTGAGTCCTCTCCGGCATGGCACAACCGCGATCTCTTCTCGCACGCCAGGACCGCCCGCCCGAAGGCGGCCATCCCGGCGGGAGGCCCGCGCCGATGACTACCCCCTTCACCCCTGCCGAAGTACGCAACGCTGTCGAGCTGCTGGCTTCGCGCTCCTTGATCCGACTGGTCACCGAGATCGACGACAACGGGGCAATACCGCCACGCCGACTGGCCGCCACCCTCCCCGACCTCTCCTCGCGCCAACTGCGCCGCGCTGTTGAAGCGGCCCGCGCCCACGGTCTCGTCCGGACCGCACCCGGCGCCGGACTGGAACTCACCGCCTGCGGAGGGGAGTTGGCCGACCTGTACGACGCGGCTGCGCGCTGGGCCCGACGCCACGCCTACCCGGCCACGGTCTGCGAGTTCAGCAGTCGTATCCGCCACGTCCTCGACCTCCTGGCGCCCTCGCTCGCGACCGAGCGCGCCGACGGCCTCCCGCGGCCATCCGCCGCGCGACCGCCCAGCGACGAGGCCGAGGCGGACCTTGCCCGTCCTCGCGCTCTCCTGATCCAGTGGCTGGTCGACAACCCGCAGGTCACCCGGATGTCCGAGCCCGAGCCGGTCGCGTGAGCGCTGCTGTCATGCCCCGGCATGCACGCCACACCGCCGGGCTCATGCGCAGCATCTACCTGCCGCGCACGGCGGACGCTCTCGCGTTCGCGATGTCCACCTACGGCATCCCACTGCTGGTCCTGGCCACCACGCGCTCCGCCGCGCTGACGGGCGCCGCGTTCGCCCTGGAGTGGCTCCCGCGACTGGCGGCGTTCGGGTGGGCGGGATCGATCGTCGACCGGCGCGGGGCGGCCGTCGTCTTCCACCTCGCCTCCCTGGGACGCGCGCTGGCCCTCGCCGCCGGCGCGGTCCTGCTCCACCTCCACCCGTCCGGCACCCTGGCGAGCGCGACCGTGATGGTGCTTGCGGCGACCACCGGCGTGCTCACCGAGTTCAGTTACATCGCGGCCGAGACGGCGGGCGCTGCCGCCGGCCGCCGAGCGGGAAGGCGGGCCCACCGCGTCCAGGCCGTCCTGCTCGGCATCGACCAGACCGCGACCCTGGCCGGCCCGGCGCTCGCAGGGGTACTCCTGCTCGCCGGTCCGCCGCCGATGCTCGCGGTGATCACCGTGCTCTCGCTTCTCGCCGCGCTGCTCGCCCTGCGTACACCCCCCTCGCCCGTCGCCCCGGCCCGCGCGCCGAAGGGGCAATCCGGCGCCGGACTCCTCACCGGGTGGCGCACCATCCGCTCGCTTCCCGCACTCGGCTGGCTCGTGACCGGGCTGACCCTGTCCAACCTGGCCACCGGGCTCCTTCAAGCGGCTGGTCCGGTGATCGTTGTTAAGCACTTCGGGCAGTCCACCACTGCCGTCGGCCTGGTCTGGTCCGCCGCCGCGGCGGCCACCCTCTTGGCCGTCACCATCTGCCGGTTCGCGCTCGACCGCCTGGGCCTGTGGCCGGTCGGCGCAGCCTGCGCCGCCCTCGCCTCGCTCGCCTGTCTCGCCGCCGCCCAGGCCCCCGACTACCTGTCCTACCTGGTCCTAGTCGCCATCCTCATGGCGGCCGAAGGCGGCATGACGGTCGTCCTGCGCACCCTGCGCTCCCGCCTGATCCCTCCGGAGAAGTTCGGCAGCACCCTGTCGGCGACCATCCTCATCCTCCTACTGCCCTTCCCCGTCGCCGGCGTGCTCACCGCGCTCACTCCGCCCGACGCACTAGGCCACGTCATCACCGCGTGCGCCGCCCTGCAGGCCCTCGGCCTGTTCTGCGCCTTCGCCCGCCTGCGCACCGATCCCGCCCTGCGCACCTGACCCTGCTGCGTCCGCAGCTTGTGGAGAACCTCATGCCCACCGCCATCCTCGGGACGAACCGCGCGAGCGGTCGCACCATCACCGAGCAGTTCCACGCCTTCGACGCACACAACCCGCACGTCTACCGCGCTCTGGAACGCATGGCCGCCCGCCGCCTGGCCGCCGGCGCCACACGGGTCAGCTTGAAGGACCTCTTCGAAGACCTGTGCCGCCAACTCCCGTACGGCGTCGCCGGGCTGAACAACAACTTCCCCACCCTCTACGCCCGCCGCCTGATCGACGACCACCCCCACTGGGCTGGCGTGTTCGAGCTGCGCCGCCGCCGCGCCGCCTGAGACACCCCCTTTCTCTTCCCTCGTCCTGCCGCCTACCGACTCGGAGAACCCCTTCTTGTCCGCTCGCCCCCTCGTACTCGTCGTCTCTCCGGGCGATGAGGCGGACCGCGGCTACTGCCTTGAGCAGGTCGCCGCCGCATACGACATCGTCCTGCTGACCGGCGCCGAGCCATCGTGGGAGAAGCCGCACATCGTCGACCACGCCGTAGCTGATCTGAACGACACCACTGCACTCCTCTCCGCCGGCCGGGCTCTGGCGGAACGACACGACCTCGCCGGCGTCGTCACCTGGGACGAATGGAACCTCATCCCCACGGCCCGCCTCGCCCGCGCGCTCGGTCTGGCCGCGAACTCCGTCGAGGTGATGCGGGCCTGCCGCAACAAGGCCACCGCCCGCACGCTGTTCGCCCGCCACGGAGTGCCGTCAGCCGCGTCGATGAAGACCCGGACCCTGCGGGAGGCCGAACTGGCGACGAGGACCCTCGGCTTCCCCGCCGTCATCAAGCCCGCCGCAGCGGCCGGCAGCATCGGCGTGATCCGCATCGACCGGCCCGAAGAGCTGCCCGCAGCCTTCAAGTTCGCCTCTGTCGGCGCAAGCCGGAGCCGCGAGGACAGCGGCGTCCTGGTCGAGGAGTACCTCGACGGCCCCGAAGTCTCCGTCGAATGCGTCACCCACCGCGGCACCACCACCGCCGTCGCCGTGACCCGCAAGAACCTGGGCCCCGCACCCTACTTCGACGAGACCGGGCACACCGTCGACGCCGCCGATCCGCTCCTCGTAGAGGTGGCACCGACCGCCGCTGCTGCCATCAAGGCCCTGGGAATCACCGACGGCGTGCAGCACGTCGAGATACGCCTGGTCGGCAGTCGGCCCCGGCTGATCGAGGTCAACGCACGCCTGGGCGGCGACCTGATCGGCCACCTCGTCCACCTGGCCACCGGCGTCGACCTCGCCCGTGCTGCCGCCGACATCGCCTGCGGACGTACCCCCGACCTGACGCCCACCCGCCACCAGGCCGCGGCGATCCGCTTCATCTACCCCGCCTACTCCGGCACCCTCACCGCCCGCCGTGTTACGAAGCCCACCGGGGGAGTGGAGCGCGTGCGCTTCCAGCGACAGACCGGCGACCAGCTCGTACTGCCACAGGACGGCGGCGATCTGTACACCGCCCGTATCGGCTTCCTGATCACCACCGGGCTGACCGCCGCCGGCGCCAAAGCTCGCGCCCAGGAGGTGTACCGCAACCTCGACGTCCAGGTTGCCCCGGTCCCGCCGGCGGCCCTGACTACCGGGGAGCACGCCGCGTGAGGCAGACCGCAGCGCCCGAGCTGGTGCGCAGCCGTCGCCTGCTGATCGGGTACTTCGCCGGCCTGGGTGTGGTGATGGCCGTCTGGGGCGCGCGCATGCCCGCAGTTCAGAACGCCGCCGAGGTGAGTACCGCTGGGCTTGCCCTGGTCTTGCTGGCCGCCGCCTTCGGCATGGTCGGCGGACTCCAGGCGGGCGGACGCCTCGCCCGGCCGGCCCGTCTGCCCGTGCTGCTGACCGGCGGTGCCGTTGCCCTCGCCGCCTGTCTTGCCGTCCTCGGGTTCTGCCGCAGTCTGGAGAGCCTCCTGGCGGCGGCGTTCGTCTTCGGCGTCGCGCACGGCGTCCTTGACGTCGCGGCCAATTCCGCGGCGGTCCGCTGCCAGGACGCCCACGGCCACCCCATCATGAACCGGCTGCACGCGAGTTACAGCCTCGGCGCCCTCCTCGGTGCCGCGGTGGCCGCGGCCACCGCTCACACCTCACACGCCGTTCTGTTTGCCGCGGTGGCAGTTTGCGCCGCTGCGGCGGCAGGCGCGACCACGCGGCTCACCCGCACCGTCGCCAGCCCTGCACTCGAGCCCGTCCACCACGGTGCTGCACTGGGCTCGGACGGGCAGAGGGGGTTGTCCCGGCGCCGATTGTGGCTGCTGGGGGCGCTTGCTGCTGCCACGCTGCTGGGTGAAGGAGCTGCTGCCGACTGGGCGTCTGTCCACCTGCATGATCTCGGCGCGACGGCCGCGACCAGTGCTGCGGCGTACGGCTTCTACAGCGCCGCCATGGCCGCAGGCCGTCTCGTCGGAGACCGGCTCAGCGCCCGCTTCGGCGCTCTCGCCGTCGTCCGTACTGGTGCCGCGCTGGCCGCGCTCGGCTTCGCCACCGGACTGGTCGGCTCCACCATCGCCTCCGCCCTGCTCGGCTGGACGGCCTTCGGCCTAGGGCTGTCCGTCACGATCCCCAGCCTGATCACCGCCGCCGGTCATGGCGGTCCCCGCGCGGTCGCCACCGTCGCGGTCACCGGCTACGTCGGCCTGCTCGCGGGCCCCGCCCTGATCGGTGCCCTCGCCACCGTCACTGCTCTGCCGATTGCACTGCTGCTGCCCGCCCTCCTCGCTGGCGCAGTCGCCGCCCTCGCCCCCAAAGCCCTGGAGAAACTCGCCCCTTGACCCGCACATCTGTCTCCCCGACCGGCGTGGACGCCCTCATCCTCGACTACAACGGGGTTCCGGGCCTGCAACCCAGCACCGCCATGTGGACCCGTCTCGCCGACCTCGCCGAGTGGCCCGACCGGCATCTCCCCTCTTTCCAGGACGCCTTCTGGGCTCCCCGCAACGCGTACGACGCAGGGGAACTGAGCGATCTGGCCTACTGGGCCAAGGTGCTCGGACACCACCCCGGCCCGCGGTGGCTGCGCACCCTGCGCGATGCCGACACCGCCATGTGGACCCGCACCGACCCGCGCGTCCTCGACATCCTGTACCGCGCCCGGGCCGCGGGGCTGACGATGGTGCTGCTCTCCAACGCCCCGGCCCACCTCAGCAACGTCCTGGACGCCACCGACTGGCGGCGCGAGCTGATGGACGACGCCCTGTACTCCGCCCGCATGGGCCGGTGCAAGCCCGACCCGGCCGCGTACGAACATGCCGTGGCCGCCACCGGCATCGCCGACCCAGCACGTGTGCTGTTCGTCGACGACTGCGGAGACAACTGCCGGGCTGCCGCCGAACTGGGCCTGCGCACCCTGCACTACACCGGCCAACCCACAGATCTGGAAGAGCAGTTGCTGCCCGCCCCGGTCAACAACCTCTGTGCCTGACACTCATGCCGCGCCACCCACCACCGCCCCGACCCCCTGGACTTTCGTGCCCGACACCAAAGAGATCGACGGCGACGTCTACATCTCCCCGCGCCATCTCGCCTCCACCACCGGGACCGGCGACCCCGCCCTCGTCCCGCTGCTCGACCTCGGCTGGGACCTCCGGTACGACGAGGACTCCAACGTGTACCTGAGCGCTCCCGACCGGCGCGTCCGCCTGGGCTACCTGCCCGAGGGTGAGGACGACGGGCTGTGGCGTATAAGCGCCTACAAGGATTCGTTCGGCCCGCCGGCGTGGGGCGTCTGTTTCAACGACCGCGTCCCCACCGAGTTCGTCACCGCCTTCACCACCGCACTCGCCGAGGCGTACGAGCGTGGCCCGGACGCCTACCTCGCCAGGCCGGTCGCCGGGGTCGACGAGCACGATCCCTTTCTGGCTGTCGTGCCCCTGCTGAAACAGGGCTGGGAGATCGACCGCCCGCGCTGGGGCGTCTTCGCGGTCCAGTCCCCGGACGGGCTCGCAGGCCTGGAGTTCACCACCGGCGACCTCGATCCGGAAGCCGAGCTGACCACACGCGACGCCCGGTGGCAGTTGTGGGCCGGGAACTCCATCGACCGGCCTGTCTGGTACGCCACAGCCAGCACCGACACTCCCGTCGCTCTGCTCACCGCGGTCACCCGGGGCGTTGCCGATCCGGCTCCACTGCCCCGGTGGCGCGAGGAGACCTTCAGCTACATCAAGGGCATGGCCCAGCTCACCCCGATCCTTCCGCCCGAACCGCCGGCCCCCACCCCGCTCGACGTGCAGCGGGCCGTCGCGTCCCGCCGCCCGGCCGCGCACCCCGCGGCCAGCCTCCCGCGCTGGAGCACCACCAGCCGACCGGCCCTGCCCGGTCCACGCCGGTAGGACCAGCCCGATCCCTACCGGAGCCCCTCTTGTCCCTGCAGGCACCCGAGTTCTTCGCAGAGCTGTGCCTCCCCTTCCACGACAGCACCGTCGTGGGCAACACCTACTTCGCCGCCCCCGCCCCCGGCGCACCGCTGCGGCTGCGTATCGATTTCACCCGCACCATCCACGCGGACACCTACGGCGGGTTGCGTGCGGCGATTGTCCACCCGGAACGCGGCGAGATCGACGCGGTGGCGCTCAGCTTCGTGGATCACGGAACCTTCCACCGCCGCGACGAAGCCACCAACACCCGGCCGAACAGCAAGCAGTACGGCACCTTCGACAGGTACCACCGCCCTGGTCGGCCCCCGTGGGACGGGGCCGTCACCACCGGGCTGCGCGACGCCATCGAGCAGTACACCGCCGTCTGGTTCCCCGGCGCCTGGACCGCATCCATGCCGAGCCGCGCCGCAGGCCGGACCGCGCACACGTCTCCCGCCATGCCGGTCACCCGCAGCGGCACCCGTGCCCGATGAGCCGCGCCCACACCGCCAGCCCTGGCGTCCCGCACTCTCCAGCAGGAGCCCTGCCCGTGATGACCCACCCCTTTGAAAACCTCGACCCCGCCCAGACAGTGCAGGTCCTTCCCCGCCACCTTGCCGGGCCCGGCGCCGTTGACCCCCGCACCGCTTGGGCCTTCCCCTTCGACGAGGGCTGGCCGTTCGCCCAGACCGACGACGGCACGGCCGCCGCCTTCAGCCCGTGCCTGCGCCTGCAGACGACCTACGACCCTCAACCCGACAAGCCCGGCAAGGGCACGTGGACCATCAGCGCGCACCGGGCCCCGTTCACCCCGCCGGCCTGGCGGATCACCTTCGACGCCACCACCCCCGTCGAGCTGCTCCACGACGTCCACACCGCACTGCTCGACCTCTACCTCGAAGACCGGCACAGCGACCAGGACCGGCTGTTCCAGGACGAGACGGCGCCGCACGAGGCGTACGTACCGCTGCTCACCCGCGACTGGAGCCACGACGTCAAGACCGACGGCACACAGACCTTCCTCACCCCGGAAGGACTCGGCGGTATACGCCACCGATACGCCATCAGCGGCTCCAGCGGGCCGGCCTGGCGATCCTAGGGCGGATACCCCAGCGAGCCGCACTGGACGGCACGCTTCTCGTTCGGCACGCCCACCACGCTCGTCGCGGCCTTCACCGCCTCGCTCATCTCCACCGAGCCACTGCACCGCACCGTGCAAGAGGTCCCCGTCCACACCCGCCGCGCCCTCTACATCGCCACGACTACACCCATGCAGCCTCACGGCAACACACCTGTCGCCCCGCCGGCTCCCGCCCCGGTCGCTGGCCGAACCCGATGGCCTTCCCCACCCTCTGATCCAAGGAGTCCTCCTCCTCGTGCACGCACATTTCGTCCGATCCGCCGCCGTCGCCGTCGCGGTGACCGGCACCCTCACCTGGGCGCCGGCCGCGAGCGCCCAGTCCTCCGAGCCGACCCCCTCGGCCGCCGCCACCGCCGAGACGCCGACTCTGGACGCGGGCAGCGTCGAGATCACCACCAAGGACACGGCTGGCGAGGCGCTCCCCGGCGCCGCGTTCCTGCTGCTCGACTCTGTCGGCGAAGAAGCCGGACGCGGGAAGACCGATGCACAGGGGAAGCTGACCTTCCTCGACCTCGCGCCGGGCGTCTACCGGCTCAAGGAGACGGCGTCCGGCAGTCCGCTCCACGAGGTCGTCGCCGACCAGGACGTCATCGTCACCCCGGGCGCGACCACACGGCTGACGGTCACCGACCCGTTCAAGGCAGCCAAGGTTCTCCTGCAGGCCAAGGACGACAAGACCGGCAAGCACCTGCCCGGGGCGACGGTGAACATCGGCACCGGCACCTCGACGCTGCTCACCCTGACCACCGGAGCCAAGGGCACGGCTTCCGGAGAGCTACCGGTGACGAGCCGGAAGACGCAGTTCTGGGTCAAGGAGATCAAGGCCCCAGCCGGGTACGACCTCTACAAGCCGTCCAAGACGTTCACCGCGGGCCCCGCCGCCCCAGTGACAGTGACCGTCACCAACGCGAAGACCGCGACCGACCCGTCGGACAAGACGACGCACAAGCCCACCAACTCCCCGTCCGCCCCGTCAGACAAGCCGAGCAGCGGGACCGGTGGGGCCAAGCCGTCCGCGCCGGGCACCAGCACACCGGATGCCGACTCCTCGTCCACCCCGGCCGGCGACTCCACGCCGAAGACGTCGGCGGGTTCCCTCGCCCACACCGGTGCCGACGCCACACCGTGGATCGCCGCAGGCGCTGGCCTCCTCGTCGCCGGCGGCGTCACCCTGGTCGTCGCCCGCCGTCGTACAGCGGACGGGTCCGAGCCCGACGACAGCGGCACGGCCAGCTAACCGAAGAGCAACCACCGCCATCAGGCCCCCGAGACGCACTCCCGGGGGCCTGTTCGCGTCTCTCTACGCCGATCCGCTGGTCATGCTTCGGCGTCAGCGGCAGGCCCGCTACTATCCGTGCCCCTGGCCGAGTTCGAGCGCCGGGACGAGCACAGCCGCCGCGTCGCAGTCGGTGCAGGTACGCGCCCCGTCTCGCATCAGCGCGTCCACGGCCTCCAGCGTGCCCAGTTCCGTCCCGCCGCCCGCAGCGTGACGGCACGTGGCGTCGTGCACAACGGTCCGGCCCCGGCGCTCAGGCGCGGGACGGACCACCCAACCGGGGGCAGCCCGTGGCAGAGGGCCGGGCAGACGGTGGGTCGGCACGCCGGAGAGATCCACCCCCTCGATGGGCGTCAGCTGCCGATCGGTCACCCAGACCGTGTACTCGGCCGCCTCGACCCCGTCCGGGCGCGCGACCCAGGACGGGACGCCCACGAGGTAACGCCACGGGTGCGGACCGGGTACCTCCCGCCGCTCGTGGAGCCGGACCTGCACGGTCTGCCCGTCAGGAAGCGTCAGCGCTATCTCGGCCGGAAAGGATCTGGCCGTCCGGCGGCCACCGTGCGGGCTGGTCACCTACCCGGTCCGGGTCCCAGCTCCCGCGCCGAGGAGCGCAGCGCTGCCCGCTGCCCGGTCCCGGCCTGCCGCCAGTAGGGGTGCCACCACACCTGAACCGACAGCTCCAGCAGACGCCGCCGCAGGACTGTCGTCCGCTGCCGGTTGGCCGGATCAGCAAGGCTCCGGTACGTCCGCTCCCAGGCGCACTGCGCGGCAACCAGATCCTCGGGAAAAGCAGAGCAACGCATACCAACTATTGCATCATGTGTTCGATTTATAGCGCATCCCTGCAGCTAGAGGGCGACTGCAGGAGCGGCGGGCTCCCGTCTGGCTTCGCCCTCGGCGCGGACCGGTGGCTCCGGGCAGGGCGACTAGGGGCGCGCTGGGGGCAGGTCGTAGCGGCTGACAGCCAGGTACGTCTCCGGCGTGGCCGCTTCGAGAAGCCCCTCGTCGCCCTCCAGGTCGAGTTCCGGCTCCTGGGGACGGCGCAGCAGGTCACTCCAGTCGCTCGTCGCCCCCCCCGTTCGTAGGCGTCGCGGAGCAGGGGGGCGAAGCCGTGGATGGCTGGATTCGTTGTCCAAGGACAAGTTCGCCGGGGGCAGACAGGAAAGATCGCGGAAAGACTGGCCAACGCGGGCGGAGGCATGTCAACGTAGACGACCTTGCAAGAAACGCCAGGTCAGAGAGGTGATTGCCCGTGACCGTAGCGCCCGTAGGCACCGGTTTCTCTACCACCGTCGAAGCCCTGCGGCTGCGCGAGTGGCAACTCGGCCCCGGCCAGCCCACGCTCGTCATGGACCAGTTCTCCGCAGAGGACTTCCACTTGATTGTGGACGACCGCGCGGACGTGCACGTCAGCTCGAAGGACGGTCGCTTCTACCTCGGCTGGTTCCCGCTCGGCCGCCCCGGTACAGACTGCGAGGGATGGAAGATCGCCGTCACTGGCACGGCCAAGGTGTGTGGCTACCACCTGTCGTTCGACACCGAGACGCCGGCCGACATCGTCGCCGCCGCCGTGGCGCACGTGCTGGAGTCCTCACGTCGCGTACGACAGCCAGGCGCCCACGAGTAGCCCTCGCTCTGGCGGGCGGCCGGCCGGCTGTCGGGCTTCCGCCCCTTCATCGCTCACCGTTTCCCCTCACCCCAGGAGGCTGTTCGTGACGTCCTCGGAGATGACCGTCGGTGATCTCATCGACCTGCTGTCCGCCTGCGACCGGGATGCTCCGGTCCGCCAGGCCATGAACCCCTTCTTTCCGATGGCGCATCGCCTGGCGCAGGTCGTGCAGTCCGTGGACGAGACCGGCCGGACCGTCGTCTACCTTGCCGAGGGGCGGGGCGAGGACGCACAGCTCGGCCATTTGCCGCCCGAGGTCGCCGTCGCCCTGACGTGGCACGGCCCCGTCCAGCCGCCCCCGCGCCGCCCCCGCCGCAGTGCCGGCGGCAACTAGACCCGCACCGAGCCCTTGGAGGCGCCCCTGTACCCCGACTTCCCGCTCGCCCCGTCCACTCCGCCCGGAGGCCAGCCCGCGTTCTGGGTCGGTCCCCGGCATCTGGCCGGTGACGATGGGCGCCTCTACGACACCGCCGCCGACACGCTCGGTGGCCTGGGCTGGACGAGCCTGACGATCGTCCGCGGACGGCACGAGCCCGACGAGGCGCCGGAGGACCGCCAGGTCCTGCGCAGTACCGTCCTGCACATCAGCCCCGACACCCTCCGATGGGCCCAGTGGAGCCTGGCGGACGAGCCGTTCCACCTGGGAGATTTGCCGATCGCCTGGCAGATCTCTGCCCGCGCCGAGACCAGCACCCCGCTCGCTCAATGGTCGGCCTACTTCACCCCCGATGTCCCCGGCGAGGCCGTGGCCGACTTCCTCGTTGCGCTCGACGCCCGAGACCAGCCCGCCGTGCCGCTCGCTGGCCCCGAACTGGTCCTCGACGCCGTCGCCGCACACGGCTGGCTCCGCGACATCGACCAGCCCCACGTGGCAGCGACGGACCCGACGTTCACCTCGCACATCAGCCTCGGCGAGGTACCGCCGCTCATCCAGGACGTCGACCCGCGCGCCCTGACGACCGAGGCCGACGAGGCGGGACCGGTCGGATGGCAGGCATGGGCCGAGCCTGCGCTCGGCGCACCCTGCCTATGGGCGGCCTCCTTCGGTTCCAGCGTCCCGCATGACCTCGTGGCAGCATTCGCCGCCTCCCTCAGCTCGACCGCGCCGGTCCTGCGCCGGGTGCTGCCCGAGGCCACCCGGGAGCGACTGCTGCGGGCGCCGGCCTAGCGACGGCGCCCCTCAGCCAGACGGAAGAAGCCCGGTCCTCCCGAATGAGGGCCGGGCTTCTGGTATTTCCCTCCGGCGCTCGGGCGAGCCATCGAGTCGGAGGAGGGCGATGGTGTCGGGCCTGCCCGGCATCGGTGATCGCCTCCGACTCCAAGACGGGGAAGTGGGGTGAAGTGAGGTCTGCTCGGTGTACCGGTGGGGATTTCTCACGTGGTAGCGCCAGCGTCTCGAGCGGGGCAAAGCGGCGACGCTTTGGCGTAGCGGTGCCGCTCAACATGTGGTAAACGGTGGCCAGTTGAAGTGGGGCAAGGTGGCCACGTCTTGGCGTAGTGGTGCCGCATTCCTGTGCGGCTGAATAGTCGTATGCCTCGAACCGAAGAGAAGCAGCAGCCAGCCCTTGAACTCCGTTGCGGTGGAGTGCACGTCATCGTTCAACGCATCTCGCCCTGGCTGGTGGCGGCTGTCGTCATGGCCTCCGTCACGACGCTGGGGAGTGGACTCGCAGCATGGTTCACATCCCGTTAAGAACCTCCTGGACCGTGCAGCGTGGCGAGCTGCACAGCACTGCTGCCCCCGACCATCTTGGTCGGGGGCAGCAGTGCGTCGGGGGCCGGTCAGCCGGCTGCCGTGGCCTTGGCGAGGGCCTTGCCGAGGTGGCGGTCGACGAGGGCCGGGGAGCCGGAGATCACCAGCAGCAGGCTGCCGTCGCGGATCGCGGTCTGCTTGACCACGGTGCTCCGTCCTCCGGTGGAGAACGTCAGGAGCTGGCTCCACCGCTCGTCCCCGAGGCCGTGAGGTGCGGGCAGCTTCTGCGAGGCCATGTCGATCGGGGTGCCGCCCGCGACGACCTGATAGGTCGGGCATCCGGTCATGGCGTCGAAGATCCGTCCGATGCCATCGGACAGCTTGTTCGCGCTGTCGCTGTAGAGCTCCTCGGCGACCTCGGAGCTACTGCCGCCGTAGGCGAAGGCCGTCTTTGCCTTGCGCGGGAAGGTGAGCGTGCCGCCGCCGGTTGCCGCGTCGCCGCCCAGCTCGCTCAGGGCCGGGCAGCCGAAGACGGTGACGTCGTCGTGCTGGGTGGGGCGCTCCGGCTTGCGCAGGTAGCCGCTGCCGAGGTCGCTCTGGTCGAGCAGGCGCGTCTCCAGCGCGGCCGAGGTGAGCGGGGCAGTTTGCTGGGCTGCGTCGGCGGGCTTCCCGGCACGGGCGGAGGCGGCGGTGCCGGGCTTGGTGCCGGTGGTGTCGGTGGAGCAGGCGGGCACGGCGAGGAGGACGGCGGTGATGCCGAGGGCGGTGGTGGCGACGCGAACGCGCATGACGGAACTGACCCCTTGGTGCTAGGCGACGGGTGGTCAGTGCGGGCCCGCGGGCCCGGTGGGGTCGTAGGAGTGGTGGTCAGTGCCCGAGGTGGCGCAGGCAGTCCTCGAACGTGGCGTGCGTCGCGTCCGCCGGCCCGGAGTTCCGGTTGTACCAGGCGGTGTCGAGGCGGGTCTCCTGCTGCTGGTGTCCGGCCCGGCAGCGCAGCCAGATCTGGTCGCGGGTGGAGAGGATGAGCCAGTCCCGGTACGCGCCGCACGCGGCACAGGCGACCATCTCACCGTCGAGGACGAGTGGCTGCTTCCACGGCATCATCTTGCCGTCGAGCTGGTCGTGGCTGGGCACCCGCAGCTCCGGCGGAAGGAAGTCGTTCACCACGGTGGTCGGCTCGGTGTGCTCCGCCTCGGCTGGCGGCACCCCGAACCCGGGCGGGACCTGGTTCTGCAGCCGCGCATGCAGCTCGGCGAACTGGCGTTGTGCCTCGCTGGGCTGCTTGGTCCGGCGGCGTATTCGGTGAAACACCCTGGCGGCCTCCTTTGCCTCGTCCTGCTCGCTTCATGATCGTGCTCTACGCCCCCGGCGGTTTCAATTCACAAAGTCCACAGTCGCCTTCGCGCAGGTCACAAGGCATCTCCTGGCTCGGGGCAGAGGGTAACGAGTTGGCCACGGAGCGTGTCTCCGAACGGCGGGGTGACGTTCCCAGGGTGTGCCCGAACGCACCTCGTGCTCTCCCGCCGTCCACCTTCGCGGCGCCGGCTGGCTCGACTCGGGGCACCTGCGCCACTCCCTTCCCTCCTGTGTGCGTACCCGTGCTCGCGCTCCGCAGCGTGGGCCCGCACGCCGCCGGGGGCCGTCGTGGCGTACGGCCATGCCGTGGGCCGCGAGCGCGGCGGTGGCGGTCTCCTTGCTCTCGGTGGTGCGCTGAGACTGCACTCAGGCACTCGGCATGCTCACCGGGTCTTGCCCGATGTCTCCTCCCCGCTGCGGCGCCTGCCGGGCGAGTTGGGGCGGGTCGCCGTTCTGGGCGTCGAGGACCCGCGGCGCCCTGTGGTGCCGTTCTCGGACCGGATCGAGGAGTCGGCGGGCAGATCGGCCGTCCGCCGCAGCCGCCATACCAGCACGTCGCTCACCGAGTCCGCGGTGCCGAGTTCGCGGCGCCCTGCGGCGTCGGACAGGATGGCGGCCGGGTCGTGGCCGGCGGCTTCGGCGTCCGCGATGGTCGCGGCCAGGGCGTACCAGCCGGGCTCGGCGAGGATCTGCTCGGCGAGTTGGGGCAGCGTTTCGCGCAGCAGCACGGTCTGCCGCTGGAGCACCGGCCGGCTCAGACGTCGGCCTCGCTGGTAGAGCACGCCGAGCGGCTGGGCGGCGGTGGCCTGGTAGGCGGTGCGCAGGTGCTCGGCGGCCTGGGCGGCGGCTTCCGCCTGCTGGGCGTGGCCCTTTCTCGCGTGCCAGTGGGCGGCGGCGGTGATGAGGAAGAACAGCATGTCGATCACCATCGCGGTGGTGGCACCGTCCTCACCGCGGCCGAGGGCGGGCCCTCCGTGGACGAGGTCGCGGGCGGCCTGCCGCAGCGCGCGATCGTGCCCGCGTACGGCGCGTACGTGGGAGCGTGAGGCCCGCTCGAACGCTGCTGCGGCGTCTCGCAGTTCGCGGCGAGTGTGTGCGGCGGAGGTCTTCGCGAGCGCGTCCAGGACCTCGCCGGCGGCGGCGATGTGGGCGGCGGCGACCGCGTCGTCGCCGTACTCGACGATGAGCACGGCCTGCCACGCGGCCGATGCCGTCCTGCGGCGGGCGGAGGCCGGGGTGCCGGGCGCCGTACGGACCGTGTCCTCCTGCCGTGGAGTCGGATCGGTCCCGGTGTCGCCGGACCAGCGCTCCCGGATGCGGGGCAGCGACAGGTCGGGGGCCAGGCGTGCGCCGGGGTAGAACACCGGCTCGCCGTCCTTGTTCAGGTCGTCGGGCAGAGCGACCTTGTATCCGAGGAGGTCTCCGGAGGGTGCGGCGCGTTTACGGATCAGGAGGCCGGCGGCGGCGAGCCGGTCGAAGAACTCCTCGTCACTCCTCGCACCGGACACCGCGCGCCGTACCGTCTCGCGCAGCTCCTCGCGGGCGGTGCGCTCGCGACCCTGGCGTTCGGCCTTGTGCCGTTCGGCACTGGTGGGCCGCTGTGCGGCGGTGCCGTCGCCGGGGGCGACCTGCCGGAGCCCGAGTTCCTTCTCGATGAGACGGGCTTCGGCCTGCGCCCGTTTACCGGATCGGTGGTGGTCGGGGCGGCGGCCGTCTTCGCGCACGAGGGTGGCAACGATGTGGATGTGGTCGTCAGCGTGCCGCACGGCGGCCCAGCGGCAGCCTGCGCCGTCGCGCGGGTCGATCCCTGTGGCGGCGACGATGCGACGCGCGATGTCCGCCCACTGGTCGTCGGTCAGGATCGGGTCGTCGGGCGCAGCACGCACCGAGCAGTGCCACACGTGCTTGTCGGGGCGTTGATCCGCGGCAAGGAGATGGAGGGGCTGGTCGAGCAGCTGTCCGAGATCCTTCTTGGTAGCTGTCGCATCGCGTCCGGGGTCAGGCGACATGCCGTCGAAGGAGGCGACGAGATGTGGATCGACGTGTTCCTCGTGGGTTCCCTTGCCGTAGAGGTAGTACAGCAGGCCCAGGGTGTGGCTGCCCTGCTTGTGGATCTGTGGAATCAAGGAGCCTCGTCTGCCTGCCGGTTGGCTACCTTGTCGGCAGCCATCCTCACCGCGTCGGCCGCTCGGTGGACGTCGGCCATCACCTGGGTCAGCTGGGGAACGTCACCGCCGGAGTTGAGGATCTTGGCGGCTTGATTGAGGTTGCTGCCGGCCCAGCCGAGCTGCCGCCTCATCGCGAACAGTTCGGTGAGCACGTCGCGTTCGGTGGCGATGGCGACGGCGGTACGGGACTGGTCGCGGGCCATGGCTAGCCCGGCGTAGGCGAGGAACCCTGCCACGCTCATACCGGCGGCGTCTGCTCCGGCCTGGATGAGAGCGAGTTCGGACGGGTTGAGGCGGACGCTGTGCGCGCGACGCTGCTTCTTGTCGCGCGGACGCGCTCGCCTCTTCGGCCGCCCCTTGTGGGCGGCTTTTGGCTGCGATCCGCCCTCGGTCGCAGCCTTCCCGACTGGCGCCCCCTGGTGCCAGTCGGGCCCCGTCACCCCAGGGGCGGGGACGGGTTCGGACACTGCCCCCTCGGGGGAGTGTCCGAACCTCCATCTTGCTCGCCCCGAGACCGAGTTGGAGTCGCGAGCAGGTTCCGGGGTGGTGCCGTTCCGGGTGGGGTTCGTCATCGGATTTCGGGCCTCATGGTTCGGGTGTGGTGCTGGATGGTCGCGGCCAGCGCGAGGATGTCGGCTGGTCCCAGGAGGACGCGGACGGGTCCGTCGGGCCGGTTCTGGACGAGCCACTGGCCGGTCGGCGCGAGGACGGCGGCGTGCAGGAACTGTCGGCGGACCAGGACGTCCGCCCAGGCGCTGGCCTCGGCGGCCGTGGGCTCGGAAGAGCGAGGGGGAGGCGAAATCACTACGTGTCTCCTGGAGCGGGGCGGTGGCCCGGCATGGAGCCGGGCCACCCTTTGCGGATAGGGGCGTTGAGCTGGGGCTTTGCCGGGTCAGCCGCACTCGGGGCAGCGCCCGACGTGGGTGTTGAGCGCCCGGGCCATCCGCTGCTTCGTCGAGGCAGCGTGCTTTGCGCTGGACTTCGCCGCCGGCCTGCCCTCGTGCCGCTTGGAGTGGGCGAGCATGAAGCCGATCTCCCGCTCGTACTCCGCACGGACGGTGTCGAACTGGTGGCAGGTCTTCATCGGGCGGTGCTCCTTGTCTTCGTGGTGTCGTCGCTCCGCAGTTCCTGGAGGACGAGGCTCAGCCGGTCGTTCCGGCCGCCCTTGAGGCCCTCGCGGCGGAGGATCTCCCGCAGCTGGACCCGGGTGACGGACTCGTTGCCGTCCCGTTCGAGCAGGGCGGGGACGTGGGGGCGGACCTGCTGGACGAGCTGGTCCACCGACTGCTCCAGCTCGCGTGGCGGGCGCGGTGTCTGCGGGGTGCGGGACCGGCCGCGCTTCCCCTTGTTCTTCGTCCTGGTCTTCGTGGTCGTCTTCCGCCGGAGGGGGACCTTGTGTCCCCGGTCCCCGGTGGGTTCGGTCCCCGTGTCGGTGTCGGTCGGTCCCCGGTCCCCGGTGGGTTCGGTCCCCGTGTCGGTGTTGGTCGGTCCCCGGTCCCCGGTGGGTTCGGTCCCCGTGTCGGTGTTGGTCGGTCCCCGGTCCCCGGTGGGTTCGGTCCCCGACTCGGCGGCGTTCGGTCCCCGACGCGACTCAGGGCCCCGAGCAGGAACTTCTCGCGTCAGGCGCTCGGTCCTCACGCCTCGGGCGTCTCCCTCCGAGGCTTCAGGATTGGCGGGACCGGTCCCCGGGACCGCGCCTGCTTCTGGCGCCTCGGTCCCCACCCCGGTCCCCGCGTTCTCGCCCTCGGTCCCCGCGCCTGCTGCCGTCGCCTTGGAGTCCGCAATCTCGGGGACCGGTCCCCTCGGGGTGCTCGGTCCCCGGTCCCCGTCCGACTCGTCGGGACCGGCTACGGGGACCGGCGCCTTCGAGGCCGACTGCGAGGGGACCGTGGCTGCCGTTGCGGTGCTCTGCACCGGGGACCAGGGCGAGGGCAGCGGGACCGTAGCGAGCGCGAGTGCGTGCCGGCGGGCGGCGAGCTGGTCGAGCAGCTGCGCGCGCTGGAGGGGGTCGGTGCCGACCGAGGCCCTGCCGACAGCCTTCGACAGGCGCCGAGTGAGCCGCCGGCCGCGCCAGCTCCGCTGCTGCTCGGGCGTGCGCTCGGCGAGGCGGGCGGCGAGGGCGACCGCGCGGGCGGTGGCCCGGTCCCGGGTGATCTGCGCGGCGTCGCGGTCTCGCGCGGCGATGCCGAGTCGGGACAGGAGACGCTCGCGTGCCTCCCGGCCCAGGACGGCGATCAGTCCGTGGGAGGCGGCACCCGGGGTGCGAAGGCGCAGCTCGATCCCCATCGCGAGGTGCCACAGCATCGCCGCCATGACCGGCCCGACGAAGGCCCTAACTGTGCCGCCGATAGGCCCGCTCTCGGCGTAGGCGGGGATCACCTGCACTCCGGTGATCACCCAGACCAGCGTGCCCGGCAGACCAGGAGCACCCTGAGTGGCCAGGTTCTGGCGCGCCATCAGCGCGGTCGCGAAGAGCGCCAGCTCGGCCGCGGCGAACATGCCGGCCCGCTCGGCGGTGCCAGCCATGTCGAGGAAGTCGGCTGCGAAGCGCCACGAGGTGTCGGCGCTGTAGGCGGTGCAGCCGAGGGCAGCAAAGGCAGCGACCTTGACCGCCGGACCGCCGAGACGTTTCTGCGGGCGCGTAACCCGGCGCCGGATCGTCCAAGCGACCAGCACCAGCACCAGCACCAGCACGAGGGCGGCGGCCACGCCGGCGGCGAGGAGGAGAGGGAGGTCCGGAGCGGCACTGAGGGCCAGGACGGGGTGGGTCATGCGGCCTTTCCGAGAGAGGCGTGCGCCGGAGTCGACGCTGCCGGGCGGGCTACCGGCTGCTGTATGCCGGGTGCAGTGGGCGCGGGGCTGCCTGCTGCCGCGGTGGTCTTCTTCCGCTTCTTCTTGGGCCGCGGCACGCCGTAGGTGCGGTCGCGGTCGAAGACCTTGTTGGCGGCCTGCCGGAGCAGGTCTCGGGCGTGCTTGTGGCTGATCTGCAGGGCGGCGGCGAGCCGGTCGGGCCGCCAGCCGCGCACGTAGGCGTGGTCGATGACGACCTGCCGCTCGGCCTCGGTCAGATGCACGTCGCGTCCCTGGAAGAAGGCCGTTACGCGCCGGTAGTCGAGGCGCTGGGGCAGTCCGTCGTGCAGGGGGCGCCGCTCGGCTTCGGTGAGGCCGCCCCAGACGCCCTCCTTGAGCACGTTCTCCAGGGCGAAGTCGAGGCAGTCGCGGCGTACCGGGCACCAGCCGCACAGCTCCTTCGCTTCGGCGATGTCCTCGTGGTCCCGGGGCCCGGGGAAGAAGACGGCGTCGGCGTCCTCGACGTCCATGCCGTGGCACGCTCCGCGGGTGTGCCAGCTTGTGTCTCCAATGCCGCGCAGGCCGGTGGCCGGCGCGTCGTGGGTGGTGATGTGGCGCAAGGCGATCTCCGATGTGCTGCCGCGTCGGCCGGCCGGGGCGGTGCTCGGCGGGCGCGGCGTCGGGTGCCGGCTGAGGCGCGCGGGCGTGCGCCGCAGCCGGGGCGGGACGGTGATGTTGGGAGGCGGTGCATCGGACGGGATGCACGCCCCGGATGCGCCGGTCAGGCCATGGCGGGCTGTTGAGCCTGCTGGGTCTGCTGGGTCTGCTGGGCGGCGGCGAGGTCGAGGCGGCCGGGGTGTGGGGTGGCGCGCGGGGCAGTTCCGCGTACCCCGTCGTCGGGGCCGATCCGGCGGCGGCGACACGGCTCGCCGGGCTGGGCCAGGCACCACTCGCAGCGAACGCTCAGGGCGTCGGGCAGCCCCTGCGCGACGGCGGCCTCGCGGGCTGCTCGGGCGGGCCGGTAGGGCGCGAGGGCTGCACGGGCTGCGGGCGGTATGCAGGAGCCGATCTCCCGCAGCCGCGCCTCCAGCCTCGGGTCGATCCCGTCGCGACCGCTGGTTATCGCCCGGGCCTGCGCGGGCTGCGCGGTGCCGGCGGCGACGGCACGGCGGGTGAGGACCAGCTCGGCGGTCCAGGCGGCCTGGTCGTCCGGGTCGACGGACGGCGTGGGATCGGTGTGCCGGGCCAGGCGGTCGCGCCGGTAGCTCCCCCAGGGACGGGCGACGTCGGCGGGAAGGATCTGGTATGGCGAGGTGCGGATGTGCTGGCGGGCGGCGACGCGGGCGTCCCAGCCGTGCGGGGTGGCCATCGGTACGTCGCCGAGCAGTTCGTGCCACTGGGCGAGCTGGTCGCGGGCCTCGCCCTGGTCGGTGCGGATGGTGCGGGGGTCGAGTCGGCCGATGTAGGCCAGCAGGGCGGCGGTTTCGCGGCGGTCCACGGTCAGCCCTCCGTTCCGGTCGGCTCGTCGAGGGCGGCGAGGAGGGCGGCGGTGTGGGCCTCGGCCCGCGTCATGCCGCCCGGCGCGGCGGTGGCCTTGCGGGGCACGGCGTAGAGGTTCGGGCGGCTGGGGGCGTGCTCTCGGGCGATCCAGGAGCGCCAGTCGGCAGCCCAGGCGTCCGCCGGCCGCGGCTTGAAGTCGGCCCGGTGGGCACGCCACTTCGCGTCGGCTGCCTGCAGGCCCTGCTCGCCGAGGCGGTCGAGGTGTCCCTGCTGGCGGGTCCAGGCGTGGGTGGCTGGGTCGACCTGCCACTCGGCAGCCGAGAGGACGGCAGCACCACCACTGCTGTACCTACGGTTCAAATCCGGTTCACTACGGTTCTGTGTGCCGGTTTCCGGTACATGGCTGTGCCGGTTTCCGGTACGTCGGGGTGCCGGTTTCCGTCGGGACCTGCCGGATTCCGGTACTGCCGGTTTCCGGACCCTCGCGGGGGATTCCGGCACCTCGCGGGGGCGGATTCCGTACCGCCGCAGGGCCGAGATCCGGAGCGCTGGGGTGGCCTCGGGCCCCTCCGGCGGCGCCTGGCCGGCTTCCTCGTCCTCCGCGGTCTCTGCCACGACCTTGGCGGCGAGGGGGAGGCGATAGACGGTGCTGCGCTGCGGGCCGGTGAGGTCGTCGAGTTGCTCCAGCTCACCGGCGTGGACCAGGCGGTCGATGGCCTCGCGCACCGTGGAGACGGAAGCGCGCGTGCGCTTGGCCAGGCTCGACAGCGAGGCCCAGGAGACGCACTGCTCGTCGGCCACCCGGTCGGCGATCGACAGCAGGACCAGACGCGCGGTCCCCCGGCTGGAGCTGTGCTCCCACACCCACTCGCGGGCTTCGCTGCTCATCGGCCGCTCCCGATGAGCAGGCGGGGCCGGCGGCCCGCCGGGGCCGGGATGGTGTGTTCCGGCTCGGAGTGCTGAGGCGCCGAGGCGGAGGTGGCTGCCGCGCAGGCCAGGCGGAAGGGCCTTTTGCGCAGGGCAGGAGGCATGCAAGAATCCCCTTTGCAGTGTTGCCACGCTGACGCGCCCCTTGGAAGGACTCAGCGTGGTGATGGTGGGCAACCTCCGCCCTTGCCGGGGCGGGTATGCCGCTTAGCGTTCGGCGTCCGTGAGTTACCGCTCTCGGGCGCCGTCGCTGTATTACGGGACCTTCTCGGTCCGGTGCGTGCTTGCTGGCTCCTCACGTCCGTCATCGCGGGCGGGCTGCCCGGGGACGACGAACATACGCACGGGCCCGTGTCAAGATCCAGACTTGGTTCTTAAACTCTGTACTGGTTGCAGAGAGTCACCGCACGGTCTGCCGATGGAGTCATCTGCGGGACTCGACGTGGGCCACCCTCGGGCGTCGAGGAGCACCGTTGCCGCGGTTGCCCCGAACGCCGAGAGCGTGCCATTGTGTCCGAATTGGGGCGGGTGTCTGGGATTTCCGGCAGCGGAAAAGCGATGTGAATGAGGTGCTTCCACTGTCGCCTCCGCGCTTTCCGGTCGAAGATTAAAGCCTTGTGCGCCAGACGTGATGTATGTCGCTGGGTGAATGTGGCTCGCGCCACGTCGCCCGGCGCACTCCTGCCGGTAGAAACGGACAGGCTGACCTGAAACAGGCGGTGCGCGCCACACGGAAACGTGCTGGTGAGGGAGAACTTTTCATACGCGGGATCGGCTCGTCAACTGGTGTTTATGGCGAGGTAGGGTGGTTAAAGTGGCGACGAAGTCCACCCAGGAAAGGATCATGAAAGATTCCGCCGAAGGTCAGGTGAACCCCAAGGGGCTCATGGACCGCCTAAACCGCTTGTTCGACACGGTGCACCCGCCCGATCGGGGCCCCTTCAGTAACGCTGAAGTGGCCGAACTGATGGAGAAGCGGGGGCTGGGCAAGCTGTCGGCCCAGTACCTGTGGCTCCTGCGGACGGGGCAGCGCGATAACCCGACGAAGCGTCATCTTGAAGCGCTCGCAGGGTTTTTCGGTGTGGATCCCGCCTATTGGTTCGATGATGCTGTCGCCGAAAAGACCGTGCAGGAGCTTGAGTTGCTCGCGCTGCTTCGTGACGCGAAGATCAAGAACGTTCTTCTTCGTCTGTCCGACGTGTCCGCAGACGGAAAGGATGCCGTCCTGGGGATCGTCGAGAGTGTACGAAAATCCGAGGGGCTGCCGCCCTCAACTGGCGTGTAACACGGCCCTAGTTCAGTAAGTGATCAAGGAAAATTAATGTGGTCTGCACGTAGGCTCCGCCGGCCTGACCTCCTGGCCGAGCTGAAGCTCCCGCACGTCACCAATATCCGCGATCTCAGCGACGAGATCTCTCGCCGTACGGGACGGACGGTGGTCCTAGAGCCCCGGGAGCAGGCGCCCTCGGTGTGCGGGGCCTGCGCCGTCACGGAGAGTGCCGTCCACGTGTTCTACGACCCATGGACCAGCTCCCTGCACCAAGACCACATCATCGCCCACGAGTTCAGTCACCTTCTGCTCGGCCACCACGAGAACCGACCGGTGTCCGCGCTGGCCCCGGCCTTCATCACCAGCGTGAACCCGGCCACCGTGCAGATGATGCTGGGGCGCACCAAGTACGACGAGGACGAGGAGCGGGACACCGAACTCCTCGCTTCGCTGCTCCAGCGCCGGATCATCGACCGGTGGCTGCGCAGCGACGAGCCCTCCGGAGATGAAGTGCAGGACCGGGTCACACACACGCTCCTGCGCCGGCGGGAGGCCCGGTCGTGAAGGACCTGCTCCATCCGATCAGCCTCGTCGTCGCCACGCTCGGCTTCCTCTGCCTCCTGCGGGACGTGCCGACCCGCCGCCGAGACCCCGCCTCCACCGCGCTGGCCGCCGTCTTCCTGCTGTCGGGACTGTCGTTCCTGTTCTCCATCACGCCGATGTGGAGCTACCTCGACCGCGTCCTCGGCACCGTCAACCTCTCCGTGCCCCTCGCGCAAGGCTGCGTGGTCGCCCTCCTGGCCTGCCAGCAGGTGGTCCTCACCTACTGGGGCTCCCCGCCCGAGACCGCCCGCCGACGCAGTCGCCAGTGGCTCGGGGCCGGCTTCGCGGTGATCGCCGGGCTGCTGGTGCTGTTCGCCCTGCTGACGCCCAGCGCTCCTCATCCGATCGACTTCACGCTGTACTACGCGCACGACGACTGGTACGCCGCATACCTCACCATGTACGTCACGGCCTACACCATCGGGGAGTTGTTCCTCGCCCGCGCCTGCTGGCGCCTGGCCCGCCGCAGCACCCGCGGGTCTGTCCGCTACGGCCTGCGCATCGTCGCCCTCGGCGCCACCGTCACACTCGGATACAGCGCGGTCCGCATCGGCAACGTCATCGCCGGCGCCTTCGACACCTCCCTCGCTGGCTGGGAGGGCTTCGCCTGGACCTGCGGCGATGTCGGCGCCATGCTCACGCTCATCGGCTGGCTCGTACCCACCATCAGCGACCAGGCCCAGAGCGTCCAGTACCGGATCAAGCAGTACCGCAGCTACTACGGCCTGCGCCCCCTGTGGCTGGCGTTCTACAGCGAAGCGCCCGAGATCGAGCTTCCGATCGACCGAGTCGACCCGGCCCAGAGGCGCCGCTTCCGCCGAATCTCGATCCGGCTCTACCGCCGAGCAGTCGAAATCCGGGACGGCCGGTTCGTGATCCGCCAGTACCTCGATGCCGCAGTACGCGAGGCCAGCGAAGCCCACCACCGGGCCCGAGGGCTTCACGGCCAGGAGCTGTCGGCCGCCGTCACGGCCGACCAGATCCTCGCCGGAATCGCCGCCAGGGCCGAAGGCGCCCGCCCTGCCCCCGACCAGCTCGCCGAATTCGCCGACTCCGAACGCCAGACCAGCCGGCCCATGGACGACATCGACGCTCTCCTCGATGTCGCTCGCCACCTTCGCCAGCCCGCACGAGCCCCCCACCTTGAGCGAGTCTCCGCATGACGACCGATCTCACCCACCAACCGGCTCACGTCCAGCTCCAGGCCCTGGACCGTCGCGAGATCTCCAGCCGCGAGCTGCTCGACCTCCACCTCGACCGGATCGACGCCAGCCACGTCAACGCCGTTATCACCCGCGACGACGAGGCGGCCCAGGCCGCCGCACAAGCGGCAGACGAACGCCGCGCTCGCAACGAGAGCAGGGGGGCCCTCGACGGCCTTCCCCTCACGATCAAGGACAGCTTCGAGACGGCCGGCCTGCGCACTACCAGCGGCGCCGAGGACATGGCGGATCACGTACCAGCACGTGACGCCGACGCGGTCGCTCGGCTTCGCTACCAAGGCGCCGTGATCATGGGCAAGACCAACACCCCGGCGTACTGCCAGGACCTGCACACGGACAACAGCCTGTTCGGCCCCACGCTCAACCCGCACGACCCCAAGCGCACCGCCGGCGGTTCCTCCGGCGGCCCCGCCGCCGCAGTCGCCGCCCATCTGACCCCCGCCGACCTCGGCAGCGACCTCGCCGGCTCACTTCGTCTTCCGGCTCACTACTGCGGCGTCTACGGCCTGCGCCCCACGCACGGACTCATCCCGGCCCGCGGCCACATCCCCCGCCCGCCAGGATGGATCACCAGCAGTGACATGGTCACCCCCGGCCCCCTGGCACGCCACCCCCGCGACCTCGACCTACTCCTCGACGCGCTGACAACGCCGTCACCCGCAGAGAACAGCCCCTGGAGCGTCAATCTGCCCACGACGCGGCGCACAGTCGGCCAGCTCCGCGTGGCGCTGTGGGCCGAGGATGCACGCTGCCCCGTCGACCGCGAAACGGCCGAGGCTCTCGCCACCGTCGAGCAGGTACTGGCCTCCGCCGGAACGGCCGTTCGCCGCACCGTGGGGCCGGTCGGCTTCGCCGACTCTCTCCGCCTCTTCGAGCAGCTCCTCCACGCGACTACGACGGCCGCCACTGACGACGAAGCGGGCGCGGCCGAACTCGCAGCAGCGCGTGACCTGCACGATGATGACGCGAGCCCACGGGCCACCTTCCTGCGCCACCGAACGCAAACACATCGCGCCTGGCTCCGCGCCGACGAGGAGCGCCTCCAGCTTCGAGAGGCGTGGCACCGGTTCTTCGCCGACGCAGAGCACGATGTCCTCATCACCCCCGCCGCTCCCACCGCGGCGATCCCGGCCGGCACCCGCTCTCTCATGGTCGACAGCGTCGAGCGGAGCTTCTTCGACCAGACCGGCTGGGCCAACCTCACCAGCCACGTCGGTTTGCCCAGCCTGGTCATGCCTGTTGCGCGAAACGCGGACGGCCTCCCGATCGGCGTGCAGCTCGTGGGGCCGACTTACTCGGACCGGATCTTGCTCGCACTGGCTGAAGATCTGGCGTCGCTTCTTGGAGGGACGGCCGGGGGAATCTGATGTCTGCTGGCTTCGCGAATGGTTTCGTCCACGCGTCGCGGTCGGAGCGGAGCCACAGGCGGTGGTCGAGGACGACTGATCGGCCTGCTTGGAGGTGCTGGACGAGTTGCGCGGGCACAGCTGCGACGACGGGCGCTTCTGGCCAGACCGACCGGGCCACGCACCGGGCGGGCGGCCGGCTGGTCGGTGCCGCTTGCCATGGCGCCCCGGCAGTCGGCGGACTGGGCGCGCTGCCAGGATCAGCATCAGCAGGTTGACCCGGTGGCGGGCGTAGTCGGTCAGGAAGCGGCACACCAGCAGCGGACCGGTTCCTCGTACGGCGGCGGTCTTCGGGGTTGTTTCGGTACCGTCCTGCTGTCGCGTAGGTGCAGGATGCGGTCGAAGCGCCGCTCGTCGGTGACGAAGTGACTGATGATCAGCACTGAGCGGCCCGACTGGCGGCGCTGGGCGACCAGGTCCCAGAAGCGCAGATAGGTGTCGAAGTCGAAGCCGACGTACGGCTCGTCGAGCAGCACCTCCGGGTCCGCCAACAGCGCCAGGGCGAGGTTCAGCTTGGACAGGGTGTCGCCGGACATCTGGTCGGCGCGGGTGGTGGCGTAGCCCTCGAAGCCGAGCTCCGTGTCGAGCGCGCTGCGGGAGCGCCGGGAGGCCTCGTCGCCTTCCCCCGGCGGGTCCCATGTGTCGCGGTCGGCCGCATCCCTCGCGGCAGGGCTTCGCGAGTGCGGCTGGCACGAGACCTGTACCACCGGAGCCGGGCAGTCTTCGAACATCGCGTCGCCTCCCGCGATTCCGGAAGACCTCCACGAATAGGTACTAGCCGACGGCCCGGGCGCTGACATGCGGGTACTCCTAGCCCGGTCCGACAGCCGGGTTGCCGTTCTCGCGGCCTCCATCACAGCCGCGTTCGACCAGCGCATCCGGACAGCCGTACCGATCAGTGTCTGGACCACGCGCTGCTCGGCGACGGTGCCACGGCCCGGCCGACGGATCCGGCGCGGCACTGCTGAGCATCAGGACATGCCTGGCATGCCCTCCATGTCCTCGGACGAACCGGAGCCGTCCGAGGACATCGCGGCCTTCTCACCGGCGGGCGTGACCGCGTACCATTTGCTGTCCTTGGCCTGGCCCTTCATCTCACCGGCCTTGGCATCGCCCATGTAGCGGTACAGCGGCCGACCGGCGAGGGTGAGTTGCTTCATTCCGTCCGACCGGTCCACCGAGCCGACGAGGCTCTGCTCCACGCCCATCGCCTTGACGGAGTCCTGCGCCATGACCGGCATCCAGGTCTTCGCACAGTCACCGGTACACATTGACTTGGACGGGGACGCCTGGTCCATCTCGTAGCGATAGAGGGTCATCCCCTTGTCGTCGGTGACGAAGGTGCCCATGCCCTCCATCTCCTCGGTCATCAGCATGGAGGTGGTGGCCATGCCCATGCCGTCCGCATCATCGTTGTCGGCTGGGGCGGAGGACGCGGGGACCGAGGAGGCCGCGGCGGCGGAGTCCGTACTGGAAGAACTGTCCCCGGAGCTGCCGCACGCGGTCAGGAGGAGTGCGGAGGTGACGCCTGCGGCTGCGGCCAGGACAACACGTTGCCGGATCACGGAGGTTCCCTTCACTGAGCCGTGTTTCTACTTACTCACTTAGTACGTCGGATCTCAGTGGACCGTTCAGTCACGGACGCCTCACATCACAAAGCCTTGCCCGCCGGCACACGGTCGTCGGGCAAGGCTCTCGTCGGGTGCGTGGTGGTCAGAAGGCATCCGCTTCCCGTACTTGATCGATTGATTGTGGCCGGTCCGGCATGAACTCCGTTCGTCGGCGGGAGAGTTCGGGAGTTTCGTCTTGGGCCCCTCCTTCATGCACCGACACCGCCGCGATCACCCGATCAAGAACGCTGTTGGATCACACCGGCCCGTGCTCGGAAAGCGGATGCCTTCTGAGGATCAAGCGCCCTTCCCGAAGACAAGCACCTCAGTGGAGGCGACGCCCATGGGGGCCAGGAAGCTGGCCTCCAGGCTGCAGCCGAGGGTTGCGAAGAGGTCCACGCATGTCTGGCGAGGCATGGCGGCTGGGTAGGAGTCGTGCCCCGCGCCGCCCTGAGTCGCCCAGACGCGCATCGTGGCCGGGTCCAGGCAGGTCTCTGTCATTACGTCGAAGACGATCCGACCACCGGGTCGCGTGACCCGCGCCATCTCGAAGAAGTAGCGGGCGGCGCCGAGGAAGGTCAGGGTGTTGAAGACCTTATGGGCCTGAACGAGGTCGATGCTGCCGTCGGGTGTCGGGGCGAGACTGCATCCTGCGCTCGGTCGGGCGACCACGCTGAACGCGTCCACTAGGTAGTCGGCCCAGGGCGCTGCCGTCTCGTAGATCTCGTAGCGGTCTGGTGAACACTCCTTCAGCGTCTTCTCCAGGTACCGTCCGGAGCCGGGGCCGATCTCCAACACCGTGTTCGGTTCGGCGGCGAAGACGCCGAGAGCGCGTAGTTCGTCGATGGTGGACTGGGTGGCGCCAGGCGTCCCGTTCATGACCTCGTCGATGTAGTCACCGACCGACAGACCGGCTGCCCGCGCAGCCCTCATCGTCGCCTCGAACGGGATGAAATCGTCCACTCCACCCCGGTTGTTGGTGCTGCGCACGATGTCGAATCCAGCACGCCCCAAGAGCCGCTTGACCCCCGACTTCAACACTGACGTCCCCCTCCTGGTGTCCTCATCAGGCATGCCCCCCAGTCCTCTCCACTCTCGGTGCCCGAAACGCTTAGAACCGCCGACGCAGTGGGACGGCAAATTCGCTACGCGGCTGTCGAGGGCCGGTCCACGCGCCGGGGCCATACGCCCGATATGCGCCTTCCCGGCAAGGCTGCTTGTCGATCCTCGGCGGCCGGCGCGGGAGTCTCGGCCAGCACCTCGGCCAACCGCGCCGACGCGCGCTCCGCTGCGGCCGGCGCCGCCCGCGCCCGCTCGGCCTCCTCGCGGACCTTCTTCTCCCGCGCCTCCAGCCCGGGCACCGGCGGCGCCAGCCACCACCAGCAGGTACGAGCCGACGAGGAACCCGACCCCTCCCGCAGCCAGCGGCAGTTCCTGCCCACCCGGAGCCAATCAAACGATCACGCTCGGACAGCGGAAGCCTTCTCAGGCCAGCGCGCTGCCCTTCTTCCAGGACTCCCAGTCGACGTTCCAGGCGCCGTAGCCGTTGTTCACGTCTACTGTGTCCGTGGACTTGATGACGGTCACGGGGTCGCCGTAGTTCACCCGGTCGTAGAACCACTTGGCGTTGGCGGTGCTCAGGCCGATGCAGCCGTGGCTGGCGTTGACCTTGCCGAACTTGCCCTCGTTCCACGGGGCGGCGTGGGCGTAGGTGCCCGAGGGGGTGAGCTGGACGTCCCACTTGACGGCGCCCAGGTCGTACGCCTCGGGGCCGAAGATGCCGACCGAGGCGGAGTTCATCCGGATCGTCGGGACCTTGCTCAGCACCACCATGGTGCCGTTCCAGGTCTCGAAGGTCTTCTTGCCCGTGGAGACCGGAAGAGTTTTGACGACCTTGCCGTTCTCGGCCACGGTCATCGTCTTCTTGACCACGTCCACCGTGCTGACGACCGACTTGCCGACGGTGAAGTCGATCTCGCGCTTCTGCGTGCCGACCAGGTCGCCGTTCTTCACTCCGGCCAGGTCTATCCGCAGCTTCACCTTCGTGCCGGGCTTCCAGTACTCCTTGGGCCGGTAGTCGACGCGGTCTTTGCCGTCCCGGTCCTTCATCCAGCTCCATGCGCCCTCGACGGCTGGGGAAGAGGTGACACTGAGCTTGCGCTCCACTGCCGCCTTGTCGTGGATCGCCTTGTTGAAGACGATCGACACCGGAAGGGCGACGCCGACGGTGGAGCCCTTGTTGACGTTGTAGGTGCCGACGAAGATCTCGTCCTTGCTGAGCGTCGTGAAGCTGCTGGTGCGGGTCGTCTTCTTGCCATCAGACGCGGCGAGTTGGGCCTTGAGCGTGTAGGTGGTGCCGTATCCGGTGGCATGGGACGAAGTCCAGGAGGTGCCGTCGGAGGACAGCGAGCCATCGAGTGCCGTGCCGTCGCCGGCGGTGACCGTGACCGACGCCAGCTTTCCGTCGCTCGGCTTCACCGTGAGCGGCTCACCGGGTATCACGTCCTTGCCGTCGGTGGCAGGAGAGACCGTGACGGCGGCCGCCCCGTTCTTGCCGGAACCCGCGTCCGCCTCTGACCCGGGCTTCGAATCCGAGGCCGGAGATTCCTTCGAGGCGCCATTGGCGGCCTGACTGCAGGCGGCCAGAGTTACGACCCCGGCCAGGGCGAGCGCCGCGAATCCCAGCCGCCTGCGCCGAGGCCGTCGCTCTGCGGGCTCCATGTGCCCCCGTCGGCTGTCTTGCACAGTCATCCTCCATCCAAGATGTAGCTAAGTGGTTTAGTAGACGAGTGCCGGCGGTGCTCGGTTCCCGCAGTCGGGGCTCGCGATTCAGGTGGCATCGCCGTGGGGCCCGGCTCGACCGAATGGTTGCGACCGTCGAGATCAAGAAGTTGGCGCACTACTACGAAGTATATTCGTAGCCTAAGGTTGTGTTTCATCGTCGGCCGGACGGGCGGCCATCCCCCGTGCCGCTCGTCCGGCCGACGGTCTTCGTGCTCGAAGTTCGTCCGCGTGGGCCGGGGTGCGTACCCCCGGGCCCACGCTCTCGCTCCATACCTCCTTCCCTCCTCGTCGACCACAGCCGCTTCATACGGTCGGGGGGTATATTCGGAGTGTGGTGGAGGTGCTTCCGCCATCACCAGAGGCGAGGGGATGAGACGCATGGCCGATCACAAGAAGCACAAGGACGACGTGCTCGTGCGGCTGCGCCGCATCGAGGGCCAGGTGCGTGGTCTTCAGCGTCTCGTCGAGCAGGACACCTACTGCATCGACATCCTTACCCAGGTCTCGGCCACCACCCGCGCCCTGCAGTCCTTCGCTCTTCAGATGCTCGACGAGCACATGGCGACGTGCGTGAGTGACGCTGTGGAAAAGGGCGGCGAGGACAAGGCTCTGAAGCTCAAGGAGGCGTCCGATGCCATTGCCCGGCTGGTTCGTTCCTGACGGGCGGTTGGCTCGCGGGTAGCGCTGCCATTGGCCAGCCCGTACGCGGACTCGTGGCGCGGCGGACGGTACGGCGGCGAGGTGGCGGGTCATTCATGACGGCGGGTGGATTCCTGGTGCCCGATGCGTAGCGGGCCATGCGGAGGGCGACGGTCTTTGCGGCCATCGCGACTGCGCGGTGCCCGTCTGCCGCCAGTCGGCACGCCGGCCTTGGGGTGGCGTGCCTGTGGCCTGCTGGGGATCACCCAAGCTCTCGCACTCTGCCGGAGCGGAGTGCGGGCCCGTGGTCCTGGTTATGTCTGATTCGGGCCGTAGTGGTCCAGGAACATGTCGACGCCACCGATGATGAGGCGGTTGGTGAGGTCGTCGTCGATCTGCGTGCCGTAGGAGCCGACAACCATGTGGGGGAAGACCAGCAGTGCGTAGAGCTGGATGATCGCGGTCTCCAGGTCGGGGATGACCAGCCGTCCTTGGTCGGCCAGGGTGCGCAGCGCACCCGCTACGGCGGGGTGGTGACTTGCCGGACCGTGGCTCTTCCAGGCGCGGCCGAGCTCGGGGAAGCGGTGGACTTCGGCGGCGACGAGGTTGCGCAGGGCGGCGACTTCGCGGTTGGTCCGGACGGCGTGGACCCAGGCGCGGGCGGCGTCGATGAATGCGGCGCGGAGGTCCTCGGCTTCGGTCAGACCCTCGAGTGCGGCCGGTGAGGCTCCGGCGAGGGGTTCGTCGAGCGCGCTGGTGATGACCGCGGTGAACAGTGCTTCCTTGCTGCCGAAGTGGTTGTAGACGGTCACCTTGGATACGCCCGCCTCGGCAGCAATGGTGTCCATGCCGACGCCGAATCCCTCGCGCAGGAACAGTTCACGGGCGGCCCGGACGATGGCCTGCCGCTTGGCTTCGGCGCGGGGCCCGCTCGGGGGCTGCTTGACCGTCTCGCTGCTCATGACCGAATCCTAGCAACCAACTGAACTGAACCGTTGAGTTCATATGAACTGAGCCGTACAGTTCAGTTCAAGGGGTTCGTGCGGACAAGGCCGTGCGGAGCAGCAGCCCCGGCGTGTCCTGTACGGGGAGGAATCTCGTGTCTTCGACCACCCGCCCGGTGCCCGCACTACCGCGGTCCGGCGCCGCCGCGCCCGGCGGCAGGCGATGGCTGACCCTCGCCGTGCTTGGTGTGAGCCTGTTGGTGGTCGGCCTCGACACCACCGTGCTGAACGTCGCCCTGCCCACGCTGGTGAGTGAACTGGGCGCCTCCACGAGCCAGTTGCAGTGGATTGTCGACAGCTATCTGCTGATGGCCGGCAGCCTCGTGCTGTTCTGCGGCAGCCTCGCGGACCGGCTGGGCCGCAAGTGGGTCTTCATGACCGGCCTGGCGCTGTTCACCGCGGCGTCCGTGGTCGCCGCGTACGCCGGGTCGGTGACGACGCTCGTCGTGGCGCGCGGTGTGATGGGCGTCGGCGAGGCCCTGATCATGCCCGCCACGCTCGCGATCATCGGGAACGTCTTCCCGCGCGGTGCTGAGCGGACCAAGGCGATAGGCGTCTGGTCGGCGGCGGTCGGCGTCGGCACGGTGATCGGGCCGATGGTCGGCGGCTGGCTGCTGGGCAGCTTCTGGTGGGGCTCGGTGTTCCTGATCAACCTGCCCATCGGGATCGCCGGTCTGCTCGCCGCCGCGTTCCTGGTGCCGAACTCGAAGGCGGCGGACGCCCGGAGGCTGGATCCGGCCGGTGCCCTGTTGTCGGTGGCGGCCGTCGCCGCTGTGCTGTGGGCGGTGATCGAGGGCCCGGACCGGGGCTGGACCAGTTCCGCCGTGTTGACCGCCTTCACGGCGGGAGCGGTGCTGGCCGGCGCGTTCATCGTCTGGCAGCGGCGCGGTGCGTCGCCGATGTTGCCGTTGCGGATCTTCCGGCACCGGGCCCTCGCGGTCGGCGATGTACTCATCCTGCTGGGGGCGTTCGCCCTCATCGGCACGCTGTTCGTGGTCGTGCAGTACTTCCAGTTCGTCCTGGGCTACAGCGCCGCGCAGACGGGTCTGCGGCTCGGTCCTGCGGCACTGGCGCTGCTGATCGCGGGGCCGCTGGCCGGCGTGCTGGCGCCGCGGATCGGCATGCGGGCGGTGTCGGCGGCCGGGCTCGCGCTGCTGCTCGGCTCATCTGCCGTGCTCGCCACCACCGGCACCGGGGACGGCTACGGGCGGGCACTGGTGGCGATGCTGCTCCTGGGCGCGGGCGCCGGTTTCGTCATCACCTCCACCAGCGACGCCATCGTCGGATCGCTGCCGGAGGCGGATCTCGGCGTCGGTTCGGCCACCAACAGCGCGTCCATCCAACTCGGCGCGGCGGCGGGCTTGGCGGTCGCGGGCAGCCTGCTGTCGGACCGCTACCGCTCCGGCCTCGCCGAGGCCCCGCACAGTGCGGCTCTGCCGCCCGAACTCCTGGCCTCCGCACGGGAATCGGTCGGGACCGCGCTCGCGGTCGTCGAGAAGTTGCCCGGTGAGACCGGGGCCGCCTTCGCGGACGCGGCACGCCGGGCGTTCACCGACGGCATGGGCCCGGCGATGGCTGCGGCGGTCGGCGTCACCGCGGTGGGCATCGCCGTCGCGCTCGCCTTCACTCCCTCCCGCCCTACGGACTCTGCCACCGATCGCCGTACGAACTCCGAGGAGTCGTCATGACCCACCCCGCTCCCGGCGCCCCGCACGCGCCGGAAGACCAGCACGACCATCCACCCGCCGATCCGCGCCGCTGGATCGCCCTGGCGCTGATCTGCCTGGCCCAGTTCATGCTGATCCTCGACGTCACCGTGGTGAACGTCGCGCTGCCCGACATGGCCGCCGATCTCGACCTCGGCCGGGAGACCCTGACCTGGGTGGTCACCGCGTACACGCTGTGCTTCGGCGGGCTCATGCTGCTCGGCGGACGGCTCGCCGACGCTCTCGGCGCCCGCCGCACCCTGCTCGCCGGGCTCGCCGTCTTCACCGCCGCCTCACTGGTCACCGGACTGGCCGAGAACGCCGAGACCCTGCTCGGCGGCCGGATCGCCCAGGGCATCGGCGCCGCGCTGCTCTCCCCTTCGGCGCTGTCCATCGTCACCACCACCTTCCACGGCGCCGAGCGCAACAAGGCCCTCGGCGTGTGGGCGGCCATCGGCGGCACCGGCGCGGCGGCCGGCGTACTGCTCGGCGGGGCGCTGACGGACGGGCCCGGATGGGAATGGGTCTTCTACGTCAACGTGCCGGTCGGTCTCCTCCTACTTGCCACCGTTCCCGCCTTCGTAGCGGCCCGGCCTCTGCAGCCCGCCCGGCTCGACCTCCCTGGCGCGCTGCTGGTCACGGTGGGCACCGGTGCCCTGATCTACGGGCTCGTCGAGGCGGGGGACTCGGGCTGGACGGACCCCGCCACGCTGCTGCCGCTGGCCGGTGCGGTGGTGGTGTACGCCGCCTTCGCGGTGGTCGAACGGGCAAGCCGGGCCCCGCTGATGGACCTGCGGATGTTCACTCGGCGGCCGGTGCTCGCGGGCGCCTTCTTGATGCTGATCGCCACCGCGCTGCTGATCGCCTTCTTCTTCCTCGGATCGGTCTACCTCCAGCACGTGCGCGGCTTCAGTCCGCTCAGGACCGGACTGGTCTTCCTCCCGGTCGCCGTCGCCACCGGAGTTGGCGCCCACCTCGGTTCCCGGCTCGTCGGCAGGATCGGCAGCCGCACGACAGCCGTCGGGGGCATGGTGATCGCGGCCGCCGGAACCATTCAGCTGACGCAGCTGTCGGACACCGGCAGCGTGTACGCGACTCTGCTGCCGGGCTTGGTAGTCGCGTCCGTCGGCATCGGCGCGGTCTTCGTCACCGCCACCACCACCGCGCTCGCCATGGTCGAGCACCGGGAGGCGGGACTCGCCTCCGGCGTCGTCAACACCTTCCACGAGGTGGGCGGCTCCATAGGCGTCGCCGTCGTGTCCACCGTCGCTGCGGCAGGCTTCGAGCGCGGCACGGTCGCCGGCTTCGCGGACGCGTTCACTGTATGCGCGGTGGCGGCCGCCGTGAGCGCGGCCGTGTCCCTGGGGCTCGTACCGCGCGGCAAGCCGCAGCTGACCGGCGGCCCTCACGTGCACTGACGACGACGGGACCCGTCACGGCCACAATCACCATCAAGAGGTGCCGCGTCCGGTCTCTGGTGTACGGGCGTGGCAGGACGGAGGGGAGGGCGCTGCTCCGTGGCACCCCCCGCGCCCCTCAGTTGAGAGCGCCGGTCAGCACTGCCAGTACCGGTCCACCCGCCAGGCCGAGCCCAAGCGAGGCGGCGGTGGCCGTGTACGCGACGGTGCGTGCGGTGCGGTCGCCGTGGTGGAGTGCTGCTCCCTCGCCCCGGGAGAGGGCCGGGACGATCCAGCGCAGGTAGTAGAAGAGTGAGGCGACCGTGTTGACCGCGGCCAGGACGGCGAGCCAGGCGTAGCCTCCGTCGATGGCGGCGGTGAACACCTCCAGCTTGCCGAGGAAGACTGCGGTGGGCGGGGTGCCGACGAGGCCCAGCAGGCAGACGACGAGACTCAGGGCCAGCAGGGGCCGTTGGCGGGCCAGCCCGCGGTAATCGTCCAGATTCATAGCCCGGGGGAGGGCGCAGACCACGGCGAAGGCGCCGAGGTTGGTGACGGCGTATGCGGCCAGGTAGTACAGCAGAGCCTGCTGGGCCTCGTCCGAGCGGCCGGCGACCGCCACGGGCATCAGCAGGTAGCCGACCTGACTGATGGTGGAGTACGCGAGCAATCGTTTGACGTCACTCTGGAAGAAGGCGGCGAGATTGCCGAGGGTCATGGAGGCCGCGGCGAGTACGGCGATCAGGGCGGCCCAGGGGAGTGGGCTGTCGGCCAGGGGCACCGCTCCAAGGCGGAAGAGCGCGGCGAGTGCGCCGATCTTCGGGATGGTGGTGAGGAGCGCCGCCACCGGGGGGCTGCTGCCCTGCACGGCGTCGGGGACCCAGAAGTGTGCGGGTACACCTCCGGCCTTGAACAGCATGCCTGCCAGAAGCCCTATCGTGCCGGTGGCGATCAGTGCCTCGGGCGCGTCGCGGAACGCCTCGGCGAGCATCGGGTACCCGGTGCCGCGTCCCGTCGCGTACAGAACCGTGATGCCGGTGAGCATCAGTACGCCCAACAGAGCGCCGATCACATAGAACTTCAGGGCTGCCGCGGTGCCCGGGCCGTCCTTGCGGAACCCGGCGAGGGTGTAGGCGGGGATGCTCGCCAGCAGGTACGCGGCGGCGAGCAGGAGCAGGTCCTGGGTGCCGGCCATCATCAGCGCGCCGAGGGCGGCCAGTTGCACCAGGACGTAGAACTCGGTCTCACGTGAATCTCGTTGGAGTGGACTGAAGGAGACGCCGAGGACGAGGAGCGTGCCGGAGAGGACCACGATCCGGGACGTGCTCGTCACCGGGTCGACGGCGAAGGCGTCGCCGAAGGCGGTCATGGCGGGCTCTGCGGCAGCCACCGCCGCGGCGACGATCCCGCCCACGCACGCGAGGGCGGCCAACAGCCCCACGATCCACTGCCGGGCACGGGGCAGCCAGGAGCCGAGCAGCAGCCCGAATACGACCGAGGCGGCGAGCAGTACCTCGGGGAGGAGGTCGAGTGGGTTCTCGTTCATCTCGGTCATCGGGCGAGGAGCTCCAGGACGGACCGGGAGGCCGGTTCGATGACGTCGAGCAGGAAGCGCGGGGCCACACCGAGGACGACGGCCAAGGCGAGGAGCGGTACGACGGCGAGGCTCTCGTGCACGCGGATGTCGGGGAACGCACGGGGCGTGCCCGGGGCGTCGGGCAGGCGCAATGGCCCCGTGAACACCTGGCGCAGCGCACGCAGGAACAGCCCGGCGGTGAGGAGGATGCCGAGCACCGACAGAGCTGTAGCCACGGGCCGTGGTCCAAGGCTTCCAGTGAAGATCTGGAACTCGGCGATGAAGCCGGAGAACCCCGGGAGCCCGAGTGAGGCGAAGGCCGCGATGCCGGTCATGGCCGCGAACGCGGGCGCCATGGCGGCGACACCGGAGTAGGAGCCCATGTCGTACGTCCGCCCGCGCTCGTACAGCACGCCGGCGAGGAGGAACAGGGCTCCCGTGAGCAGCCCGTGGCTGACCATCTGCATCACCGCCCCGGTGACGGCAAGGGAGCGGGCCTGCTCGGAGGTATCCGCAGTCGCTGCGGCGGCGCCGACGGCGAGCACGATGTAGCCCATGTGGTTCACGGAGGTGTAGGCGACCATCCGCTTGAAGTCGGTCTGGGCGAGGGCGACCAGGGCGCCGTGGAGGACCGAGAGGACGCCGACGACGACCAGGACGAGGGCGTAGCGGCGCCAGGCTTCGGGGAGCATGGGCATGGCGATGCGGACGAAACCGTACGTGCCCATCTTCAGCAGCACGCCGGCGAGGATGGCCGAACCGGCGGCGGGTGCCTCGACGTGGGCCGGCGGTAGCCACGTGTGGAACGGGACCGTCGGGGTCTTCACTGCCAGGCCGACGACCACGGCCAGCAGTACCAGGGCGCCGTAGACGGAGCGCCCGGCGAGCGGGTTCTGTTCGGTCAGTTCGACCATGTCGAAGGTGTGCGGCGACGCGGCGAGGTAGAGGCCGATGAAGCCGAGCAGCAGGGCGAGCGAGCCGATGAAGGTGTAGAGGAAGAACTTCAGCGCGGCCCGGGCGGCCTGCCTGTGGCCCCAGCCGGCGATGACGAAGTACATCGCCACGATGGACAGGTCGAAGAAGACGAAGAACAGGATCAGGTCGAGGGCCGCGAAGAGGCCCAGGCAGGTGGTCTGCAGGAAGAGGAACAGCGCGGCGAACTCGCGGATACGGCGGTTCTCGCGCAGTGAGTACAGCGCGCAGGCCAGGAATAGCAGGCAGGTGAGAGCGAGCAGCGGCAGCGACAGCCCGTCGACGCCGACGTGGTAGCCGACGCCCGCGCTGGGGATCCAGCGGGCGCGCTGCTCGTACTGCATGCCGCCGTCGGCCTCGTACCCGGCCCACATGGCGATGACCAGGGCCAGTTCGAGCGCGGACATGAGAACCCACACGGTGCGGAAGACCTGCGGTGCCGTACGGCGGGGGAGTGCGAACAGCAGCAGGGAGACAGCCGTGGGCGCGAAGACGAGGGCGGTCAGCAAGGGGTCACCTCACGAGGACGAGCACGACGGCGAGGACGGTGAAGGCGGCGACGGCCTGGGCGAGGTACTGGTGCAGCTGGCCGGTCTGCGGGCGGCGGGCCCAGCGGCCGAGGGCGCGGGTCCCGGCGGTCACCGCGGTGACCGTCCCGTCGAGGGCACGCTCCACGACGCCGTCCGTCCAGCGGGCGAACCGCACGGCAACCGCGGCCGAACCGTCGACGGTCCGGTCCAGGACCCGGTCGTCGAACGTTGCGGCGGCGTGCGCAAGCCGCACCACGGGAGCTACCAGCAGGACATGAGCGGCACGCTCGAAGAGCAGCCAGTCTGCGAAGCCCGCCTTCGCCCGCCCGGGCAGGGGCAGCGGGCGTGTGCCCCAGGCCCAGGTGACCGCGGCGGCCAGCAGAGCGAGCACCCCGGAGAGCACGAACTCCGAGGCATGAGGCTCAGGTTGGCCTGCGTGTGCCAGGACGCGCCCAACGCTGTCACGCAGTGGAGGGAAGGCCACCGGCGTCAGCGCGAGGCACGCCAGGGCCAGCAGGGCCAGGGACCACACGGCGCCGCCCGGGATACGGCGGCCCTCGGGTCGCGGGACCGAGGGCCGCCACACGAACCACAGGGCCTTGGCGCTGTAGACCGCCGACAGCAGGGCAGCCGCCAGCGCGACACCGTACAACCAGGGGCTGGTCTCCAGGGCTCCCGCGAGCAGGACGTCCTTGGCGGCCCACAGCGACAGCGGCGGAATCCCGGCCAAGGAGAGCGCGCCGACGGTGAAGGCCACACCGACTGCCCAGTTGTGGCGCGCGGCGCCGAGCAGCTCCGGGAGTCGCTGGGTGCCCAGCGCGGTCAGCCAGGCCCCGGCGGCAAGGAAGAGCAGGCTCTTCGCCGCCGCGTGAGCGATGAGTTGCAGCGTGCCACCCGATGACGCGCCGGTTCCGGCGGCGAGCACCATGAAGCCGATCTGGGCACAGGTCGATGCGGCGAGCAGTTGCTTGAGGTCGGTTTGCGCTACCGCGACGAGCCCGAGGAAGAGCGCGGTGGCGGCGCCTGTCCACGCGACCACGTCGTCGCCCCAGCCGGAGGCGTCCAGCAGCGGTCCGGTCCGCAGCAGCAGGTACGCCCCGGCGACGACCATGGTGGCCGAGTGCAGCAGCGCGGAGACGGGGCTTGGGCCCTGCATGGCCTTCGACAGCCAGAAGCTGAAGGGCAGCTGGGCGGACTTGCCCAAGGCGGAAACGATGAGGCCCGCGGTGATGAAGGACAGCCACGGGTCGTCGGCGCGCGCCAGACCTTCCAGCGAGAGCGTCGTGTCCCGGCCGCTCGCGAGCGCGGCCCCCGCCGCCAGATAGAGACCCAGGTCGGCGGTGCGCGTGGTGAGGAACGCGGTATCGGCCGCGCTCGTACGCTCCGGGTCCCGCCACCAGTAACCGATCAGCGCCCACGAGGTGGCGCCCATGACTTCCCAGCCCATGAGCAGGACCGGGAGGGTCGCGGCGGTGACGGTGGCGAGCATGCTCCCGGCGAACAGCAGCATCAGCCCGAAGAAGCGCGCCCGGGCCTCGTCGGCGCCGAACTCCGCCGCGCTGAAGAGGAGTACGGCCAGGGTAACGGCGGTGACCGTAATCACCAGTACCCCCGACAGGCCGTCCACCGCGAACCGCATCGGCAGTCCGTCGAGGAACGGTGCCCGCACGGCCGGATGCCGGAAGGCCGCGGCGATCGCGAGACCCAGGGCGGCGGCCGTCACAGTGAGAGCCACGGCCGGCGCGGCGCGATCGGCCCGGCGCCCCGCCACGAGCAGCAGCGCACCGGTGCCGAGCGGCAGGGCGACCAGCGCCCACAGCAGGGCGCTCACTCCTTCAACTCCGCCGCCATGTCGGTCATGTCGATCTCCCGGGACCGGAACAGGGCGGTGACCACGGCGAACCCGATCGCCATCTCCAGGGCCATCGCCGTGACCGCGACGACGACCAGTACCTGTCCGTCGGCGGTGGCCGGGGCGATGTAGTGCCAGGCGGTCGCGGCGGCCAGGATCACCCCGCCCAGCATCAGTTCCAGGCCCATCATCAGCATCACGATCGACTGCTGGGTGAGCGCACCGAACAGCCCGATGCAGAACAGCGCGGCGGCCAGCAGCAGGAACAGTTCCAGCGTCATCGGCCGACACCGCCTCGTACGGGATCGTCCGCGCGATGTGCCCGCAGATCGTCGCCGAGCCGGTCGTACCGTCCCCGCCGGGTGGCCAGCACCACCGTCGCGACGATCGTCGCGAACAACGCCATACCCAGCGTCATCATGGTCAGCATCTGCGGGCCCATGAGTGACATACCGAGTTCCATGGTGGGATCGGCGGGCGTCTTCCCCTGTCGGGCGGGCCAGGGCGCGAACAGGATCCCGGCGGCCAGGAGCAGGAAAACAAGACCGCAGACGACGGCCGCACCCCGCTTGTTGTGCATCATCGTCATCGGCATGAGCCCGGCCGGGTTCATCATGTACATCACCATGAAGACCGCCATGATGGCCATCTCGATGGTCATCATCAGCACGGTGACGATGCCCAGGTAGTCGAGCCCCAGCAGCACGACGAGCCCGCCGACGCACAGCAGCGAGGTCAGCAGGGAGAACGTAGCCCGGGCCATGGAGTCGAAGCGGAACACCATCGCGCCGCTGACGACCGCGAGGATGGCCAGGACCCAGAAGACCGCGACATCCATTGACGTACGTCACCTCATTCCCGTCACGGAGTTCACCGGTTCAGCACCACCACGGCCACCACCAGCGCCTGCACGATGGCCAGCGGAGTCAGCACGACCCAGGCCAGCTCCAGATAGCGGTCCATGCGCAGGGTCGGCACCCGGCGCCGGGCCCAGACCAGGAAAGCCAGCACGGCTGCCGTCTTGAGTACGGTCCATGCCCAGCCGGGCAGCAACGGCCCGTGTCCGCCGCCCAGGAAGAGCGGCACGCTGAAAGAGGCGGCCACGACCAGCAGCAGCCACCGGCCGCCGAGGAAGAGCACCCGGTCCGCGCCGGACAGCTCGGAGGCCGCGCCACCGGCGACATCGTGTCCGGCGGGCTGGTCGAACGGCCCCCAGAACGCCATCGCCATCGCACTCAGCAGATAGATCCCGAAGGCCGCCGGCATCCACACCGCGAACCACAACCCGGCCTGGGCGTCGACGACTTCGCCCACCCGCAGCGACTCCGCCCCAAGTGCGGCCGTGGTGATCGCGAGCATGTGCGGCAGCTCGTACGCCAGCCCCTGCGCGAGGAAGCGATAGCCGCCGATGAGAGAGAGCGTCGAGTTCGGCCCCCAGCCGGCCAGCCACACCGCCGCCCAGGCCAGCGCCTCCATCGCGTTGAACCAGACGATGCCATCCGGCAGATCGGACACCGACCGGAAGCCGAGCGGCAGGACGACGGCGGCCAGCACGGCGGCGACGGGAAGGAGAGCCGCACCGATCCGGGCCAGCGGCACGTCGGACGCCCGCGTACGGCGGGGCTGCTGCACGAGGTGTCGCAGCACCTCAAGGCCGGGGCCGGTCGCGTGGACGACCGCCTCATGCAGGGATCTCGGGCGCCCATTTCGCGCGCTCGCGGCGAGCACGGCGTCGAGACCGGCCGTCGCCAAGGCCGCTGCCACCAGGAGAGTCGGCAGGACGAAGACGGCCCACAGCGGGGTGCTGTCAACCATGGGCCGCTCCCGCCACCGGAACGTACGCGAGTTCGTCGAGATCCGGGTCGAGGCTGGCGAGGATGATCCGCGCGCAGGCGAACTCGGCACCCTCCAGCAGAGCGGGCAAGCTGTTCAGCAGTGCCCGCGACGGTGGCACCGACCCGTCGAGCCGTCCGCGAGGTCCGACGGCTTCGGCCGCGTCCAGAACGTCGCCGTCCTCGCAGGCCGCCGCACTCCGCCCGACCGCGTCCAGCCACACGAGCATCCGACTGTGGGCGTCACCGTCAGCGAGAAGCGCCGGGCCGGTGACTCCGAGGTGATGTGCGTGCTCAGCAACCAGCGGCCCCAGCCCGGCGGTCAGCCACCGCAAGGTGCGGGACCGCTCGGCCCGGCGGATCAAGGGATGTACGAGAGCGGAGAGTTCAGCAGCACCGGCCCCGGCCAGAGCGCGATCCCGTACGTGCCGGGCACGGGCCGCCATGTCGGCCCACCCCGTCACGGCGAAGAACCTGCCCAAGCTGTCCAGATGCGCTGCGCACAACCTTCGGGCAGCGTCACCCTGGGAAACCCGCTCACCCATGCGTTCCCGCAGCCACGGCTCATTCCAGAAGGGCGGACGCGAGGATGCGGGGAACGCCGACTCAACGGCGACCTCCTGAACGACGTCGCCCTGCAGGGTCAGGCGCAGGACCAGCCCGGCGGGCCAGTCGGCAAGGGCCGGGCCCAGCGGCACGTGCAGCCGGTCGAGCCTCAGCCCGTCCCGGTCATCGGCCCGATCGGCCATGGGCAATCCGTCCACGACGCCGCCCATGTCGTGCCCGGCGTGACCGTGATGGCCGCCGCCCATGTCGTGCCCGCCGCGCGCCTCATGTCCACCGTGACCGTCGTGCGCCTCGTGTCCGCCACGCTCATCGTGAGGATCTTCGTGCCCGGCGCGGCCTTCGGGCGCCCCCGAGTGCCCGTGCGCGTCGTGCGGGTGGGGCTCGATCTCGTCGTGCGTGGCGGGTTCGACATGTTGAGCGTCTCCAGCGTGCTTGTGGTGACCTTCCTGCTCCTCATTCGATCCCTGCGCCTCGTGCCCACCACCGTGGTCTTCGTGTCCGGCCGAGTCCTCGTGGCCGCCATGGTCGGCGTGGCGAGAATGCCCGGGAGGACGCACAGGGTCCCCGCGCCGGAGTTCAGTGAGTCCGTGATCGAAGGTCTCGGAGATCTGCTCGATGTCGGTGAGCCGTACCCAGGCCTTGGGGGATGGGACGGCCCGCCACAGATTTGCGACCCAGTCACTCTCCTCGGCCTCGCGATCGCCCACGATCACCAGCAGATCGGCTTCCGCGGGAACGGCCACGCAACGCCACCCGCGCCGCGCCAACTCGGCCTCGATGGCGAGCCGTTCCCGCGTGGCACCGGGAGACACCGCCAGCAGAACCCCCGGCCGGGCCATGGCCCCTCGCGTGAGCTTGCGCGTCAGCTCCACCTGAAGGCCCCCTCCCGCCAGGCGTACCCGACGCCCGCCAGCAGGATGCCGAGGAAGAGGAACATCTCGACGACCGCGGTCGTGCCGACGGCAGAGACGACTTTCGTCCACGGGTACATGAACAGCATCTCCATGTCGAAGGCGAGGAAGACCATCGTGACGGGGTACCAGCGGACGTGGAACCGGGAGAGGGCATGCTCCTGCGGTTCGAGCCCTCCACTGAACGGTCCGGTGCGCAGCGGCTCGCGGACCGCCCTTACCGCGATGGCCAGGGCATGCAGCAGGACGACGGCCGCGACGACCAGCACGAGCAGGGCCAGCACCGGTTGCCAGTCTGATGTCCGCACGGGGCCCCTTCCCTACGCTTGCCGTCACACGGTTACCACGCCAGGCAGCATGTCAGTCCACCGTGCAGCCGGGTACTTACGACACTGGGATCGCCATGCCAGGATGCGGCCGCCCATGTGGAGGATCGCTGCTGCCGCAGAGGTGCCGATAGCTACGCTCCGAGGAATCGCCTGGCTCGCATCGCTGTGGCGGGCCCCTCCTCGCCGCGACTGGGTCAGTTTGGATCGCGCAGGCCAAGGCGGAAGTGTTCGATGTGGTGGACGGCTTGGTCGAGGAGTTGGGCGACGTGGTCGTCGTAGAGGCGGTAGACGATGCGGCGCCCGTCGCGCTGTCCCGTAACGGGACCCAGGGCGCGCAGCAGCCGGAGTTGGTGTCCTGGCCCACCTCGAAGACCTGCCGGACGTCCCGTCCTCGACACGTTGGGGCGACCCCGCACACGTGCGTGCCTGGTTCGAGCCGCTCCCGGTGGCCCTACGGCGCAGGAACGGCACGTCCAGGTCACGTACCCCTCGGTGGAGTATGCGGTCCGCGTCTTCCAGGACAAGCCCGGGCCGCTGCGCGGACACCGGGCGGCTCTCCGGGGCGTCCGTCGCTGGGAACCTGGCCCGAGCCGACCTGGCCGCGCTGTTCCACGCCCACAACCAGGCCGACGACGGCAGCCTCCGTTGAACGCTCCCTACCCGCTGGTCCTCGGGCAGGTCGTCAGTGAACATGGCGCCGGCTGAGGGAGCGGGGCGGAGTTGTCGCCGGGTTGGGGTTCTGGTTGTTGTGACGGCCATCTTCTTCCCTGCGGCCGAGGGCTGTCGGCCCGCCGGTAAGCCGGTCTCGGCGTGGTGCAGGTCAGCCGAGGGTCTGGATGAGTTGGTTGCACGCCTGTTCGCAGGATCGGCACGCTTCGGCGCAGACACGGCAGTGCTCCATGTCGGCGTGAGAGGAGCATTCGTCGCCGCAGGCTTTGCAGGCGGTCGCGCACGCCTGGAGGATGGCGCGGGTGATGTTGGCGTCGTATCCGGTGTGGCGGGACAGGACGGATGCCGTGGCGTTGCAGATGTCGGCGCAGTCCATGTCGGTGCGGATGCACTTGGTGAGTTCGCCGACCATGCCTTCCGACAGGCAGGCGTCCGCACAGGCGGTACATGCCTGCGCGCAGGCGATGCATTCCTCGATGCACTTGGTGAGCTTCTCGCGGTCGATCTCGCCGAGGTCGGCCGGGTAGGTGGCGAGCATGTCCTTGACTGTGGTCGTCACGGGGTGTCTCCTCTCGCTTCACTGCCGGAGGTCGGCGGGGCCGGGCGGCCGCTTGCCGTCCACCCCCGGCTTCTGACGGGTTGACCATGGCGGGGGACTCAAACGCGCCCGGGCACCCCTTGCTCTCAGGGGTGCCCGGGCGCGCTGGTCGGGTCGCTGGTCAGTGGTAGGCGTGGACGACGGCGTGGCCCTTGCCGCGGCCGATCATCCACTTGTTGACGGGCGTGGTGATCAGGAAAGCGACCGCGAATCCCCCCAGGAGGGCGGACCAGAACAGCCCGTCGGAGAGGTGGGCGTCCATCGCGCCCGGGGTGAGGGCGATGATGCCGTTGTCGACCAGCTCCATCACGGCGATCGAGACGGTGTCGGCGGCGAGTGCCACCTTGATCGCGGTCTTGAGGTCCAGGCCGGCCCGGCGCACGGCGAACAGCGTGAACGAGTAGCCGAACACGAACGCGAGCGTGATCGCGAGGACCATGGTCGGCACGTTGCCCCACATCAGGGCGGTGCCGATGACCATGCCGAGGATTTCGCCGATGGCACACCCCGTGAGGCAGTGCAGCGTCGCCTTCGCCGCCATGGCCCAGGACGCTCCGCCGTGTCCCCCATCGGGTACCGCATGGTCGGAGTGGCCATGGTGGCCCTCGTGAGTGGCGTGGTCGTGCGTGGGGCTGGTGTGGTGCGCGCTGTGGTCCATGGCCTGCATCCCATTCCCGTCCATAGGGGCCCGTCTTCGAGCCGCGGCCAGGAGCATATACCCCCTAGGGGTATGCGCCAAGGGGGGATCGCCTGGGGTCGTTCCGTCTCAGGGGTGGCCGGTGGATTCGGAGATGCTCGAGCACCGCGGTGCTGCGCTCCTTGCGGAGTGACGGCCAGTCGATCGAGGACTGGGCAAGAGGGCGGGGCGGAGAGTGGCAGAGGCACGCCGCAGACTCCCGTCAAGAGCCCGAGTCCCTCCGCTGCTCATGTGGATGCGAAGGCTCCGGAACGCCCCGCCCACGGTCGTCCGACCAGCGCCCGGGGGCGAATTCGCCCGCAGGGCCGGTCTCGATGTCGCTGGACAGTCAGTCGTGAGCGGCGATGAGGTGGTCCAGGCGGACGCCCGGGAATTCGCGCTGGAGAAGGTCGGCCTGCCAGCGGTTGCGGAAGAGGGCGAGCCGGGCGTTGTCGCGGACGCGGGTGAGCGCCTCGCCCCTGATCAGGGAGCGGCCCAGCGCCTCGGCGCCGACCGCGTCGGTGGCCAGCGCGAGGCGGTACGGCAGCGGCTCCAGCCTGATGGGGGCGGAGAACTCGCCCGCCATCCTGGCGGTGACGACCTCGAACTGCAGCGGGCCGACCGCGGCCAGGACCGGGGCTTGGCCGCCGCGCAGATCGGAGACGAGTACCTGCACCACACCCTCCTCGTCCATCTGGGCGATGCTCCGCCGGAACTGCTTGGAGCGGCTGACGTCGACGGGCCGGGCGACGGCGAAGTGCTCGGGCGCGAAGGCGGGCATCGGCGGGAAGACGGCGGCCTGGTCCGCGTAGAGGGTGTCGCCCACCCGAAGGGTGTGGGCATTGACCAGGCCGACCACGTCGCCGGGGTAGGCGACGTCGACGGTGGAGCGGTCCTGGCCGAATAAGCTGTGCGCGTACTTGGTGGCGAACGGTCTTCCGGTGGCGGCGCGCGTGAGGTCATGCCGCGTTCGAAGACGCCGGAACACACCCGTATGAAGGCGATCCGGTCACGGTGGGCGCGGTCCATGTTCGCCTGCACCTTGAACACCAGGCCGGCGAACGGCGCCTCGACGGGGCGGGTGCCGCCTCCCGCCAGCTCCCGCGGCCCCGGGGGCGGGGCGAGGTCGACGACGGCGTCCAGCAGCAGCCGTACACCGATGTTGGAAATGGCCGCGCCGAAGAACACGGGCGTGGTCCGGCCCGCCAGGAACGCCTCCTGGTCGTGCGTGGCGCCGGCGACCCGCAGCAGCTCCAGCTCCTCCACCGCCTGGTACCAGTCCGTGCCGTCCTCGGCCGCCGCCCGCTCGGCCGTGATCGCCTCCTCGACGGCCTCCTGGGCGCCGCCCAGGGCGCGGGTGTAGCGCAGCATCCGCCCGGGCGTTCGTACGTCGATCAGGCCGCGCAGATTCCCGGCGTCGCCGACCGGCCAGGTGACGGGGGTGGGCCTGAGGCGGAACTCTCGCTCGATCTCGTCCAGCAGCTCCAGGGCCTCACGGCCGGGCCGGTCCCATTTGTTGACGAATGTGATCACGGGGATGCGGCGGTGGCGGCAGACGTCGAACAGCTTGCGGGTCTGCTCCTCCAGGCCCTTGGCCGCGTCGATGAGCATCACCGCGCAGTCCACCGCGGCCAGGACGCGGTAGGTGTCCTCGGAGAAGTCCGCGTGGCCGGGAGTGTCCAGCAGGTTGAGCACGCACCCGCGGTGGGCGAACTGCAGCACGGCGGCGGTGACCGAGATGCCGCGGGCCTTCTCCATCTCCATCCAGTCCGAGGCCACCCGACGCCGCCCGGCCTTGCCGTGCACCGCGCCCGCCCTGGTGATGGCGTGGGCGTGCAGTGCGAGGGCCTCGGTGATCGTGGACTTGCCCGCGTCGGGATGGCTGATCACCGCGAAGGTACGCCGCCGCGCCGCCTCATGGGCCGCCGCCCCTCTGCCGTCCGGGATCACCGCGCCGCCTCCGCGCCTGCACGGGCAGTCGCGACGGCGTCATGAGCCGGGCGATGCGGCCGTACGGAGAGTGGCCGTCGCGGTCCGTCGGCGTCGGCTCCCGGCGCGGGTCTTCGCGCCATGCAGCGGCTGCCTCGACCGGATATGTGCCCCATGCAATCAGTTCCTCGTGCCTGCTCGCCAGTCTCCGGATCGGGGGTGTGCCCTGCTCGTACGGAGTTGAGAGCTTGGGGCAGATGTTTCCTCGCCGGGTGTTTGCTCCATGTTCCATGGTGCCCAGCCTGCTGGTCCACGGCCTGACCACATCTGATCCCCGGATCGGTGCGGTGTCGATAGTCATGCCTTCTCGGCGGGGATGTCCTTGATGGTGGGGTGGAAGTAGGTGACGGAGTCGATGGACAGGGTGGCCGCGCGGCCGTGCTCGTCCCGGACGTACTTGGTGGGCACGGTGCGTGCGACCAGGCTCTCGAAGGCGAGCAGGATGCGGCTGGCGGGGTTGTAGATGCTGGGGTAGGTGGCGCCGAGGCCTGCCAGGCCGTAATCGACCGCTCCCTCAGCCGTGATGGCCCGGACCGTCCGCGCCGGACGGCCCGCATCTCGGCGGCGCGCCGACCGGTCCATGTGGTCGGCTGTGTGCTCGGGTGGCGGCGCGCCGACGCGCGGGGACGGCCACGAGCAGGCTCGGCGGCGAGGAGCGCCTACGATTTGGCGTCCATGACGCCGGCCCGCCACAGGCCGATGACGGCCGCTACGAGGCCGCCCGCCAGGTAGAACACCGAGTGACCTCCGGGGAGGACTTCCAGCTCGCTGAACTCCTCGATCCAGTTCACCGCGACGACCGCCAGGCCGAGCCAGAACAGGGACCATCCGAAGATCCTGTTCGGCACGGACCGGGTGTGCAGCTTCCCGACCTTGAGCTTGTTGTGCTTGATGCTGTTGCCGGTCATGCGCTCGCCTTCTCCGCTTCGGGGGCGTCCGCCCCGCCGTCGCTCGCCGCGATGTCCTCCACGCCCGGGCGACGCCGGGCCGAGATCACCAGGTAGGTGACGGCGCCGGCGAACACCACGATCGAGGTCCAGTTGTTCAGCCGGAGCCCCAGGAACTGCTGTGCCTCGTCGATCCGCAGGTACTCGATCCAGAACCGGCCGACGGTGTACGCGGCCACATAGAGCGCGAAGGTCCGCCCGTGCCCGAGTGCGAAGCGCGCGCCGGCCCAGATGACCAGCACCGCGACGCCGACGTCCCACAGGGACTCGTAGAGGAAGGTGGGATGGAACGTCGCCACGTTCTCGTAGCCCTCGGGCCGCTTGTCCGGAGAGATTTCCAGACCCCAGGGCAGGGAGGTCGGGCGTCCGAAGAGCTCCTGGTTGAACCAGTTGCCCCACCGTCCGATGGCCTGCGCGAGTGCGATGCCGGGCGCGACCGCGTCCGCGTACGCGGGGAACGGGACCCCGTGGCGGCGGCACCCGATCCAGGCGCCGACGCCGCCCAGGGCGATGGCGCCCCAGATGCCGAGGCCGCCCTCCCAGATGTACAGGGCCTTGATGGGCTCGCCGCCCGCACCGAAGTACGCGTCCGGGCTGGTGATCACGTGGTACAGGCGGCCGCCGACGAGCCCGAAGGGCACCGCCCAGATGGCGATGTCGGTGATCGTCTCCTTCTTGCCCCCGCGCGCCGCCCAGCGGCGCGCGCCGAGCCATACGGCGACGAAGACGCCCAGGATGATGCAGAAGGCGTACGCCCTCAGCGGGACCGGGCCCAGGTACAGGACTCCGGTCGAGGGGCTGGGCAGTGCGGCGAGTTCCATACCCGCACTATAAGAGATTCAGCTAAGTAGCTTAGTAAATGGTTGGTCATGCTCGGGCACGGAAACAGGCGCCTGAGCTGCGGCTGCGGTGCGCCGCGAGCGACGCAGCGAGAGCGCCAGACCGACGAGAACGGGCGTCCCCAGAACCACCTCCGGCCACACACCGAGCCACTCGGAGAGGGTGAGCCCCGAAGAGAGCGGCACCTGTTCCACCAGATGACCGCCGCGCCAGGTGCCCATCCGGTCCATGACCTGTCCGTCCGGCCCGACGATGGCGCTGACCCCGCTCGTCGAGGCGAGGGCGACCGCACGTCCGTACTCGATCGCGCGGATGCGGGCCATCGCCAGCTGCTGCTCGGACTGCCCGGCCTGGATACCGCGCTCGTACGTCGCGTTGTTCGTCTGGACGACGAGGAGGTTGGCGCCCGCCCGTACGGTGTCGCGGACCCGGTCGTCGTACGCGATCTCGTAGCAGATCACGTCACCGAGCCGCACCCGCCCCGCCTCCAGTGGGGCCGTGGAGGTACCGGGCAGGAGGTCGCGGGGGATGAGCTGCAGCGCGCCGAGGCCGCCGAGGAGCGAACGCGCCGGGATGTACTCGCCGAAGGGGACGAGCTGGCGCTTGGCGTACCAGGAGACCGGGCCCCGGCCGGGCAGCCACAGTTGACCGGCGTTGTAGGCCCGGTCGTCGGGGGCTTCCAGCATGGCGCCGATCAGGAGGGGGCTGTCCAGTTCCCGGACTGAGTCGACGACGAGGGAGCCGAGCTCCGGATTGCGTGCCGGATCGCCGTCGAGGGAGTTCTCCGGCCACAGGACCACGTCCGGCCGCGGAACCTCGCCTCGGCGTACGGCGTCGGCCAGGGCCTTGGTCTCGCGGGCGTGGTTCTGCGCGACGTTGCGCACCCGGGCCTGCTCCTCCAGCGTGCGCTCGCGTTCGACGTTGCCCTGGACGACGGCGACCACGGCGCTCGGTCCGGATGTCCCCGGGGCGGGGAGGGCGAGCGGTGTCGTGATCAGGACGGCCACGCCGAGGCATACGGCCGCGCTGACCTCCCGACGCCCGCTGCGCCACGCCGTCAGGCCGTACAACAGCAGCGATCCGAGGAGTGCAACGGCGAAGGAGAGGGCTGGGCCGCCGCCGACAGCGGCCCAGCCGGCATAGGGAGCGTCCGCCTGCCCGAAGGCCAGCCGTCCCCAGGGGAAGCCGCCGAGCGGAGTCCGGCCGCGTACCGCCTCCAGGGCCACCCACCAGGCGGCGGCGTACAGCGGCCAGCCGGGTAGGGCGATCAAGCGGGGCAGCGGCATCGCGGCGAGTGCGAAGACCAGGGCCTGGATCGCCGTGAGGGTGAGCCACGGGACCAGACCGAGGTTCGCCAGCCAGACGATCAGCGGGGCGAGGAAGGCGATGCCGAAGATCCCGCCCGCGGCGAAGGCGGACCGGGCGCGCCGTCCGCGCACCGCCAGGATCAGCAGGGCCGGGCCGAGCGGGGCCAGGAACCACCATCCGACCGGCGGGAACGAGGCGTAGAGAAGCAGTCCACCGGCGGTGGCCGCTGCCCAGGACCGGAGCGTGGCCGCACGGGGGCGGGCCACGCGCGGTGGACCGGCCCTCACGAAGCCACTGCGCGGACGTTCGCGGTGCGCAGTCGTCGTACGAGCACGTGGACCAGCAGCGCCACCGATGCGGCGGCGAGTACCGGTTGCAGCGGAGCGAAGTACGACAGGGCGCCGCTGACGCCGATGGCCAGCACCACGAGCTTGTTGCAGATCGGACAGCCGACCGCGAAGGCGGACAGCAGTCCCGCGCCGAGGGCGCGAGCGGTCCGGGGGCGCTCGGGTGGCCCGGCCGCGGGGACGTCGGCCGGGCCGATGCGGACGTACGTGGCCACCAGGAGCCCCTCCAGCACGGAGCTCACCAGCCACACCGGGTAGTTCCACCACAGCACCGGGGTCATCCGCGTGTAGAACGGGGTCGGTACGATGCCCGTCGGGACGCCGATGACGAGTGCGGCGATCACTGTCACCGCCGCTGCCACGACCCATCTGCGGGCGGGCCAGGTGCGCATGGGGCTGCTCCTCGGGATCGGGCCGCCGACCGGACGGCACGGCAAACCGGGGAGCCTGACAGCGGCCTCCGGTCGGCGGCTGGCAGTCATGCTAAGTCACTAATCGGATTAGTAGCAATGAGGGGTTGGATCAGTGGCGTGGCCGAGGTTCTACGACGCGGTGGCCGTGGGCGAGGCCTGCCATGCGTCGCTGGTAGGAGCGTGTGTCGATCCGTCCGTGCAGCAGCAGGCCGGCGCACCACCGCTCCTCATCCTCGAGCGCGGCGCGCCTGCCCCTGAAGCGGGCCAGCGGAGGACACCGGCTCTGGTGTGTGCTGACCAGCCGGGCTATGTCGTAGTAGCTCGCGGCGAGAAGCAGGACGCCGATCAATATCGCTGTCGCGGTCATGGGGACAAGGCCCAGTTCACAAGGTTTCGCGTGTGTCCTTCTGTGTGGCGCGCAGCTTGGCGACTTCCTTGCGCAGCTCGTCCAGCTCGAAGTGCGCCACGGGTGAGCCGACGGAGCCGCTTCGCCGTGATGCGTGCAGCCCTCCGCGCGTCATGAACCACATCATCAGGCCCATGCCGATCGGGCAGGCCAGGAGGAGCAGTGGATACAGATACTGAGGCATGAGGGCCTCCCGGTGGGCTGCGGGGCGCTCATCGAACCCGCTCTGTCTACTAAGTAGTTTAGATAAATGGGAACGTCGGCGCCAGTCCCGGCATATCTGATCGCGCGGTGTGATGGATCCGTTGCTGGGAGTGTCTCGGGATGTGAGTGAGCCTGATTGGCTGCGGCGAGGCTGGCGACGTCGATGGTCGGGTGTTCGCGTGCAGGCCGGGGGCGATAGCCGCACCCTTGTCTTTATCTACTAAGATGCTTAGTGTCTAGTTCGGTAGCCGACACTCGATCTCCAGCGGCCGCCTTCTTTCCGTCCGCTGTGATCCCGCCCTCAAAGGACGCCACCGGTCACCGGTTGGGAGCCGGTCATCCCGCATGACGCTCCTTGCGTCCGGAAGTCTCGGGTGACCGCATCGAATGGAAAAGGGGAGCCGTGCTGTCAGGAGAGTCTCCACGTCTATCGCGGTCGGCCGGCGGTGCCCTCGAAGATCTGATACGTGAGCGGCTCGGCCGTGAGTGCGTGTATGTCCCGTCGTGCAGACTGGCCGTGTATCTGGCACTACGCCGCTGGTGCGCTCCTGGCGGAAGCGTGCTGATGTCGCCGGTCAACGACGACGTGATGGTGTTCGTCGTGCTGGCAGCTGGGCTGCGTCCCGTCATGGCGCCGGTGTCCCCCCGGGACGGGAACATCGACATCCGCGCGGTGCCGGAATCGACCTGGCGCAGCGTGGGCGCGGTGCTGACGACCAACGTCTACGGCATGCCGGACGACGCGGACGAACTGCGCACTCGGTGCGACCGCATGGGCATCCCCCTCCTTGAGGACGCGGCACACGCGATCGGTACGACGGTGGGCGGCCGCCCGATCGGCACCTTCGGAAAAGCTGCGGCTTTCAGCCTGGGCAAGCACGTGGGGGCGACCGGTGGCGGATTTCTGGCGCTGGAGGATCCAGCGGACCGCAAGGCGCTGGAGCACCTGCGTGATGAGCTGTTGGCGCCGCGGCAGCTGCATCGGGACCTGGCGTACACGCTGCGCCCTGTCGCGCGCGCTGCGGTACAGCGGCTCCATCTGGTCCGGCCTGTATGGAGGGTTATGCGGACCCTGGGGCTGTTGGAGCGCGAACGCTTTCGTATGGAGCTCCAAGAACGGCACTTGCGGGAGGCGGCGGGTCGCAGTCCGGACCTGGGAGCCTTCGACCGCTGGGTGCGAGTCGATCTGCACGGATACCGCAGGGAACACGGACGCGTTCTGCAGCGCACGCTGAGGCGGCGGATGAGTGGCCTGGGCGCGGACCTGTCTCGGCGGCGTGAGGGGACGAGGCTGCTGGGCGGCACCCTCTGGGCTGCCGCGGGTGTGCGGGACGCGGTCGCGGAGGGAGTGCCGGATCGCCACGTACCGCCGCTGTTTCGCGTGCCTCTGATGGTGCGCGACCGGGACAAGCTGGTGGCACGTCTGGAGCGGTCCGGTGTCGTGATCGGGTACCTGTACGACCCGCCTTTGGACGACTTCGCCGGACCCGAGTTCGTGGAGCCGTCCCCGGCGCCGGAAGCGGCCCGCTGGTTCGCGGCGCACGCGCTGCCGGTGGACCCTCTCCTGGCGCGGAGGATGATGCGGCTGCTGCAACGGGAGGCTCCGCAGCCGGCGGATCCGTTTCCGGGCCCGGCCCTCCGCGACCGGGCGCCGCGAGTGTGACTCCCGGCCTCGGCCTCCTCCCGGCCTTGGTCGGCCCGGTGTATCGCATCCGCCGCTTACGGGACACGCCGCTTGTGCCGCGGCTGTGCGGGCGAGAGGTACGTCGCCTCGGCGAGGTCGCTTCCAGCGCTGCCCGTACAGGCTGAGAAGGGACAGTTCGCCCGCGCGGGCTCGTATCCGGAACGGAGAACCTGATCGCTCCCAGTGCCACGGGCGGACTCACAGTGGGAGTTGGAAACCTGTGATCAGTGTCTGAAGCTGAGCGATCAGCTGCCCCCACCAGCCGGTCACCTGCATGACCCCCACGGCCACCAGTAGCACTCCGCCGAAGCGCATCACCGCCCGCGCGTGCCGCCGTGCCCAGGTGAAGCGTCGCATCACGCCGTCGAACGACGCGGCCGCGAGCAGGAAGGGAAGCCCGAGGCCCAGGCTGTAGGTGAACGAGAGGACTGCCCCGCGCCCGGCGCTCGCACTGTCCGCCGCCAGGGAAAGGACGGCCGCGAGGGTGGGGCCGATGCACGGCGTCCAGCCGATCGCGAAGAGGGCGCCGAGCAGCGGCGCGCCCGCGAGGCCCGCACCGGGCCGGACCGAGGGCCGCCAGCTGAAACCGGCCAGCGGCAGCTTGTCGAGCAGCCCGGCGAAGACGAGGCCCAGCACGATGGTGAGCGAGCCCAGCACGATGCCGAGCGTGCGCTGGTGCGCCACCAGCACGGCGCCCGCACCACCGAACAGCGCCCCGTAGCTGGTGAAGACCGCGGCGAAACCGCCCACGAACAGCAGGCAGCCGACCAGAACCCGCCATCTCGTACCGCGCCGCCCCGTATCGGCCGCGCCCGCGCCGGACATCCCGGCGACGTACGACAGGTACCCCGGGACCAGGGGGAGGCAGCAGGGCGAGAAGAACGAGAGTGCTCCAGCGGCAAGTGCCAGGAGGAGGGCGAGGGAGAGCGGGCCGGCCAGGACCGTTTCGCCGACAGCGGCGGCCACCGTCACTTGTCGGCACCTCCGCCGGTCTTCTCCGCAGCGAGATCCTTCACCAGTTCGCTCAGGGTCGTGTACGTGGTCCGGCCGATGATGCGGGCGGCGATTCGTCCGTCACGGTCGATGATCACGGAGCTGGGAACGGCGGACAGCGGGATGCGTCCGTCGAAGCCCAGGAGGAGCTTGCCGTCGGGGTCGCGGAAGCTGGGGTACGTGATGCCGTAGTTCCGCTCGAAGGCCTTCGCCGCCGCGTCGTTGTCCCGTGTGTTGATGCCGACGAACCGTACGCCGAGGTCACGGAACTCCTCGGACACCTTCTTCAGGTCGGGTGCCTCGGCCCGGCACGGCGCGCACCAAGATCCCCACACGTTGAGCACGATCACGTTGCCGCGCAGGTCGGCCAGGTCCAACTGGTCGCCAGTGATCGTCTTGCCGCTGAGCATGGGAGCCATGGGCCGATTGCCCGTCGGGTACTCGGTGAGTCCGTCCTGGGTGCTGGAGGCGGCCGCCTTCTCGGTGTCCGACGAGCCGGAAGTCGTAGTCGTCCCGCACGCGGCGAGCAGCAGAGCGGCCGCGACCACGCCCGCAGCCTGCCGCCGCATGCGAGAACTTGCCCCTGCCCGGCTGGTGCCTCGGTCCACCGGTGACGTCGCGGGAGCGGACTGTGTGTGGGGTGCCGTTGAGGCCACGGCTGTCTCTCCTTCACCGGGATATGGCAGAAGCTGCTAAGTAGCTTAGGTGCATCCTCAGGGGTGATTCAGCCGGGGCCCCAGGTGCGGGCGAGGCTGTTCGTGCGTCGCGTATCCGCCTCTGGTGACAGGCATTGGCGACCTGTGTCGACGCCGTCGCCATGTGGAAGCTGCGCAATCAGGACGAGCGGTATCCCGCACGCGGGTGTGTTGCCGGTCGACGCGTGCCCGGAGAGCGGTTGGCTGCTGCGCGGCGGAGGGGACCGGGGCCACCGCCACCGCCGAAGTGCGGTGCGCAGAGGGCCGGCTCATGGGACTGGTTCGCACCGTGGAAGCAACTCGGCCGGGGTCTCCGCCACACCCGGGGCCCTGCCACACCCGGTACTGCCACTCGTATATTCGGCCACAGTGGATCGCCGACTGGCTTGATCCTGTCGGTGGAGCGAGGGGCAGGTCGCGGTGGTCGGCTATCTGGTGTTCATGGTCTGCTCTGGCCTGGTCGTCGTGCTGGCGAACGCCTTGGCGGACTGGCGGGACCAGCCGCTGTGGCGTGGCCCGGACCGCGCGGGAGCGCTGGGGATACGGGCCAGGCTGGCGGGCGACGGGGAGTCCTGGCCGGCTCGGCCGGTCAAGGGTGACCTGTGGGTGCCGGACGGGGACGTTCCGCTGTACTTCGTCGACGGGGTGCGAGGTCCGCTCCCGGTGGCCCGTGGCGGTCGGGTGCTGGGCACGGTCCCCCTGCGGGGTTTCCCTCACGAAGGGCCACTCGTCGTGCGGCAGGTGACCATGGTCTACGAGCCGTCGGAGGGGGCCGGCGTACTGCGCCTGCGCGTTCCGGAATCGGCTGTACCGTTCCTGGCGGGCGCGCTCACCGGGCCGGCGGGTCCGGCCGCAGGATCGGCGACCAGCCCGCCGCACGAGGTGTTCCGGCTCTCCGCGCGGCGGGCGCTGCGAGTGCCCCGTCCGGCCGCGCTGGCGCTGATGGGGGTGCTGCTGCTCGGACTCTTTGGCCTGCACACCTTCGTCCTCGGCAAGCCCGTCACCGCGGAGGTCACCGCCAAGCGCGACGGCGTCTGCTCGGTGCGCTGGCAGGACCCCTGGAGCGGCGGCACGCGCACGGCGGGCGTCGACTGCTACGGCGATGAACGGGCCGGTGATCCGTTGCGGATATCCGCCCGGCCGTGGCCCGTGCGCGGCGAGGCCGCCGACCTCGAAGACTCGCCGTTCATGCTGATGCTCGGCCTGGTGGTGACCGGCACAGGCGGAGTTGTCGGCGCCACGGCCGCCTCGCTCGGTGACGTCGTCCGGCTGCGGGCGCTGCGTCGGTATCTGCGCGACGGCCCGGCGGGCCGGCAGCCGTCCGCCCTTCTGAGGGCCGCCGCCATGGTCCCGTGGTGGAGCGCCGCGGCCGGGGCGCTCGCGCTGGCCGGCGCGGGTGTGCTGCTCTCCGCGTACGGCCTCGGCACGACCGTACGGGCCACGGTCACCGGTACCGAGGTGTACGTCTGCAAGGTCCGCTGGCAGGATCCCTGGGACGGGACCCGGCAGAACGCCGAGGTCGACTGCGACGACCGTGCGGTCGAGGCCGGCCAGTCCCTGGAGGTCACCGCACCCGCCGGGCCGCTGCGCGGCGAAGCCTTCGACCGTGGGATCACTCCGTGGGTGCTCGGCGGCGGCACGGCGGTCTTCCTGGGCCTCGCGGCGGCGGGCATCGTGTTCCGGGCCCGCGCGGCGGGCGGGCACTCTGGTGTCCCGGCCATATCGGAGCCGAGGACGACTTGGGACGCCGACCGGGACGCGCCGGTGTCCCTGGGTTGGCCAGTCCCTGTGCCCGCTGGTGCCGACGCCCGCCCGGCGGACGTATTGGACCGTGCCCATCTCGCCGCCGTCTCCCGCCTGCTCGCCTCACGCCTGAGCGGGTCGGCGACCACCCGCCCGGGACGGCGCGAGCCCGACATTCGTACCACGGGGTGGTGGCGCTCGCCGCGGCTGCGGCGGCTGGTGCTGGCGCCCTGGGTCTCCTGGGGCGGTCTGCTCGTCCTCGCGGTCACGGCGGGGCTCTCGGGCTGGTGGTGGGTGACGGCGCTACGGCTGTGGGGTTCCGAGACGGCGACCGCGCGGGCCACTGTCGCCCTCCGCTACGACGACGTCCCGCTCACCCCGTGGCTGGTGCCCGGTGACACCGAGATCACCTTCCGTACGGCGGACGGCCGCAAGGTCACCACGGACATCGCCCACGGGGACGAACCCGCCCCGAACGAAGGCGATCGGCTCACCGTCGAGTACGCCGTGGAGTCCCCGTCCGCCGTCCGCCTCCCTGGCGATCCGGGCCTCGACCGCGGGCTGTGGATCAGTGGTGGGGTCGCGGCGGCCGCGCTGATCCGCGTGACGTGGGGCGGGGTGTCCGGCTCGCGGGTCATGCGCCGTGTGCTGGCGGCCGCCCGCGGCGCCGAGACCAGGACGGCCGACTATGTGCTGCTGCCCGATCCCGAGGACCCTGCTGCGGCGCCGCCGCAGTTGGTGTTCTTCACGAACGGCGAGAATCGCCCTTTCGCCCTGCTGGAAGCCGTACCGGGCACGGCCCGCTCACGCCTGGTCGACTGGCTGCCCCGGGAGGGCACAGCCGAACTGCGCTCCGTGCCAGGGGAGTCCGAGACGGTCGTGCCGTGGGTCGACGGGCACCCGGTCTGGCCGCTCAGCCCGCTCTTCGATCTTTCGGATCCGGAGGAGGAGCGGGACTTCCGGGAGTACGTGGAGGAGTTGACGCCGCCGTGGATTGCGCTGCCGGGGTGGCAGGGGTTCCGTGACGATGAGGAAGACCCCATGAGGGGCGAGGTTGCCCGGTGACGGTGAGGGCCCTGTAAAGGGGGGAGGGACCCTGCGCCGCTCGACCAGGAAGCCCGAAGGCTACCGCGGGTGAAACGTCCACAAGGCGTAGAGCGACCGCGAGGACGGACGGGAACTCTGGGTCGCATACCGCCTCGCGTGCATCGGGAGGACGCCATGACCTGGAAGATCGACCGCGCTCCATGGCACCCCGTGCACCGCACCGACGATGACCACGGGGCCGTTCCTGTGCGCCTGTCCCGGAACGGGGAGCACGCGACGGACACAACTCCGCTGAGGCGTCGCCGACCGAGACGCCCATCGTGAGCCGACGCAGCTGGACGGGTAGCGCCCCCAACAGGCGCCATACAGCCCTGTTGGGGGCGCTTCACAGCGTCTGGGTGAGTGCCTCACGGAAACGGCCGGAACCCCGGCCGTGGCGCTGATGCCGTGTGGGACCCGCGTTCAGATCAGCTCAGTGACCGGTGTACTCGAAAATGTAGAGCCCGAAGTCCCGGTCGGACGCCGCCACGAACTCCTTCCCGAAGGAGTTGAAGGTCTGGACGCCCCAGAAATTGTTGCCGCCCTCGTCGATGAAGCGGCCGACCTCCACCAGCTTGTCGGTTTTGATCTTCGTGACCCGGAACCCGCCCGCGTAGTAGGCGAAGTACGCCAGGTCGGGCCGGACGCCGGAGGTCGCCACCTCGTGGATCGACAGGTCACCGAAGCCGGACGCGTACGCGGGGTCCTGGCTCTCCGGAATGGCGTACGTGTCCAACTCCGTCATCTTGCCGCCCTTGTTGCGGTAGAGGTGCGCGTAGCCCCAGCCGTCGAAGTACGACGAGAAGGTGAGCCGGTCGCCCTTGGTACCGATGTCCACCGGCAGGGTGGCGGGACCGGTGCCGGCGAGGCAGTCCTCGTTGCTGTAGGGCTGGTCGAAGGCGGCGAAGCCCTGGCCGCGCGGTGCGACGCCGAAGGTCGGCAGGGTGCCCTCGACCGTCATGCCGCTCTGTGCGTCGCAGGCGTCCGAGCCGGCGCGGTTGAAGACGAGCACGGCGTCATAGCCGCCCGCCGCCTCGACGTTGGCGGCCTTCTCGGAGAACGTGCAGACGCCGCGCTCCACGACGGCGATGTCCACGGCGGCCGGGTCGCCCGCGGGGACGGCGGGACTGTCGCTACAGCCCAGGCCGACGTACACCGTGTCGCCGGTGATGGCCTTGCCAGCTTCCAGCGGGATGCCCTGGCCGGCGGTGACGGCGGTATCGTCGTCCAGGTTGCGGGCCGAGAGCGCGTACGGGCCGAAGTCCTCGTCGGCTCCGATCACATACCGGTTGCCGAGGGTGAACTCGGCCTGGTGGCCGTTGCCTTCCGGTGCCACGTCGCGCCCGCTCCCGGTGCCTTCGGGGTCCGGGTTGGTGAAGTCCGTGTCGCCGATGTACTTCAGGTTCTTCGGGTCGGTCGCGTCGAGCGCGACGTAGCCCGCGTCCCAGTAGGAAGCGAGTAGGACCTGGCGGCCGCGGATGTTCTTGACGACCATGTCGTGCAGGAACATCTCGGTGAGGTTGTCCGGAGCCGCCTGGACGATCTGCGGGAACGCCTCGTCGAGGTCGTACTCGGCGATGAGCTGCGGCTTCGTCGGATCCGTGAGGTCCATGATGTCGACGTCCGTGCCCTCTTCGTTGTCGACGATCGCTGCGTACGCTTTCCGGCCCGCGTCCCACGCGAACACGCTGTGGATCTGGCGGGCGGTCTCCGTCGTCTCGCCGTCCAGCGTGAAGTCGCCGACGCCCTCAGCGAGTGCCTTCGGCTTGGTGGGGTCGGTGACGTCGTAGATGTTCATGCCGCCGACGCCGGTCTCGCCACAGATCTCGTTGTTGCTGACGAGCACGTCACCGTTGAAGGACGGCGTGGAGAGGTGCACCGTCTGGATGCCCTCGCCGGGGGCGCTGCCCGCCGGGGCCGGGATGAAGCCGACTTCCTTGGGCTTGCTGGGCTTTCGGATGTCGACGACGTACACGCCGGTGTTGTCGCAGCCGACGCCGCCCCAGGAGGCGAGGTAGGCGTAGCCCTTGTAGACGCCGACGTCGGCGATCTTGCCTTCGACGACATTGCTCAGCTTGAGCTTGCTGACCAACCGGACGTTCTTCTCAGCGGCCGGCAGATGTCCGTCGCTCCCGCCATGCTGGTCGTGGCCGTGGGTGGCCGCCGCGTTGTCGATAGCCCCGTCGGATGCCGAGACGCCGTCGTGTGCCTGTGCGGAACCGGCGAGAGCGGTCGTGGCGAAGAGCATCGCCGCGAGCGCGCCCACGCCGGTATGTCTGTGGGCCTTGCGCATGCTGGACCTCCACTCGTGCGGCCGGGGTGACCGGCCCGAAACGAGGTGATGCCGGTCACCAGCTGACCGGCATCGCGAAGGTACTTAGTACGGTGATCAACCGTAAAGGCCTTTAACGTGATCGTGTTTTGCGGGACTTGGGCCTGAGCGTGGTACGCGTGGGAGTCGTCGAGCGGGTGATGGGTGGCAGGTCTCCTGCGGGCCGGCAATGTCTCCTGCGGGTCGGCGCGACGAACACCGAGACACAGTTCACGTTCGCTCCCTGCCCGAAGCCGCCGGGGAATACTGTTGGGGCGTATGGACCAGCAGGAACAGGCCGAGGCCGAGCAGGCATCGCCGGGCTATCACGAGGGCAAGGACGCCGTCCTCAAGCGGCTCCGCCGCATCGAGGGCCAGGTCCGTGGCCTGCAGCGCCTGGTTGAGGAGGACCAGTACTGCATCGACGTCCTCACTCAGGTCGCGGCGACCACCAAGGCGCTCCAGGCGGTGGCGATGCAACTGCTGGAAGATCACCTCGGGCACTGCGTCCAGGACGCCATTACCGCCGGGGGAGACGAGGCACAAGACAAGGTGGCGGAGGCTGCGCGGGCCGTCGCCCGGCTGCTGCGTACCTGATCCCGGCCCAGTTGCTCGACCCCCAAGGTGCACCCGTTGACATCTGCGCGATGTTGCCGATGGGCAGGGGGAGCGCGCTGGAAGTGCGTGGGGCGGCACGAAGGGGGCTTCCGGCACGCTCGGGGCTGAGCCGTCGAGCCCGAGCGACGGGCTCTACATCGAGGCGCCCGGCCTCATCGGACCGGGCGCCTCAGCCGAAGGGGCAATGCCTCGTGGCTATTTGAAGGACCGCAGCCGCAGGCTGTTGGTCACCACGAACACCGACGAGAAGGCCATTGCGGCTCCCGCGATCATCGGGTTGAGCATGCCGGCGGCGGCGAGCGGCAGCGCGGCGACGTTGTAGCCGAAGGCCCAGAAGAGATTGCCCTTGATGGTGGCGAGGGTCCGGCGGGACAGGCGGATCGCGTCCGCGGCCACCCGGAGGTCGCCGCGTACGAGGGTCAGGTCGCCTGCCTCGATCGCCGCGTCCGTGCCGGTGCCCATGGCCAGGCCCAGGTCGGCGGTGGCGAGGGCGGCCGCGTCGTTGACGCCGTCGCCGACCATCGCGACCGAACGGCCCTCGCCCTGCAGTTGCTTGACCACTTCCACCTTGTCCTCGGGCAGGACCTCGGCGATCACCTCGTCGATGCCCACGGAACGGGCGACCGACTCGGCGACGAGTTGGTTGTCACCGGTCAGCAGGACGGGCTTCAGGCCGAGCGCGCGCAGTTCGGCCACGGCTGCGGCGCTGGTCTCCTTGACAGCGTCGGCGACGGTGAGGACACCGCGCGCCTCGCCGTCCCACGCGACGGCGACCGCCGTACGCCCCTCGGCCTCCGCCGCGGCCTTTGCCTCGGCCAGCTCCCTGGGCAGCTCGATGACCCACTCCTTGAGGAGCTTCTCGCGGCCGACGAGCACCGCGTGACCGTCGACCACGCCCTGGACGCCGAGGCCGGCGACGTTCTCGAAGTTCTCCGGCACCGGCAGGCTTCCGACTCGCTCAGCGGCCCCGGCGGCGATGGCCTGGGCGATCGGGTGCTCGGAGGCGTGTTCCAAGGCGCCGGCCAGCCGCAGCAGTTCGTCCTTGTCCGTACCCGGTGCGGGGAGCACGTCCTGGAGCTGCATCCGGCCGGTGGTGACGGTGCCGGTCTTGTCCAGGACGACGGTGTCGACGCGGCGGGTTGACTCGAGGACTTCGGGGCCCTTGATGAGGATGCCGAGCTGGGCGCCGCGGCCGGTGCCGACCATCAGCGCGGTCGGGGTGGCCAGGCCCAGCGCGCACGGGCAGGCGATGATCAGGACCGCGACGGCGGCGGTGAAGGCGGCGGTGGCGTCACCGGTGACGAACAGCCAGGTCAGCAGAGTGCCGAGGGCAAGGAGGATGACCACGGGGACGAAGACAGAAGAGATCCGGTCGGCGAGGCGCTGCACCTCGGCCTTGCCGTTCTGGGCGTCCTCGACGAGCTTCGCCATCCGGGCGAGTTGTGTGTCGGTGCCGACCCGGGTCGCCTCGACGACCAGGCGGCCGCCCGCGTTCACGGTCGCTCCGGTGACGGAATCGCCCACAGTCACGTCCACCGGGACGGACTCGCCGGTCAGCATAGAGGCGTCCACCGCCGAGGAGCCCTCGACGACGGTCCCGTCGGTGGCGACCTTCTCTCCGGGTCGTACGACGAAGCGGTCACCGACGGCCAACTGCGCGACAGGGATGCGTACTTCCTTGCCGCCCCGCAGCACCGCGACGTCCTTCGCGCCCAGCTCCAGCAGCGCCCGCAGCGCCGCGCCCGCCTTGCGCTTGGACTTCGCCTCCAGATAGCGCCCGGCGAGGATGAACGTGGTCACCCCGGCCGCGGCCTCCAGGTAGATGGAGGAGGAGCCGTCCCCACGGGAGATGGTGAACTCGAAGCCGTGCCGCATACCCGGCATCCCGGCGTGACCCCAGAACAGCGCCCACACCGACCAGCCGAGCGCGGCGAGCGTACCGATGGACACCAGGGTGTCCATGGTCGCGGCGCCATGCCGGGCGTTGGTCCAGGCGGCCTTGTGGAAGGGGAACGCGCCCCACACGACGACCGGCGCGGCCAGCGTCAGCGAGAGCCACTGCCAGTTGTCGAACTGCAGGGCCGGGACCATCGCCATCAGGACCACGGGCACGGTGAGCACCAGCGACACGTACAGCCGCTGCCGCAGTGACAGGAGCTCGCCGTCCGCCGCCGGAGCGGCCTCACCATCGCCCCCGTCGGCGGTGGCGGACGCGGGCGGAGGCGGCTCCTCGGCGGTGTAGCCGGTCTTCTCGACGGTTGCGATGAGGTCGGCGACCTCGATGCCGTCCGTGTAGGAGACCCTTGCCTTCTCGGTGGCGTAGTTGACGGTCGCTGTGACGCCGTCCATGCGGTTGAGCTTCTTCTCGATACGGGCCGCGCACGACGCGCACGTCATGCCGCCGATCGAGAGCTCGACCGCGGAGGGGGGCGTGGGTGCCGTGTCGGGGACTGCCTTCTCGGGAGCCGTGCTGGTCATGTGCGTATCTCCAGGGGGAGGCCGGGACGTACAGCGTCCGTATCAGCGGAGCGATACGTCCCGGCGCGGGGAGGAATTCGCGTGTCCGAGGCCCGTGGGCCCCCGACTGAGCTGTCAGGCGCGGCCGACGAGCTCGTAGCCCGCCTCGTCGACGGCGGCGCGGATGGCCGCCTCGTCGAGCGGGGCGGCGGAGGTGACGGTGACCTCGCCGGTCTTGGCGACGGCCTGGACCGCGGTGACGCCGTCCAGCGCGGAGATCTCCTTCGAGATCGCGCCTTCGCAGTGGCCGCAGGTCATGCCGGACACCTTGTAGACGGCGGTGACGCCGACGCCCTGGACGTCGACCGTGGTGCCGGAGCCGCAGGAGCCACAGCAGGAGCTGGTGTTCGTCTCGGTGGTCATGGCTTCTTCCTCGGGTCTGGATGCGTGGGTCATTTCCGGGAGGGACGCCGCTTCCCTGACCCTCCCGGCCGATAACAACACTATACCCCCTAGGGGTATTCCGGTACCTGTGATGCCGCTCACGCGATCTGTTTGAAACGGGCCCGAATAGCTAATTTACTTAGTAGGCGCGTCGCGACCTGCGACGACAACTTCACATCGAGGCGACGGTGAGCAGGAACCCGGTGAGAGTCCGGGACGGTCCCGCCACTGTGACCGGGGCTGCCCCGGGAGTCAGACACTGACCCGTCGTCCTCCTGAACGGCGGGGCGTGTGCACCCCGCGAGGAGGTTCCATGAGTGCTTCGGCGGCTCCACAGGTACGACCGGCCGCTGGCCTGGTCGTCCATCCGCTGCGAGACGGGCTGATCGCTGCCGCGGCAGTGATCGTCGCCCTGGTCGCGCTGGACGCGGTCTTCCTCGACCAGGGCGCGCTGCTGTCGCCGGTGCTGGGCAAGGTCGCGACATCCGCCAACTACGTCCACGAGTTCGCCCACGACGGTCGGCACCTCCTCGCCGGCCCTTGCCACTGAGGGAGCGTTCGTGACGTCACTTCTGTCCCTGCTCGGGCGCGGTGCCCTCGCAGGCGGAGCCGCCGGCGTGGTCAGCGGAGGATTCTCGTGGCTGCTGGCCGAGCCGCTGTTGGACAAGGCGGTACGGCTGGAGGCGGCCCGCGAGGAGGCGAGCGGCGGTTCGGCCGCGGCGGAGGTCTTCTCCCGTTCCACTCAGCACGCGGGTCTGCTGGTGGCCGCCGTCCTCACCGGAGCGGCGATTGGGACCCTCTTCGCCGTCGTGTACGCGATCCTGCACCGCCGGGATCCGGACGCTGAGCCCTGGCGGCGGTCGTTGATGCTGGCGGGCGCCGGCTTCACTGGGGTCTGGCTGCTGCCCTTCCTCCGCTATCCCGCCAACCCGCCAGGCGTGGGCGATCCGGGAACGATCGACACCCGCGTCAACGCATGGCTCGCGGCCATAGGGATCGGCGTGATCGCCGTCGCCCTGGCCTGGCGTCTCCAGGGGTGGCTGGCGGAGCGCGGCCGTTCCGCACCGCAGCGTCAGCTGGCCGTGACGGCCATCATGCTGGCCGCGCTGGCGTCGCTGTTCGCGCTGCCGGACAACCCTGACGCGGTGACCGCCCCCGCCACGCTGGTGTGGGACTTCCGGGTGCTCTCGGCCGCGTCCATGGGTCTGCTCTGGGGTGGGCTGGCCGTGGGCTTCGGGCTTCTCGGGGTGCGGGCCTCCCGCCCTTGGGCGGCGGGCATGACCGGCGCGCCGGCCGCGCCTGCCTCTTGACACCGCGACTGTGACCTCGGTCGGCGTCCGTGCGGGGCACGGGCGCCGGTCGAGGTTCTGGACGGCTCAGCGGACGACCAGAGTGCCTGTCATGTTCGGGTGGAGGGTACAGACGAAGCCGTAGCGACCGGCCTGGGAGGGAGCGGTGAACGTCCCGGAATCTCCGCCGGAGATGTTCCCGGTGTCGAAGGCGTCGCCTTCCGTGGCTGTGACGGTGTGGGCGGCGGAGTCCTTGTTGGCCACGGTGATCTTCTCGCCGGGCCGTACTTCCGGATTCGCCGGGCTGAACGCGAAGTTCTCCATCGTGATGCTGGATGAGGTCGTGGCGGGTTCGTCGTCCCCGTCGGCACAGGCGGTCGCGAGCAGCAGGGCGGCTGTTGCTCCGAGCATCAACGGGACGGTACGCCCGCGAAGGCGTGAAGGCGACATCGGACCGGCCCCTTCGGACGGGCGCCCGCAAGCGGTCTGCGCTGGGGAACACGGAGTCCGAGACCGCCTGGGCGCGTGGATCGCGTGAGTCCATTGTCTCCGGCCCGGGTACTGAAGACGAAACGGCTTCGCATGCTGCGGGCCTGTGCTCGCTGAGCGCTACGGGTCTCTGCTGAGCGATACGAGTCCGTGCCGAGCCCACTCCGCGCGACCTGATGCCGAGGCCACCACGGCGCACGCGCGTGGCCCCTGGCGCGGCGTCTTCCTACCGGTCAGGGACGACTCGACCGGCCTTCACGCGGCCATCATCAGCAGCATCGCGGACATGGTTCCACCCATGCCGATATGGGCTGCCAGCGCCGCGTCCGGCGCGGCCCCGAGCTTGCGGCGCCGTCCATGGCCCGACCGCTGGCCCATCCTGGTCCTGTCCCACACCGAGAGCGTCAGCGACGCCAGGTAGACGAGCACTGTGTCCGGCATGGCGAGCAGCCAGCGGCTCCAGCCGGAGAGGGAGCCGGCACCCCGGCCGCTCCGCCTGGTGCCCCGGACCCTCGCCCACACGGATGCGCCGATCGACAGCAGGAAGTAGACGGCGAGGGCCGCGATCACGAACCGCCATACAGAACCGGACCCGGCGGAGGACCCGGCGTCAGCAGCGGCATTCGTCATGCCCGGCATGTCCATCCCATGCATGGATCCCGCCCCGTGCATGCCCTCCATGCCCTCCATCTCATGCGTGCCCGTCGCGCTCGCTGTGTTCTCCATGCCCGGCATGTGCGCCATGGAGTGCCCGCTGCCCAGCGCGAGCACCGGACCGGACGACGTGCTCGTCATGGCCAACGTCATGATCACCATGCCGAAGCTGCCGACGATGAGGTGCACCCAGTGACGGCCGTGCTTCCACCCGACCGCGCGCGTGTGTTTGACCGCCATCGCCACACCCCCGAGCCCGAGGACACCGAAGACCACGGCCCACCACATGCCGTAGCCCGCGTACCAGCCGACCGTCGCCGGCAGGGCCATGGCCGCCATACACAGCCCCATCAGCAGGTCGCCGCCCGCCGCGAACCGGATCTCACCGCTGGTGGTCACCACCCGGACCGCACTGACCGCGGCCACCAGGGCCGAGACCAACGCGATGACCCAACTGAGCGCAAGAATTCCCATTTCACCTTCCCGTTCGTCCGAGCTGGCGGGCCTGCGCTGCCGACGCCGCCTCGTCGTACGGAGCACCGCGAGGGGCGCTACCTGGGCATTAACTGCTAGTGCCCTTAGTACGTTTTGGAGCCGGAGGGTGTTCAGGTGGCCGGTGGGATTGCGTATCGCGGTCTGGTCGACGGCTTACAGGGGTGCCGAAACCGCCTGCGGTCGGACGGCCTCAACCAAAGTCGTTGACCTGGTCGACTGTCGAAGGACCAGTGGCCTGCCACTCCTGCGCACTCAGCAGGTGGGTTCGCTCGGCGAGCCGGTGCAGGGCAGCGATGGCGCCTCGGTCGAGGGGTGCGCCGCTGTAGCCGACGTAGGCGATCACGCCGGGCGTTGGCTCCCAGGCCAGTACACCGTTGCCGCCAAGCTCGGACGTGATGATCGCGGGCTTGCCCCGCACGGCGCCGGAGGCCTGGGCGTCTGAGGCGTACACCAGGTCCTCGAAGCCGCCGCAGCGGGCCACGCCGGTGAAGGTCAGGCCGCGGGACAGCTCGCCGGCCTCACCGACGTCGCCCGATCCGTAACGGGCCTCGCGCAGGTAGTGCGGGCGTGCTGCGCCCGTGGACACCACCGAGAGTCCGGAAGGCGGCCTGACCTGGGGACGCCCGGATGCAACCGTGGTCGCGGTGGCGATCGCCACGAGTTGCGACTGCGGCAGGTCACCGCGGACCCGTGCGTACGAATCCGCGACGGGCCAGACGATCTCACCGTTCCGGGCCCAACCCTCTGCCCTACCGATCCGGATCGGGCGGCCGGCCTGAGGCTTCGGCACAGGGAACGTCACCACCGCACCATTGAGGCCCAGCGAGCCGTCCGGACGCCGCACCGTCACCGTCCACGGACCGGCATTGGCCGTCCGGTCGTGTCGGTTCAGTGAACCCTCGCCCAAGGCGACTCCCGTGATCACCAGGCCGGGTGTCTCGTCCCGCGGGCCGGCAGCGTCCGGACCGTCCGGGAAGGGGCTGCCGGTCGACGATGGTGGCGACGGTGACCTCTGAGGTGCTGCCGACGGCGAGGTGTCTTCCCCAGCCACGAGGATGAGGCTCACCACAAGCGCCGCGATCGTCACGACGGCCACCGCCGCCACGATCAACCAACGCGGCGGTCTCCACGGTGGCCGCTCCGGGCCGCCGCTGAGAATCTCGCTCATGCGCCGCAGCCTCCTCCCTGGATGGACAGACGTACAGCACGGGACGGCACCAGCGTCCTGAGCCCGTCATGGGCGGACCGGCAAGCCCTGCCCGTGGTCTCACGCCGTGTCGCGCAGCCAACGCGCCCGCACGAGAGGTCTGTTGGGCGCGCTTCACGAAGCGCCTTCATGTCTTGTGTACACCGCCCGCTGCTCATCGGTTCCAGCCTGGACGGAGGCGCGTGGTCACTCGGAGTGGGGGAGAGGGTGTCTTCGTCGGAGCACTGTCCAGCCGCACGGCCGACGCCGACCTCCGCAAACACGACCGGCTGGGGCTCAGCCGAAAGTGGGAGTCGACCGACGCGCGGAGACGACCGGGGCGTCGCGCACGGACTGCTGCCCGGACAGCAATGGCTCGCCTCTCCCCGTGGTGCTCGGCTCCCTGGGCGGGATTCCGTGGCTCAGGCTCCCGGCTGCGCACTTCCGGGCGGGCACCTGCCGCCGGTCGGCGCTTCCCTCGGCCGTCGAGGGCGGTGCTACGTCGGGTCGAGGCCGTGGCTGCGCAGCCACGCCAGCGGATCGATCGCATCGCCGCCGCCGGGGTGTACTTCCAGGTGGAGATGAGGCCCCGACGAGTTGCCGGTGCTGCCCGCATAGCCGATGACGGTCCCCGCCTGGACGAAGCCGGACCGGATCCTGGCACTGGCGAGGTGGGCGTACCAGGTCTGGGTGCCGTCGGGGGCGGTCACCTTGACGAGGTTCCCGTAGTACGGATGCCACTCGGCGACGACCGTGCCGTCGGTCACCGCCTTCACCGGCGTGTTCATGGGCACAGGGAAGTCGAGGCCGGTGTGCCGACTCGACCACATGGCCCCGGCCGCCCCGAACAGCTCGCCGACTCCCTTCTGCGCGACGGGAAGTACGAACTTGGGGCGCAGCGCCTCCCTGCGCGCGGCCTCCGCCTTCTTGCGTTCCGCCTCTTCCCTCCTGCGTTCTTGTTCCTCACGCCGCTGTTGGTCGAGGTCGATGCGTTCCTGCGTACGGCTCGCGCGCTCGGCGAAGTCGTCGGCTTCTCGGCTGAGCGTGCGGAGCTTGGTGTCGAACTCGTCGTTGGCGGTGGAGGGTTCGACGGCAGGGTCCGGGGCGGCCTGAGCGGCCTTGCCGCTGCTGCCGCCGAGGCCGATGGAGGCGGCAGCGATCCCGGCCATGCCCACGAACGCGACCGAGGGAGCGATCACTGTCAGGAACGCGGATCCTCGGCGCGGGGCCCGGCGACGGCGGCTGCCTGCGCGGCGCGTCGCCGTCCGGCCCGGGGAAGCGGTGGGGGACGGGGCTTCGGGCGCGGTATGGCGTACGGGGGTCTCACCGTGTGGCGGCGCTTGGTCTGGCGGTTCCTCGCCGGGAGAGCCGTGGAGATCGATGAGCTCGGCAGTGCCGTACGGACCGAGGGCGTCAAAGCTGTCCGAGGCCGGGGGAAGGTCCTGCGGGGGAACGGCTGGACCAGTGGTCTCCACCCACTGGGCTCCGTACCACTGGCCGCTCGGGTCCGTTCGGTATCCGGGGGCCTCCCACGTCAGAGCCGTGCCGTGACCGCCGCTCTCGTAGTGGTGCCACGTCTGGTGGGTGAAGGCTTCGCCACCAGGTGCGCTGATGCCGTACATGCCCGGTATCGCACCGAACAGCGGGTCGGGATCGTCATGTCCGGTGTGGGGCTGACCAAGGCTGTGGACAGGATGGCCGTAGGGCTCGTACCGGGCTTCCCACCAGGGGCTCTCCGGCCATGACTCGTACAGGGAGGCGGCAACGGGGACTGCCGAGGTCGGGATCCCCGACGCATGACGGTCGTCCACCAGCACCTTCTCTTTCACCTGGACAGCCGAGGGAGATCGGCGACTGCACCGGGGGGAGTCCGTACGAACACCAGAACGCCCTTAGATCCCGAGCGGATACTAAACCACTACGTAGCGTCTTAGGCGACCCGAGCGTGTGACGGCCGTGACGATCCTCGCCGACAGCCCGCACTGTGCGACCGTGGGGCCGCCCCGACCCGCGCTGTCTTTCCGCAGGGCAGGCGGCACGTGGAGAGACCGAGCTTCCTGCGGGACCTCGAGAACCAGCCCCGCCCGAGATCCACGACGCCTTCGTCGAAGCCCGGTGCCACTGAGTGAAGTTGGTCACGCCGCGAGGGTGAGTGGGGACCATGTGCCGCGTCCTTCGTTTGTCAGAGAGCTGGTTGCTGTCCGGGACGACAGAAGCAGCCGAGCCATACAAGCCGCCACCGCTGAACACGGTGGGCCACGCATTGGGGGAATCACTGTCATGCGCCTGCCGCGCCCGCACCTGAGCGCCATCCTCAAGCTGTGTCTGCCGCGCACCCGCGCAGGGCAGCGGCGGGCCGTGCAGGCGGTGATGCTCCTGTGCGTGCTGGCGCTGCTTCCCGCGACGTGGGTGTTCACGGCGGCGGACGGCCGGCTGCGGACGACAGCCGACGCCCCGCGCACCGGGGTGGCCGTGGTCTTCGGCGCGGGCCTGTTCGGGAACGGTGAGCCGTCGATTTTCCTCGCCAACCGCCTCGACGCGGCTGCGGAGTTGTACCGTGAGGGTCGTGTCGAGGTGGTTCTGGTCACGGGCGACAACAGCACCGTGCACTATGACGAGCCGCACGCCATGCGCCACTACCTCACCCATCGTGGTGTGCCCGACGCCAGCATCGTCAGCGACTACGCCGGCTTCGACACCTGGGACTCCTGCGTGCGGGTCAAGAAGATCTTCGGCGTCGACCGCGCGATCCTCGTCAGCCAGGGCTTCCACATCCGTCGGGCGGTCGCACTGTGCCAGGAGGCGGGCGTTGACTCGTACGGCGTCAGTGCGGCCGACCACCAAGACGCGGTCTGGTACTACAGCGCCACCCGCGAAGTGTTCGCCGCGAACAAGGCCGCCCTGGACGCGGCGTTCGAGCCGGACCCCCAGTTCCTCGGGCCGAAGGAACCAGGGGTGGCGCGGGCGCTGGCCGGCGCCCGGTGATCAGACGTTGGCTGACGACCCGCTGAATCGCGGCGAGCGCTTCTCCACGAAGCCATGTTGGTCGGTCCGTTCGATCCTCGGGCGCCGCGAACAGGGCGTGGAACACGCGCCATTCGAAGAACGTGCCGTCGCCGAGGCCCGTCTCCGCAGGCGCGGTCGACGCGCTCCCGGGCCGCCCGCACCGCCGCCGTGCTTGGAGCGTCACCCAGCAGTCCGGGTTCCGGGCCATGGCAGTCCCGTCGTCGGGACACGGTGGCACGCTCACCCCTGCGGCAGCGGGGTACAGCGGCCAGAGCGGGCGACGGCGACCAGGATCACCCCCGACAGCCCGTACAGCGCGACGGTGGCAGCCGCCCGGCCCGCACCCTCCTTCTGCGGGGCGGGAGGCACGTAGAGCGGCCGGTTCTCGTGCAGGAGCTGCGAGGAGCCGGCCTCGACCGGGATCCAGGTCTCCGTCGTCGAGGCCCCGGCGTCGCGGAAGGCGGCGTAGACGAACCAGCGGCCGGACTCCGGCACAGTGACGTACCCGCGGTACACGCCGTCGCCGGACGAGGTGAGGGGGGCGGACAGCTCCTGCCCGGCGCGACGTGCGACAAGGACGGCGCGGCCGGATGCGCTCGGCTCGGGAGCCACGGTGACGTCGATCCGGGAGCCCCGAGCGGTCGTCCGCCAGTAGGCCTCGCCCGTCTCGGTCCCCTGACCGGGGTCGTGGGCGACCGCGCGCCCGGCGGACAGCAGGGGCAGTGCCAGGGTCAGCGCGGCGACCGTGAGCCCGGCTGTCCGAATCACAGTCAGCCGGTTGCGTGGCAGCCCCTCCGCGACGAGCACGACCAGTACCGAGCCGCCCAGCGAGAGGAGCAGGGACGGGACGATCTGGTCGGCCGCGACGGTCGAGCCGTGCGGTAGGAGGGGGAGCAGCGGCACGTACGCCGCGTGTACGGCGAGGGGAACGACGGGCGCGAGCCACCACAGGGACGTCCGCCACCTGCGGAACACGTCGGCCGCGAGGGCGACGACGAGCACGGGCGGCACGATCGGCGTGGAGTGCTCGAGACCGGCGAGTACCGGAATCACGGCCATCCGCACGGCGGTGGCGACCAGGGTCGCGCGCGTGACGGCCCACGGATGCGAGTCGAACCGCCGGATCAGCACGACCGCCAGGGTGAGCCCGGTGGTGGCGGCCGGCAGGAACCAGACGGCCGAGTACTGCGGCACGTCGGACTCGTACTCCATGACCGGCGCCAGCGAGGCCGCCAGGACCAGTCCGCCGCCGAGCACCAGGGGCCGGCCGCCGCCCTCGGCGGCGATCGCCCGGAGCAGGGTGACGGCCAGGGCGAACGTGGCGATGATGGCCAGCAGGTGGGGCGGACTCCACAGCACCGCGTCCCGGCCGAACGCCGTGTGCCAGGCCTCGTCCGCCGGAGCCGAGATCCCAATCGCTCCGGCGGACACGACCGCCCACCGCAGGAGCGGATCAGCCATGGCAGTACGAAGGTCCCGGCCGCGGACCCTCCCGACCCCCCACCACGCGGTGGCGGCGAGCGTCACCATGAGGGAGCCATAGAGCAGTACGTGCGGTGCGCTCCAGAAGGTGTCCCGGCCCACGTCGGTGTGCAGGGAATCGTCCCAGTACATGCTGAACAGCGCCAGCAGCCCGCCCGCTGCCGCTGCGATGAGCCGGTTCATGTTCCCCGCCCGCCTCCGTGGTTGACGACGCTCGATACAGCGAGGATATACCCCCCAGGGGTATGGTGGAAGCTGCTGTGGAAGGGTCGCATTGGCGGCTTCCGGGGTCGCTCTCCGGGGGTGCTGCCCGCTGTGCCGCCAGGCGACGCCGCGCGAGGCCCCCTCTTCCCTCTGGTGGTCTAAGGGCTTTCGTAGGTGATCGGCGGAACGTTCTGTTCCCTCGACTCTCGGGGTGCCTCCCATACCGAATATGGCATGTGCCAGACTCGGCCCGTGGCTACTAATAATTTTCGTAGTCTCGCCGATCCTCCTCCGCAAGGCGATGCCCCTACGAGTGAATCCGCGCCGCGGGCTGGCGACCCCAAGGGGCTCGGGCCGGCCGGCTGGCTGCGCTGGGGCTGGCGTTCGCTGACCACGATGCGTACTGCCCTCGTCCTGCTGCTCCTGCTCGCGCTCGCCGCCGTGCCCGGTTCCCTCGTACCCCAGGAAGGGCGGCAGCCGGCACAGGCCGCGGACTTCCGCAAGCGCTACCCGGATCTCGCCCTGCTCCTCGACAGGCTCGGTTTTTTCGACGTCTATGCGTCGCCCTGGTTCGCCGCCGTCTACCTGCTGCTCTTCATCTCGCTGGCCGGCTGCATCGTGCCGAGGACTTCGCAGTACATACGAACCCTGCGGTCCCGTCCGCCGACGGCCCCCAGCCGCCTGGACCGCCTGCCGCAGCACGCCGTCTGGACGGCGTCCGCCGACCGGGGCGAGGCGCTACTCACCGCAGGGACCCTGCTGCGACGTCGACGTTTTCGGGTCGCCGTCGACTTTGAAGGGAACGGATCGGTCGCGGGGGAGAAGGGGTACCTGCGCGAGGCCGGAAACCTGGTGTTCCACACGGCGCTGTTCGGACTCCTCATCGCGCTCGCCGTCGGCAGCCTCTTCGGTACGACCGGCCAGAAGCTCGTCCTCGAAGGGGAGAGCTTCACCAACACCCTGACGCAGTACGCCGACTTCACCCCCGGCACGTTGGCCTCAGCCGACAGCCTCCAGCCGTTCGGCTTCCGCCTCAAGGGGTTCTCGGCCAGGTATCAACGCAGCGGTCCGCAGCGCGGCACCGCCAGCTCCTTCGTCGCGAAGCTCAGCTACACCGAGGGTGACGACGGGCAGGAGCGCGCCGCCCGCGTGGAGGTCAACAAGCCGCTGGAGGTGGGTGGTTCGAAGGTGTTCCTGGTCGGCCACGGTTACGCCCCCGTGGTAACCGTTCGTGACGGCAAGGGTCAGGTCGCGTGGCAGGGGCCCGCAGCGTTCCTGCCGCAGGACGGCAACCTGCGCTCGGTGGGTGTGGTCAAGGCGCCGGACGCCCGTGACCGCAACGGCCAGCGGGACGGCCTGGGCTTCTCCGGCTTTTTCCTGCCCACAGTCCAGTTGACCAGGAACGGCTGGTATTCCTCCTTCCCCGCCCCCGACGACCCGGTCATGGTCCTGACCGCGTACCACGGCGACCTCGGCATGGACAGCGGGCAGCCGCAGAACGTCTACCAACTTGACTCCAGCCGTATGACGCAGTTCCGGGACGCCGACGGATCGCCGTTCGCGAAGGCGCTGCGCCCCGGGGACCGGATGAAACTCCCCGGCGGAGCTGGCTCGCTCACCTTCGACGGCATCAAGCAGTGGGCGAGCTTCCAGATCGCCCGCAACCCCAGCAACAGCACGGCCCTGTGGAGCTCTGTGGCCATGGGCCTCGGCCTGTGCGCGTCACTCTTCGTCCGCCGCCGACGGGTGTGGGTGCGCGTCGAGCCCATGCTGGGCGGCCGCGTACGGATCGTGGTCGCCGGACTGGACCCCGGCGGTACCGAGCGGACGGCCGAGGAAGTGACCGAACTCGCCGACGAGTTGCGTGAGCGGTTTCCCGCCCTGCACAACGCCACGCCGGACGTGAACACCCCAGAACCCGTGCACCAGGAGCAGAAGTGAGCGGTACCTCTCTCGCGGACCAGAACCTGGCCCAGCTCGCCAACTGGCTGATGTATTCGGCCATCGCCGTCTATCTGCTCGCCTTCGTCGCCGCCTGCGCCGAGTGGGCGTTCGGTGGCAGCACCAAAGTCGTTCGCGTATCCGCTGCCGCCTCGTCGGCACAACAGACTCCGGTCACGCCCTCACGCGGCCGGACGAGGAGCGTGGCCGTGGACGGTGCAACAGGAAGCAGCACGCAAGTGCTGGCATCGCCCGCGGCCACGTCTCCGGAAGAACACCGAACCCCGGCGGGCGACGGCCCCGGCGCGGCCGGTGACAGCCCCAGGGCCGACATGGTCGGACGGATCGCCGTCTCGCTGACCGTGCTGGCGCTCCTGCTCCACCTCGGCTCGGTCCTCGCCCGCGGTCTCGCGGTGAGCCGCCCGCCGTGGGGCAACATGTACGAGTTCTCCACCGCCTTCGCCCTGATGGCGTCGGTCGCGTACGTCGGTCTGCTCGCGGCCCGCAAGCCCGTGCGCTGGCTGGGAGTCCCGGTCCTCTTCTCGGTCCTGCTGACCCTCGGCCTCGCGGTATCGGTGCTGTACGTCGATTCCGCGCAGCTCGTGCCGGCTCTGCACTCGTACTGGCTGTGGATCCACGTCTCCGCCGCGATCATCTCCGGCGGCGTGTTCCATACGGCGGCCGTGGTCAGCGTCCTGTACCTGTTCCGCGACCGATGGGAGCGCGAGGTCGCGGCAGGCCGGGGCGACGGGCGAACGGCGGAGCTCTGGCGACGGCTGCCGTCCGCGCGGACGCTGGACAAGCTGGCGTACCGGCTGACGGGCCTGGTGTTCCCGCTGTGGACCTTCGCGGTCATCGCGGGCGCGGTGTGGGCGGAGGCCGCGTGGGGGCGCTACTGGGGCTGGGACCCCAAGGAGACCTGGGCCTTCATCACCTGGGTCGCGTACGCCGCCTACCTGCACGCCCGTGCCACTGCCGGGTGGAAGGGGCGGCGCGCGGCCGTGCTCGGGCTCGTGGCGTTTGCCACTTTCGTCTTCAACTACTACGGCGTCAACATCCTCATCACCGGTCTGCACTCGTATGGAGGGCTGCCGACCGGATAAGGATCTCATCGGGTGGTGAGACCGTAAGGTGTTCAGTACCCCCTGGGGGTAGGATGCGACTCCGGCGATCAGTCAGCACGGCACAGGTGGAACTCATGGCGATACGGACAGCTCACAGCGGCGGCATTGCCGTCCGCTGGGCGTACGGGGTGTTCCTCACCCTGTGTGTCGCGCTGGCCGTGCTCGTCCACCACGAGACGTCCATGACATCCGTGATGTCCATGACGACCGCGTCGCCCACCTCGGTCTCTGCTCGCATGCCGGCTCCCGCCCACGCCGCTCATGCCGTGGCGGACGCGGCCCATGCGATGGCGGGCGAGGCGGCACCCTCCGCCTCGGAATCGTCCGTGCACGGTGTTGATTCCGGTGCGTGTGCCATGCCTGGCATGCAGCACTGCACCACTGCGAGCGTCGGTTCCGTACAACTGGCCGCGCCGGGCCAGAGCACGTTCGACCCGCCCGCGGATCTGGAGCGTGCCGCGGAAGGTCGTGTCCCCGCCAGTGCGGTCGGCCGTGCCCCGCCTGATCTGTCTGTCCTCTCGCAACTGCGCATATAGGCCGCGCCCGGACGGCGCGCGATGTGCCGTCCCTTCGCGACCACATCGGCAGTTTCGAAACAGAGGACATAACACAATGAACAGCATCAACCGCCGCTCCGTCCTGCTCGCCGGACTGGGAGCAGCCGGCGCCGGGGCGCTCGCCGCCTGCACCAGTGGGAGCGGCTCCGGTAGCGGCAACGTCCTGATCAACCCCTCCGGCTCGGCGGTCGCCGCCGCCGAGAAGAAGCGCAAGACCACCGGACGGCAGCAGAAGGTCACCCTGACGGCCGCGCCGGCCATGATCGACCTGGGCGGCGGCGTCATGCCCAAGACGTGGGCCTTCGACGGCCGTACCCCCGGCAAGGAGGTCCGGCTCTCGGTCGGCGACACCCTGGTCGCCGAGCTGTCGAACCAGCTCCCGAACAGGACCACCACGTCGATCCACTGGCACGGCATCGCGCTGCGCAACGACATGGACGGCGTGCCCCCGGCCACCCAGACCGCCGTCCGGGCCGGCTCCACCTTCACCTACAACTTCATCGCCGACGCCCCCGGCACCTACTTCTTCCACCCGCACGTCGGCGTCCAGCTCGACCGCGGCCTGTACGCCCCACTGATCGTCGAGGACCCCAAGGAGACCCTCGACTACGACGACGAGTGGGTCGTCCTCCTCGACGACTGGGTCGACGGCGTCACCGGCACCCCGGACGAGGTCTTCGCCGAACTCAAGCAGGGCATGGGCGGCATGGACATGGGGGAGAGCGTCAGCCCCAGCTCCAGCTCCAGCGGCATGGAGGGCCACGACATGGGGGACATGGGCGGAATGGACATGGGTGACTCCGCGTCCCCCTCGGCCTCCGCCTCCTCGTCCGGCGGCATGTCGATGGGCAAGTTCATGCTCATGGGCGCCGAGAGTGACCTGCTCGGCGGCGACGCCGGCGACGTGAAGTACCCGCACCACCTCGTCAACGGCCGGGTGGCGACCGACCCGGACGTCTACACCGGCAAGCCCGGCAAGAAGGTACGGCTGCGGATCATCAACGCGGGCGGGGACACCGCCTACCGGGTCGCGCTCGGCGGCCACAAGCTGACCATCACCCACACCGACGGCTTCCCGGTCCAGCACCAGGAGGTGGACGCCCTGCTGGTCGGCATGGGCGAGCGCTACGACGTCCTCGTCACCCTCGGCGACGGCGTCTTCCCGCTCGTCGCTGTGGCCGAGGGCAAGAACGCGAACGGCTTCGCCCTGGTGCGCACGGGATCGGGGAGCGCCCCGAAGCCGACCGTCCGCCCGAAGGAACTCGACGGCATGATCATGACGGCGTCGCAGCTGCGCGCCGCAGACGACGTACGGTTCGAGACCGCCAAGACCGACGTGACGCACCAGCTCAAGCTGACCGGCGGCATGGACAAGTACAACTGGGCCATCAACGGCAAGCCCTTCGACATGGCTAACCCCGACGCGAACCCCATCATGATCGAGGAGGGCCAGCGCGTACGGCTCGACTTCGTCAACGACACCGACATGTGGCACCCGATGCACCTGCACGGCCACACGTACCAGATCGACACGTCCGGCCCCCGCAAGGACACCGCGATCGTGCTGCCCAAGAAGAAGTTGTCGGTCTTCTTCGACGCCGACAACCCGGGCCAGTGGATGCTGCACTGCCACAACGCCTACCACGGTGAGGCCGGGATGATGGCGAACGTGGCTTACAAGGCCTGACATTCTCCACACGCCTCACGGACGGGCCCGCCGGATTTCGATGGGTCCGTCCGGACCGGCGCACATATAGGCCCAGGATCTCCCTTGCCGCTCGGGCTGAGCGAGCCATCCGCAGGGTGCCTCAGGGGGGAGATCGTCGCCGAAGGCTGGGTACCGGACGAAGGGGTGCGAATACCCTGGGGGAAACGAATTCATTGCGGTTGCCGCAATGGCTGGTTCACGGGCTGGCCCGGCAGTGACGGGGCTCAGCGGTCCGCACCGCAGCGGGGTGTCGCCAACGATCCGCGTGCCGAGCTGGTCAATGACTTGCCTGCCGGAGGGCCGCTTTCCCCGTCCAGAGGACTGTCCGAGCGAAGTGGCGCTTCTGCGACCAGCGCGGTCGCGGGTCAGAGTACGCGCACGGCCCCGGTCGGCGGGTCCCAGGAGAGGGACTTCTCGGCGATACCTGTGGACGGGTTCTGAGCTCCTACGAACTTGCCGTCGCCGACGTAGAGCGCCGTGTGGTAGGCGCTGCCGGCGGAGCCCCAGTAGAGGATGTCGCCGGGCTGGATGTTGCTCAGTGAGACCGGGGTGCCCGTGGTCGACTGGTCCTGCGCCACCCTTGGGAGGCTGACGCCTGCCTGCTTGAACGCGGCTTGGAGCAGGCTGGAGCAGTCCCAGGAGTTGGGGCCGGTGGCCCCCAGTATGTAGGCGTCGCCGATCTGCGCCCTGGCGAAGGCGATGACCGCCGCTGCCGAACCGCTGGCCGTGGACGAGGAGGTGCTCGGGGCGGTGGTGGTGCCGGCGGACGAAGTCAGGGTGGTCCGCTCGGAGGAGCGCGCGGCGGCGGCCTTCTTGCGCTCGGCTTCGGCCTTCCGGGCGGCTTCGGCCTTCTTCTTGGCCTGGGCGAGGTCCGCCTTGGCCTGCTTGGCGGCCTTGGTGGCGGCTGCGTCACGCTCGGCCTGCAGTGCGTAGTTGGCCGCGGCCTGCTGGGTCGCGTCCGCGGACTGCGCGACCTGCGCGGCCAGGTCGGCCGTGAGGGTGGGCAGTTCGAGCGTCTGGGGCGCCGGCTCAGCGGCGTTCGCCGAGGCAGCCGACGCACCAGCCACCGCCAGCGTGCTGAGTACGCCACCAGCAACCCTGGCCCGCACCGCCATGTGCGACGTGTTGCGGCGGGGTTTCCGGTGGCTTGGTATGTGAGCGGTGTGGGACATAAGGACAACCGGTATCAGGGCCTCCTCCATATCTTCAAGGAGTGTGTGGTGGGCCACACTTGCTCAACCGGGCCCCAGAATCTCCTGTGGACCGCTCCTTGTTGACGCCATAACGGTGCATTGTGGACTCCGGCTGCAAGTCCACTACCAAGGGGCTTCGTAGGTACGCCCGAATTGCCCCTCGAACTACCACCGACCGGAGTTGGTGGCCAAGCCCCGCTTCTGGGGAGGTTGGCGGGCGTGATGCAAGTCACGGAACGGTCTTCGCTGTCGTCGCGTCTTGCGGAGACCGCTGCCGGAGGTCGCACCGAGCCCCCCGGCCGCTTTCGGTCCCTGGCCCGCTGGTCCTGGGCGCTCTTCCGCGATATGCCTCTGGCGCCGATTGCCCTCTTCGAATCGGGCCTTCTCCAGGAGTGCCGCGGAAACCACGCAGACGCGCAAGCCCGCTTTGACGTGGCCACCCGCTTCGGTGACCCAAGGATGCGGGCCCGGCTGACTGAGGTGCGGTGGGCTCTCCCCCCCACTGGGGGGTGCCTCTATGTCTTTCGTCAAGGCGCCCAGGTTTGGTTTGGGGTGGTTTGACTGGCTGGGTCATGCGGCGAGTTCGACGTCCTTGGGGACG